>JAGCDY010000085.1 GCA_017650925.1 bacterium
CCTTGGAACGGAACCTTACGAATACGAGATCGAATATACGACCAATCCTACTATTTTCACGGTCACGCCGGAATCCGGCACGGTCGACGCCCACGGGCGCTCGCTGCTCATCAGGTTCAACCGTATCGAAGTAAATGATAACACCAGCTTGCAATGCAATTTCAACGTCGTGATAGGCGGGGAAAGGACCACTGTCACAATAAGGTTTCTGGCGGGCAAAAGAGCGCATTTGGCGATCAACGGCAACTTCGATCTTTTCGAGGGCGACGCTTTGAAGCTGAACAATTTCGGCTCCCGCGGATGCGACAGTTACCGCTGGCTTCTGGACGGCGAATTTATAAGCGGGGCGGGAGCGGCGGTCTATCAGGACGGCTTGGAAAGCGGCGAGCATTCCGTGGTTCTGGAAGGGTACAATGTCAAAGGGGAACTGGCCGCCTCCGTCACGAACAATTTTTATGTCTCGCCCTATATGCCCTCCGTTTATCTCACTGAATTCAACAAGATGGCCAGCAGCGTGACCGTCTGGCCGAGAATGGCGTCCTTCAGGGATGGCATGCTGATCCGCTTCGACTGGGGTGAGGGCGCCGGCTATACGACCTGGCAGGAACTCAGAGAGGATTCCAAATTCACGCATGAATTCGCCCATACCGGAGACCACTATGTGAAATGCGAGGTGAGCCTGGGAGAACTCAGGGGACACGCTTCCTTGTTGTTCAGGCCCGACCGTGAGCTCTATTACCAGGCCAGGATAAAGGAAAATTACTCCGACGAGATCACGGTCTCCGCCGGCGAATGCGTGACGCTGCTGGGCGAGGCCGGCGCGCGCAATTTCTGGCGCGAGGATCCCATGAATCCTGAGATTGGCCTTGTGGAAGACCCGCTCGCCGAGGAAACTGTCTGCGGCCCCTTCGCGAAACCGGGGACCTACGGCTTCATCTATTACCGGGCGGACGACGAAGCGGTCTCCGCTCCGCAGCTTTTGAAAGTCATGGTCGAGCCCTCCGAGGTGACGTTCAGCTCTTTCGAACTGAACGGCATGGTCATCACCAATACCATTTACGGCGAAGGCCCCCTGGGCGGCTGCGCCGTCGGCGTGAGGGCTGGCAGCGAGCTCTATTTCATCACCAACAGAGCGGACGGCGCTTTCGTTTTCCCGACATTCCAGGGCAACGGTACGGGCATCCTGACCCTTAACATCATGCATCCTGAACATGACGGCATCATGACGAACGTTTTCCTGAACTCGGGAGCCGTCTTCCAAATGAGGAAAAAGAGCGGCACGGGCTACGTCTACTTCAACTGCACCGGAGAACGCTCGGCGCTGCCTCTGGAAGGCGTAAATATTAAGATCGCCGGTCTGGAGGGCAGGACCAACGGGAAAGGCCGCTCCGCCGCGTTCACGCTGCCCTACGGCGAATACCTGGCGGAACTGACTTACCCTGGCATGGAACCGGTCGTGACGAACGTCCTGTCCTTCAGTCAGACGACGACCTGCAACGTTGTCATGCGAGGCAGGCAGTATGTCTTGAGCGGCATGCTCTACGGGACAGGCGGCGAGATCGTGACCAACGGTCAGATCCAGGTGCTCAACAGGGAGACCATGAACATCGCCAAACGTTACAACCTGGAAGGCCTGCCCTTCTTCGACGTCGTATTGGGCGGAACGGCGACCACGCTGCGTTTCAGGCCTGAGGGCTACGACAACCTTAACATGGACATCGCGCTGAAGAACAACGACGCGGAAGATTTCGTTCTGACTCCGGAACCGCTTTTCATAACGCCTCTCATTTTCCTGCTTCTCTTGAAACTACATCACAAGGATAGATCATGAAAAAACTTTGTCTGCTTGTCTTACTGACGACCGTTTCTCTTTTCGCCACTCCGCCTGAAAAAGAGAAAGAACTTTTGGTGGTGGACTTCGAGTCCGCCAGCGCCTCTAAGATCATGGGCACCGACGTGACGAAACTCCAGGACCCGGATTTTCCCGAACAGGTCAAAGCCCTGAAGTATCTTGACAAGATCATCTTCAAGACCGCCGAGGGCATCTTCACCGGCACGGTGGGCGTGGCTTACCGCGACGTCAACATGGTGGAAGTGAGAGCGGGCTATTTTCAGCCCCGCAACAACGGCTACAGGGAGATCTTCCACTTCACCTATGACCAGGACGCCCTGGTGGGCTGGATGGAATACACCTACGCGGCCAAGGAATACAACATCCTCTACACCAAGGCCAGCGGGAAACTGACGGCCTACAGCGAGGAGAGCCGCATGAAGCATTTCCGCTGCGGCAACGAGGACGGCGCGGCGCTAAGCGAGATGTCGGAAGAGCAGAAGGCTGAGATCCATGCCAACGCTTCCATCCCGCAGCCGGCCACCTTCTACACCAACATCTGGGAAGTGCCGGAATACGTGACGCAGAATTACCTCATCTGCTACACCAAGGACGCCTACGAGTATTCCAAAAGGAAAGGCGGCATCAACCACCTCATGGCGCACGGCATCGTCCATGGCACGCTGCTTCTTAGTAACAGCAACATCAAAGCCTGCCTGAGGCTGGGTCACTCACAGCTGCTCGAGGATTACCCTGACAATCACAATTCCAGCAAGAGCCTCGGCGACTTCAACGGCTACAAGAACGGCTGCCAGGACGCTTACGACATGCGCTGCCGCTACGGATGCGACATGGGAAGTATAGGCATCAAGCACGCCACCTACACCGGCCTTGCCAACGTCAACTTTTCCCAGACAGGCTCCGAATCCATTCCCTTCAACTGCATGGACTCTGACTTTTTGGGCGGCACAGGCTGGTGCCACGAGGACGGCCACACCATGGGCGGCCGCCACTATATCGACACCTACGCGGAAAACAACAGGAACAGTCTTTTCGACCACAGCTTCGGCTGCCACAACACGCCTCCTGGGGCGCCCAGGGAATACGGCTCAGTCATGGCCCGCTCCGCCGGTCTTTTCAACTACTATTCCTCCACCAACATTTACTACGACGGCGTGCCCATTTCCACTAACGCCAAATGTCGCGTGGCCGACACCTGGACGAAGATTAGGCGCTACGCCGCCAGATACCGCTGCAATCCCGTCATTCCCGACGTGGACGGACTGATCTGCAATGAAGAGTTCGAATATCCCGACGGCATGGGCCTTATGTGGCAGGAGGGCGGCGAAGGTTTCTGCACGCCCTGGGAACACTGCAACACAAATATTTTCCAGACCGTTTCCGATACTATGGAAAGGCCGGGCTTTCACAGAGGCGGAGTGCTGAGGATCAATAACGTCAACGCCGGCTCCGAATCGATCAGACGCTTTATTTTCTGGGGCCGCAACATCAACGGCGACTATCACTACAGCAGGACGAACTTCTGGCTGAGGAGCACCCTGAACATAAAGAACGAGAATTTGTTCTACATTTATTTGGGCAGTTTACCCATTCGATTCGGCGATGGCAGGATCAGGATCATAAACGGAAACACCGGCTTGACGTATGAATACGACAAGACTTTCAGCGTTCTGGTTCACTTTGAAATGGGCCCTCAGGACACTACGGTCAGCATTTGGAAAGATTTTGAGGGAGAAAGCGCCCCCGATCCTTCCAGCGCCGCCTTTACTCTGGAAGTCAGCAACACCACTTATTTCGGCAACTACCGTTATCTCACGCTTTATTCCATGAACAACTTCCAGGGCGAACTGGATGATCTGAGGATGGGCTTCACTTATGAATCGCTTGATCCTCCCGAGCGGCCTATGGGCTTCCAGATCGTTCCCGGCGGCTACACCAACGACTTCATCAGGATGGTCTGGCGCAACGTCACCGAACCCGAAAGTTTCGAGATCTTGAGATCAACGGTCAACGATCTCGATACGGCGGTCTCCGTAGCCACCCTGGAAGGCGGCACGGCAGGCTTTAAGGACACGCATGTGGACGGCGGCGTAACGTATTATTACTGGCTGAAAGCCAATTATTCCGACCACGTCTTCACGACGCTCGTGAGGAAAGGCATCGTGGGAATCCCTGTCGACACGGTGGAAGCCAACGGCGAATACACGATCGGCCAGGGACAGGTGGCGCACCTCACCGCCAAAGGCACCACGGGCTATCTGCCAATGATCCGCTGGACGGTCGGAGAATTCGACACGGTCTTTTTGACCAACCATTACGATTACGCCTTCAACGAAAGGATCATCATGACGCCGGGCGATTACCCGGTGAAGATCGAAGTGACGGAGCAGGAAGTCCAGACCGACATTCTCGAAGACACCACGGTGCTGCACGTCACCAACAGCTATCCGCACGTGACCTTCGAACTGCAGACCGAAGATCCCATGGCTGGCAAGCCTTTGATCTTCAGGGCCTATCCCACCGACCCCGGCACCAACGACATCTTGACCGTCAGATGGCGCTTCTCGTCCGATGCGGAATGGACCCCCTTTACCAACAGCTACTACGCGGCGCACATTTTCCCGGAGGAGGGAAGATATACCGTCGAGTGCGAAGTTATGGATAACTACGGCGCCACCACCGTGACCAGCAAGGAGTTCGTTTTTGGCGCCGCTTCGGCCATCCCGGTGATCCCGGCGGTCCTTGCCATGGACAACGGACATTCCGCCGTGCTGCTTCTTTCTAACGACGGCTCCGCGCCCTACGATTTCGTAATCGACACCACCTCCAGAATGCTCACCGCTTATCCCTCTAGCGGCACGGTTCCCGGCGAAGCCGGCGGCGTCACACCGGTCATTATCAAGCTCCAGCACCAGACCACGGGCGGCACGGCTGGCAACTACACCATCAAGGTCATAGTTGGGGAAAACATCCACTCCGTGACTTTGAGAGTGCCTTATTCCGAATGCCAGTTGGCCATCCAGTCTCCTGACATGGTGAAGAACAAAGATTACGCTCTCTTCTCAGCCTTGGGCAGCCAGGACGATTACAATTACCGCTGGTTAGTTGACGGCGAGGACGTGAGCGGCATCCTGCGCGGCCTCCTCTGGAGAGGAACGCTCGTAAGGACGCCCGGCGACCACAGCCTTGTGCTGCAGGCTCTCAAAGATGACGAGACGGTGGTCAAGACCGTGACCAACACCCTTTACATCGCCTCCCGGGATCCGGAAGTTTATCTCGAGGAAGTCAAGCGCGAGGATCTCACCGTCACTTACTGCCCGGTCGTGATCGTCAACGGCAGGGAAGAGGCTAACGTCCGCTACAACTGGGACGACGGCAACGGCTGGACCGTCTGGCAGGAACCCAAAGAGATCTCCCACACCTTCGCGAAAGGCCGGACCTATCTCGTCCAGTGCCAGGTCAGGGTCGGCCAGCAGAACAACGCCACCTCTACCAAGTTCGATCCGGAAACGGCCCTCACGCTTTCGGCCTCCTTCGAAAACGGCAAAAAGGACTTCTCCTGTCAGGTGGGCAAAACAGTTACCATGAACATCGCGAGCTTCAGCGGAACGGGGAGCGTTTGGCGGGAAGCCATCTCCAATCCTGAACTGGAACTCATAGCTGACGCTTCCGCGCAGAGCGTGGAAGTGACGCCCACCGTTCCCGGAGAATACGTTTTCCTGGCCTACACTCAGAACGACAGTGCCATTGGCGCTCCGGAAGTTTTGATCCTTAACGTCGAGGAAGACTTCGAGGATATTGCCCACGGCTGCGTGGCCGGCGTCATAGTCACCAACACTGTCTACGGCAGCGGCGTCTGCGCCGACTGCGTGGTCAGGGTGACCGGCAAGGATTTCGAGCTTTCTGTCTCCAACCGCTTCGACGGCTCCTTCATCTTAGAAGGCCTGCCCATGGGCCCCTTGACGCTGAACGTCAGCGGCGACATACTGCGGGGCAGGATCGTGGAAGTTGCTCTCACGAACGGCGCCTCCACCCTGAATGTTCCCGTGGAAATAGCGGACGCCAACACCATCTTCTACGCGCAGCTGAACGACAAGCGCTCTAACCTGCCCATCCAGGGCGCGGAGGTGAGGGCCGGGTCGAAGCTGGGAACGACGACCAATAAGGGCCGTTCCACCGCCCTGACCATGCCGGAAGGCGAATACGTTCTCGTCTGCGACGTGCCATACCGCGGGCTCATAATAACCAACGTCTATCCCGTTGGCAACTCCAAGACGTACAATCTTCTCAGCGACGGCTACTCTCCCTCCATCCACGGCTTCCTCTACGGCACGGGCGGCGAGACCGTGAAGCAGGGCGTCATCCAGGTCCTTTCCACCCTGACCATGAACATCGTTCAGAGATATGCCGTTTCTGGCGTGCCTTATTACAGCATCGGTCTCCTTGACGACCACGAGGTCACGCTGCGCTACCGCCTGGAGGATTACGACAACGAGAACTTCACCTTCACGCCGAAAGGCTGTCTCGACAGGGACGTCGTGCTGACGCCCGAACCGGGTATCGCGGCGCTGCTCGCTCTGCTGCTCTTCCTTATGGGGAGAAAGAGAGGATAAATGAGACGTCTTTGGCTGATACCGCTTGCCCTGGCGCAACTGTGCTTCGCTTCCCCGGAAAAATTAAAAACTTACGGGGAAGTGGAGCGCTATTTCCTGGACAAGGGATCGACCAATGCTTTTTACGAAGCGATGGACGTCATGAAGTCGCGGCATCCCTTCGATTTCTCGCCGGAATACAAAAAGGCGGTGGCCGCGCATTTCGCCGAGATCACCAACATCAACGCCACTATCAAACCAAGCTTGCTTTATCGTACGCAGGCATTGTTTGCCAAGACCTTCGGCCCGAAAAAACTTTTCGCCATGGAAGCCTCCGCGCTGAAAAAGAAGCTGGACGGCAAGACGAGCTGGAAGGAGACCTACGCCCCCAAATGGCTGAAAGTCATAAAGGACGTGGAATCGCTTCCGCTGCCGGACGGCCGCCACTGCGACATCCTGCGTCAGAAAAAAGCCAACGGCAAGGCGCTGCTCTTCTGCCACGGCGGCGGCATGATCCTGCCGCCCATGCTGCAGCACTGGGATCTGGCGCGCTACCTTTTGAAGCATGGCGAAAGGGACGTCTGGTTCCCGGATTATCCCTTGCTGCCCGATACGGACATGTACCGCTCCACCACCACCTGCTATCTGACCTACAGGGAAATGCTGAAGAAGTACAAGCCGGAGGATATCGCCTTCATCGGCGACTCTGCCGGCTGCGCGCTTTGCCTGACGGTCTGCTTCAGAGCCAGGGACAACGGCCTGCCTCTGCCCAGCCGTCTCTTCCTTTTCTCTCCCGCCCACATAGACGTTTCCGAAGAGAATTGCAAAGAGGAAATGGCCATCCTGGCGCCCGACGACATTTTGATCCCGCTCCAATTGATAGACAATCTCAACGTTTTCCTGCGTCCCGGCCCCGAGGCCGCCCACAACGAGTGCGACCCGTACCACGGGGAAATCGAAGGCTTCCCGCCCATGGACATCTTCACCGGCAGCAAGGAAGTCTTCTCCTCCCACGCCATTCGCTTCTACGAACTGGCGAAAAGGAAGGGGATAGACGCCACCTTGAAGATCGGCAAGGCCGTCATGCACGACTGGATCCTCATGCCGATGGGAAAAGAGAGTTTGGAAGTGAGAAGAATGATAGCCGAAAAACTTAAGAATGATAAAATAAAAAACAAATAATCAATACAGGAACCATCATGAAAAGAGTATTTCTGCTCAGTTTTCTTCTGGCCGTCTGCGCCTTCGCCAGCGTCCCCAAGAATGAAAAGGTCTTAACGGTCGACATGACTTGCGAGCAGCCGCCCACGCTTTCAAGCGGCTACGGCAGCGGCAACATCACGAAATTGCAGGACGAGGACCTGCCCGATCAGGTGAAAGCCCTGCAAGTGGGCGACACGCTCTTTATGAAAACGCCCGACGGCGTCTTCACCGGCCTCTGCACCGTGGCCTACCGCGACATCAACCTGGTGGAAGTCAGGGCGGGCTATTTCCAGCCCCGCAACAACGGCTACAACGAGATCTGGCGCTTCACCTACGACCAGGACCAGATGCTGGGACAGGCGGACTACACTTATCTCAACCATGAGTACGCGATACTCTACAACCATACGAAAGGTCTGATGTCGCTTCCGCCTGTCAAGAAGACATTCACCTGCGGCGGCTGCGACGGGCCTATCGACGATGTTATCGCCCGTGACGGCGTGAGGCAGGTCATGGACAAGATCGAGGCTGAGCAATATTACACCAACGACTGGCAATGCGATGAGTATGTCACCCAGCACTACATGATCGTCTACACCAAGGAAGCGGTGGACGAAGCGATGGACCGCGGCGGCATCAACAACGTCATGGCCCAGGGCATTGTCCTGGGAACGCTCATTCTTAGCAACAGCCACGTCAGGTCCTGCTTCAACCTCGCGCACTCCCAGCTCGTCGATTATCCCAACCCTGTCGGCCAGATCTGCAATTCCAGCCTGGCCTTAAGCAGCCTGTGCAACTCTAAGAACGGCCTTGAGCAGATCGAGCAGCTGAGGGCCCGCTACGGCGCCGACATGTGCTCTATAGCCGTTCTGATGCCGACCTACACTGGTCTTGCCTACGTGTCGGGCGGCGTAGCCGGCAGCGAAAGCTCCGCCAACAACTGCATGGACGTGAACTTCGTCAACACCACCGGCTGGATCCACGAGGACGGCCACAACATGGGCGGCCAGCATTACGATGAGACCGGCACGAGCAGCGGCGGACTCTTCAAGCACAGCCACGGCTGCCACAACACACCTCCGGGCGCGCCCATGGAGTACGGCTCGGTCTTGGCCAGATCCAACGGCATCTTCAACTATTTCAGCTCCACCAATATTTTCTACGACGGAGTGCCCATCTCAACGAACCTGAAGTGCCAGGTGGCCCTGACCTGGGAGAAGACGCGCCGCTACGCCTCGCGCTACCGCTCCGTGCCTTACCACGCGGCGGGGGACATGATCCTGCATGAGAGCTTCAATTACCCAATCGGCAGCGGCTTGATGTTCAAGGAAGCCGGCTGCGGTTTCGCGAGCCCCTGGTATTCCTGCCTTTCCAACATTTTCTTCATTCAGGACAGGGATCTTGGCGACGATTCCGCCATGCACGAGGGCGGAAGCCTGAGGATCTGCAACGAGTCTTCCGAAACGGCCACCACCAGGCGTTTCATCAACTGGATGAAATATTCTCCCGCCTCTCTTGACACGCTCGCGGGAAATGACATCTGGCTCTCGGTCTGGGCCGACATGGACGAAGAGGGCGGCAGCTACGGCTATGGCGGCTTCAGGCTCGGCGGCTCCTACGAGGCCTTCACTTTCTACAAGGACGGCACGATCAACGTGTTCGATTTCGGCACGGGCATCAAGCATAACTTCGGAACGCCGGCCCATTATCTGGCCCGCTGCACGATAACGACCAACGATGCGGGCTACGCCTATACGGACGTTTATCTGTGGGTCAACCCGGATATGAGCGAGGAACCGAAAACAAGCGACTGCGCTTTCCATAAATACGGCTACTCTTACTGGGGCTCCAGCTTCTCCAGTCTGTATCTCTACGCGCCTTCCGGCTTCAAGATGACCTTCGACGAATTCTGCCTGGGCTATACCTTCGATTCGATCAAGAACAGAGCCGTGCCTTACAGCTTCATCTGTATGAACGGGGACGACAAGATCAGGCTGCGCTGGCGCAACACCACGAAAGGGAACGTCTCTTTGTGGCGCAACACCGTGGAAGATCTCGCCACGGCCGTGAAGGTCAGGGAAGGGGACAACACCTTCCAGGCTTACGACGACAACGACTGCGTAGCGGGCCAGACTTACTATTACTGGCTGACCGGCGATTTCCCGACTCCGGAACCCCGTAAGGGCGTCAGGGGCATCCCCGACGTCAGCGCGGAATGCAACGGCGAATACACGATCGGCCAGGGCCAGGCGGCGCATTTGTCCGCGGAAGGTAGTAAGGGCTATTTCCCGGCCGTGCGCTGGCTCGTTGGAAGCGACACGACGCTTTTCAGCACCAACTTCTATTACTACGATTACAAGGAAGACCAGATCTACTGGCCCGGCGATTATGACGTTGAAGTGAGAGTGACGGACCGCCAGTTCAGGACCTGCATCTGCACCAACTATACGGTGCTGCACGTGACCAACGCCTATCCGCACGTCGCTATCTGGAGCGAGGCGGAAACAAGAATGGTCAACGTTCCGCAGATCTTCAGCGCCGATCCCACCGACCCCGGCATCCACGACTCCCTCGACATCCGCTGGGATTTCGGCGACGGCAGCGGCTATTCCGACTGGACGAATTATTATTTCGCCAGGCACACCTTTGACAGAAGCGGCGATTACACCGTGAAATGCCAGGTCAGGGACAACTACGGCGCCGTGACCGAAACGACTATCACGCATACTATCGAAGGCGCCTCGGCCCGTCCCGTGGTGCCCTCCGAGATCACGCTGGAAAACTGCCGCAGCGGCGTATTGCTTCTCTCTAACCTTGGCTCCGTGCCCTGCGACTTTGTAATCAACAATTCCTTCGATTCCCTGAAGGTCAGGCCCAGGACCGGCACCATCAATCCCACCGCGAGCGGTTCCGTTCCGGTCGTGCTGCAGATAGATCCTCTGAAGACCGGCGGCATGGCCAAGACCTTCGCCATCAAGGTCGTCATCGATGAGACCGAATACACCGTCAACGTGAAGGCCCCGGCCATCGAGGATCAGATCGTCAATCCCAACGGCCCGTATCTGGCCAACCGCGGCTCCAGGATCAACTTGGACGGCACCGGCACCATGGGCGGCTACCGCTACAGATGGTTCCTGGACGACGAGCCCATCGATGAGGCCAACGCCAGCTTTATGGACAGCATCATGGCGACAGGGGAGCCTGGCGAACACACTTTGAAACTCAATTTGGAAAAGGGGACGGGCGCGGTCCTCAACTACGCCGAGACGACCTTGACCATTAAGGACAACGTTCCCAGCGTCTATCTGGAGGAGACCTCCAGGCAGAACCTGACTGTTTCTTACTTCCCTGTGGTGGTCCCCTTCGAAAGGAATGAATACCAGGTCCGCTACAACTGGGACAACGGCGCCGGCTGGACGATCTGGCAGGAACTGGGACCCGTCGAGCACACCTTCGAGAAAGACCGTCCCTATTACGTCCAGTGCCAGATCAGCGACGGAAACGGCAGCGTGAACAGCACGGCCTTCTATTTCGACGGCACGCAGCCTCTCTCGCTCGCCGCGACCTTCGATGACGGCACCACGGAAAAGACGGTCACTTCCGGCAAGGACGTGACCATGAAGACCAGTTTCGTCATGGGCAAGCGCGTCCTCTGGCGCCAGGATCCCTTCAACACCACCAGAAACGTTCTGAGGTCCGAAGAGGGCGAGGAAGTGAAGTGTTCCACCGCGGTGCCCGGCGTCTATTATTTCGCCGCTTATGCCGCCAGCGACACGGCCGTGAGCGCTCCCAAGGTCCTCAAACTGACCGTGGAGAAAGCTGAGCCGGCGCCTCCCGAGAACTACTCCATCGGCGGCGTGGTCACGACCAACACATATTTCGGCAGCGGATATCTGGGCGGCGCGGTCATCAGGGCCGTGGGCGACAACTTCGCCTTCTCGGTCTCCAACAAGGCGGACGGCACCTTTATTTTCGACGCGGTGCCCGCCGGCATTGTCAGGCTGAGCCTCTCCCACGACGAATACGAGGGCCGCATAACTGAGATCGCCCTGACCAACGGGCCGGCCAGCGTGGTCTTCGAGACGCCGGCCACTTCCAATCACGGCTTCATCTACGCCAACGTCTCGGATATCAATTCCGGCTTCCCGCTTGTGGACGGCGTGGGACAGATCGCGAACTTCCAGAGCCTCGTCACCGCCCAGGGCCGCACCACGGCTTTCACTCTGCCTTACGGCGACTACTACATGACCATAAGGTATGAGGACAGGGAACAGTACGTGACCAACGTCACGATATCCTCCGGCACGCCCACCATCCCCGTGAAGATGACGGGATATACGCCTTACGTCTCCGGCTACCTCTACGGGACCGGCACTGAGATCGTGACCAACGCGCAGATCCAGGTCGTGAACCACAAGACGCAGAACATCGTCCAGCGCCACAATATGAACGGCTTCCCGTTCTTCGACATTTATCTCGGCGAGGGTCAGACGACGGTCTTGAGGATCAAGCCCGCGGAATACGACAACCAGAACTTCACCTTCACGCCGGAATGCTCCTTCTACAAAGACTTCGTCCTGACGCCTGAACCGGCTTCTCTGTCGCTCATTATTTTGGCGCTCCTTGCTTTCGTGCGCCGTAACCGATAATCATTGAGGAATATTTATGGCTCTTTCCGCAATTGCCGCTTACAATGGAGACCTTAAGTGCACCGCCACCTTGGCCGGCGCCCAGACTTCCATTGAGACTGACGCCAAGGGAACTCCCGGCGTCTTCTCTCCGACAGACGTGCTCTCCGCCGCCCTGGCGACCTGCACGGCCAGCATGATCGGCTTCGTGGCCGCCCAGCAGAATATCGACATGACCGGCCTTTCGGTGGAAGTAGGGAAGGAGATGCAGCAGTCTCCGGCCTCTGTTAAAACTTTCAAGGTGAAAGTTGTTTTCCCCAAAGTCGCTCTGGAAGATTCCATGAAGAAAAGGCTGGAAGGCGCGGCCAAGGCCTGCCCGGTCAAGAACAGCCTTAATCCGTCCATTGAAATAGTGACCGAGTTTGTCTACTAAATTTTCAGATCGGCTTCAAGTGCTGCGCCCGCTTTCCGCGGGCGCGGCGCTCTTTTTCCTCGTCCTGATTCAGCTTATATTCAGGCTGCAGTTCGGACCGGGCGGAGTTCTTGCCGAGGCGGACTCCGCGAAGTTCGTGCGCGTCGCGCTGGAGGGCGGGTGTCCGCACACCCCGCTCTTTCCTCTGTACACGCTGTTGCTGCGCTTTTTTACGCATTTCAAATTCATTGACGAACCGGGGGCGAATCTCTCCCTGCTTTCCGCCATCCTTGTCTCTCTTGGCTGCGTTTTCCTCTGGGACGCGCTGAGCCGCCGCTTCAAGGATAGGTTCTTCACTTTCTTCGCGGTCTTGGCGATGAGCTTTCTGCCTTTTATCGTCACGGCAGCGACTGAAGTGACGCCTGTTTCCTTGTCGTTTTGCCTTTTCTTTTTCGCCTACGCCGTCTTTGTCAACGAGTCGGTCCCGCTTTATTTGAAATTTATTCCCTGCGGCCTTTTGGCTTTTCACGATCCTTTGGCGCTCTGGTTCTTCGCACTGCTTTTTCCCTTCGCCGCTCTTTACTTTTTCAGGGTGGGGAAATGCAAAGACTTTTTTGCTGGAACGGCTTTGGGGATCGCTTGCGGTCTTCTTCCGTATCTTTACGCCGTCGCTTCCTTCCAGAGAGGGGAGAGCTGCGAATATCTGAGAAGGGAGGACTTTTGGAAAAGCCTTTTCTGCGCCGTGCTGAACGGGCAGTTCTGGAGCAATTATTTCGTAATGCCTCCTTCTTCATGGCCCATGAGGCTCGCGGATCTTGGCCGGTCGTTCCTTGCTTCGGCTGCGCTCCCGCTGTTTGCCGCGCCCATTCTTCTTTTGGGCCTTTTCCTAAGAAAGACGGAGAGATTTTTGAGCTTTGAACTCGCGACGTTTTTCGCCGCCCTTTTGGCTGCCTTGCTTTTCATCATTCCCTGCTACGTCTTCTATCCCTTGCAGTGGTTCTGGCTCCTTGAGGCCTATCTGGCGATTTTTTTGGCCTGCTCTTTTCTTTACATATGCCGCTCGGAAGCGATGCGCCCGGTGCTTTGCCCGCTCCTCTTTTTAGGCGTCCTTGTTTTGTTTGCGCACAGTTTCAAAAAGGCTCCTGAAAGGAGAAACTCTTTCGAGGCCGCGAAGCTTGCCCAGGCCTTCGGAGCGCTCACACATGGGAGTGTGCTGGTGACCGGGGACGTTTACACCGACGGGGAGTATTACCGTTATCATCTCGCCGCGCACCCGAAACTCGTTGCCAAAAACGTCGCGGTCATGGATGAAGTTGTCACTGGCAAAAGAAACTTTTTCATTTCGCCGGTCGTGAAAGGTTACCTCGAAGAGCAGGGCGTGCCTTTCCATCTTGTCAGCGACGTCGACGGCCTGGCCGTTTACGAACTGGGGGAGAAAACGGACGGTGAAGAGTAAGCGCTGGCTTTTTGATCTTATTCTGCTTTTGCTCCTCGCCGTCGCGGCTTACGTTTCCTCTTTCAAAGGGACTTGGCAGTTCGACGATTTCAGATGCATCGTCGATAACGAAGCTTTGAGAAGCGGGTCGCTTCTGAACCTCTGGCGCTTTTCCCCCGGGCGCTTCCTGGCTTTCCTTACCTTCTGGCTGAACTACCGCTTCTGCGCGCTCGACATTTTCTGGTATCACCTTGTCAATCTCTTCATCCATATCCTGAACGGCTTTCTTTTCTACTGGTTTCTTCTGCTTTTGCAGGGAGCTTACGGAAATAATGAGGAGAAGCGTTTCCCGGCCTTCATGTGCGCCGCGCTCTTTCTAGTCCATCCCGTGCAGACGCAGGCGGTGACTTACATTGTCCAGCGGTTGGAACTGCTGTGCTTCACTTTCATGATCGCGCACCTGATCTTCCTTCTGCTGGCTCTTAGAAACAAGCTCTTCTTTATCCCGGCGGTCCTGGTCCTCATAGCCGGCCTCTTCTGCAAGGAGAATATGGCGGTGGCTCCGCTTATCGCGCTTTTAGGATTCTTCGTTTTCGCGTCAGCCGACCTGAAGCCTTTCCTCGCCAAATACAAAAAGTATCTTATTTTAGCGGCGGCCGCCTTCGTCGTCCTAAGCCTTCTCGTTCTGCGTTTCGCGGGAGTGTGGAAGGGGACTAGCTTCGACTTTTCACCGTTAAGCAGGCTTTACGCCGATACGCCCGATATCTTCTCTTATTTCGCCACGCAGTTCAAAGTCTGGGCCGTCTACCTTAGACTGTGCTTCTGGCCCTTCGGGCTGAGGCTGGAGTACGACGTGCCTCTGGAAGGCTTCGCCTCGCCCTGGGTGATCTTGGCGATAGTGTTCTGGCTGGCGTTGGCGGTCTTTGCCTGGATCAACCGGAAAAGATGGCCGTACCTCGCCTTCGGGCTGGGCTTTTTCGCGCTTTCATTGGCGCCGGCGGCCACGCTCATTCCCAACGGGCTTTACGAACACCGCCTTTACTGCGCGCTGCCGGGGATATTGATCGCCGTCGTTTTCACGCTCTTTCCGAAAAAGAATCTTTACAACGCGGTCTTTCTGATCGTTGTCATTCTGCTCTTCGTTTTCTTATCGTTCAGGCGCAATTTCTATTGGAGCGACGCGGAGCTGATCTGGCGGGACAATCTTCAATATTCGCCCGAAAACTTCAGAGTGAACGCTAATGTCGGCCAGGCGCTTATGGGAAAAGAGCGCTACCTTGAGGCTCTGCCGTATCTGAAAAAAGCCATCGAACTGCGCCCCCAGACCGTCGAGGCCCATTACAACCTGGCCTGCTGTCTGGCCGGGATGGGGGACCTCAAAGGCGCCAGGGAAGAACTTTTGGCCGCCAAAAAGCTGAAGAGCAAACTTCCCGAAGTGAAACGTCTCGTCGACGAGGCTCTGAAAGAAATAGATCAGGCCTTGGGCGAATAGAGCGCGAAAGTCTTCTTTACCATCTCTTCCGCGGAAAAATCTGAGAGCGCTCTTTCTTTTGCGGCGGAACCCATCCTCGACCTCATGTCAGGATCGCCGTGGAGGGCCTTCACGGCCTCGTTTAGGGCCTTGACGTCGCCGGGGGGTACAACTACCCCTGTTTTGCCGTTCTGATTGACGTAGGGAACGCCGGAGGGCAGATCGGCGCTGATCACAGCCTTGCCGGCCTGGAAGGCTTCCAGCTGCACGATCCCGAAGGCCTCGCTTCGGAAAGTGGAGGGCAGGACGAAGAACTCGCAGTCAGCGTAGTATTGAAGCAGCTCTTCTTGGGAGACGTGGCCTGGGAACTTTACTCGTTCGGCAATACCAAGATCCGCCGCGAGTTTTTTAAGCTTGCCTTCCAGCGGACCGCAGCCCACGATCACAAGGTCGAGGCCGGGTATGTCTGCAACTGCCTTTATGAGAACGTCGAAGCCCTTGTAATAAACGAGCTGACCGACCGAGAGAATAAAGGGGCGCTCCTGTTTTTGAGGGGCAGGGAAATCTATGGGAGGAAGGCCGTAGTGTATGACTTCCAGTTTTTCTTCCGGCAGTTTGGAAAGGAAGGGGGAATACTTGATGTGGTTGGGAGTGGCGACGATTACCTTTTCGGCGCTTTCAAGGGTGGCGCGGTGAAAAGGCGCGTACAGTTTCAGAAGATATTTCTGCCTGATGATGTCGGAATGATAGGAGATGAAGAGCCTCCCCGGTCTCCCGGCCAGTTTCCAGCTCGTCTCGGCCCAAGGATTGGGGAGATGTATGTGCACGATGTCAGGCTTCAACTCTTTCAGTTTTTTGGGAAGCCCGAAAAGAAAATCCGTGCTGTTGAGATGAAATCTTCTGGCGAGTCTGACGACGCGCACGCCGCAAATCTCTTCCTCAACCGTCACGCTTTTGTCGTTGCTGACCAGAACTGTAAGGTCACAAAGAGGGGAGAGCCCTTCCGCAAGAGTTTTGAGATAAGTTTCAATGCCCCTCTGATAGGGCCAGTAGTATTTCCCGACGTGGACTACGCGCATAGAAAAAAGCCCCTGTTACGGGGCTTTGTTTTTTCAGAACGTTATCTGGGAGATCGCGTTGTGGAAGGTCGTTCCCTTAAGAAGCTTTCTTCTCAGATACTCCCTGACGTCTGGCGTCGCCCAGGCGTAAGTGGAGGTCGCTGTGGACTGGATGTTCTGCTCGCTGATCCTGGAATTGGCTTTCAGGTCGTAGACGAAGACCGAGACGTTTACGTTGCCCTCGATGGTGCACCACTCGACGAAGTTCGCGTTGGCGCCGAGGCCCTTGGCGTAGCAGTCGTTGATGTGGAAGACCAGAAGGTAGTCGTAGTTGAACTCGTCGGCTTCGGCCCTGTCTTTGACCATCACCACACGCTTAAAGATGGAATATCCTCTCAAGCGGTTGAAGATGGCTTCGGCGAAAGCCTCGTTGGTGTTGTCCTGGAAGACCTGGCCGTCGTCGTTGACGTAAGGATGATCGAGGACGGTCACTTCGCCGCTTCCGTAAATGAAGCGCGGCAGCCACCAGCGGTGGTAGGTCTCGTAGAGTTCATCGTATCTGTCATTCGGTTCCCCGTAGGCCATGATGCAGAGCGTCTTGCCTTCGAAGGCGCCGTTGTTGAGGGCCAGGGGCTGGGGATAGGTCACTTCGCTGGTCGCGCAACCAAACATTAGGAAAGCAGAAGCGGAAAGCAAAGTTAAAAAAGCAAACTTACGCATACTTGATTCTCCTTAGTTGATGGTTGGGAAAGCGGGAAGATTCTGAAGCATCTCGGACTCGGACTGGGGCGTGGCTCCGGGAAGATCCTGAGCGGGGGCGACGTTCAATCCGGTGGAGCCTCCGGGCTCATACTGCGGGATGTTGACTTCGGGGGGCTTGGGCAGCGGCATGGTGGATTCCATGATATTGTTGACCGTGGCGTTCAGCTGCTCGTCCTGGGAAAGCGGAGAACCGAAGTCTGTCGGGATCAGGGTAATGACGACGCGGCGGTTCAGGCGCTGGCCGTCGGCGGTGGCGTTGCTCGCGACAGGCCTATTGGCGGAATAGCCGGAGATGGCCATGCGCTTAGGATCGACGCCGCCCTGCTTCTCGAGGAAGTGTAGGACCGCCAAGCTTCTGGCCGCGGAGAGTTCCCAGTTGGACATGAAGTTGGAGCCTTCCGGCAATTCGTTGCTGTCCGTATGTCCTTCGATAGCGATGAGGAAGTTGGGATATTCGGAATTAACCACGCGGCCGACTTCCTCAAGCACGGGGTAGACGGCTTCGCGGAGCTGGGCTCTGCCTTCGTCGAAAAGGACTTCCGAGAGCATCGTGATCTGCGTGGTGCCTTCCTTGGTCGTCTCGACCTGGACGTAGCGCCCGTCAGCCTGGATGTTGTTGGCCAGAACGTAGCTTTTGGCCACGATCTCTTCGTAGCGGGCGGCCATCATCTTGGTCCTGGCTTCCATCTTGGCAAGCTGCTTCTCGTATTTGGCCACGACCTTGGTGGAGACTTTCGCCTCGCCGCTGTACTTGTCTACGTCGGCGTAGTCTTCGAGCATGCGCGCGCGGTGGATCTCGTAGGCTTCGCCGGCGATCGCGCCGGTACGAAGACCCGCGCCGGCGCCAGCGCCAGCGCCGCTGGCGACGCCGACGCCTCCGCCGGCCGCGCCGATGCCGGCGCCCATACCGCCTCCGATTAGACCGCCTATCAGGCCGCCTCTTTGCATGGCGGTGCAGGCGCTAAGAAAAAGTGCCAGGATTGCTATTGTGGTAAGGGAAGATCTTTTCATTCAGAGACCTCGCTTGTTTCTAACGTGGGCGCCCCGTCTTCCTTCGTCTCGTCTCCCTTCTTCAGAAGCCTGAAGATCGCGAAACAGCCGATGAGCAGCACAAGGAACGCTATGGTTAATATGTTGAAATATTTGTCGATGAATTGTTTTATTCTCTCGCCGAAGATCCTGATCAGTCCGGCCACCAGGAAGAAGCGCGCTGAGCGGCTGACGGCCGAGGCGATAAGGAAAGGCCAGAAGGCCATTCCGAAAACGCCTGAAACGATGGTGAAGATCTTATAGGGGATGGGCGTGAAACCGGCGGCGAAGACGCACAGAAAGCCGTACTGATCGTAGAGCGTTTTGACCGTGTCGAAGCTTTCGGGAGTGAAGCCGGGGACGTAGGCAAAAAAGAATGCGCTAGTCTTGCTCCACAAAAAGGCGCCTATCACGTAGCCCAAGACTCCGCCGAGCACCGAGGAAACCGAGCACCACAAGGCGTACCACAAGGCGCGCTTCGGTTTCGCCAGCGACATCGCTATGAGAAGAGGATCGGGCGGTATGGGAAAGAACGATGATTCTGAAAAGGAAAGCAGATTGAGAGCGAGGAGCGCATACGGCGAAGGGGCGCATCTCATCACCCAGTCGTAGATCCTACGCAAAAAGCTCATTCAGTCTTTCTTTTCAAAAACGGCTATGGGATTGACCCTGAAACGGAAAGTCATCTCCGTGTCATTCACCTTCAGGCTCAGAAGCGAATTGAGCCTGGTCAGGAGAAGCTGATAGGGGATCTTGACTTCCTCCTCTCCGACCTTTATGCCTATGCTAGCCTGGCCAAGAAGATCGCGCGATTCGTAGACCGTTTCGAGCAGCTTGCTGAAACGCTTGATCTGATCGGCCAGTTCGGGTGTGAAGGAATACGTTTTGCCGCATTCCTTGCAGGTCAAGAGAGTGTCGGGGTTGAGATCCAGAAGAGAGAACTCCACGGCGTGGCCGCAGCCGACGCAGTTGAGTTCGATCTTGTGGGCGTCAGTATAATTTTCCGTGTTCATGGTGTCCTATTTTGTTTTATAGATGATTATACCATTTTCTAACTTTTTTTGTTGGCAATAAAAAAAGACACCCTCGCGGGTGTCTTGAGTTTTGGCGCTCCATAGGAGAATCGAACTCCTGTTTTGTGGATGAGAACCACATGTCCTAGGCCACTAGACGAAAGGAGCAAATGTTTTTTTACTGTTCGCTGATGGCTCCGGCGGGGCAAACGCTGGCGCAAAGGCCGCAGGAAACGCACTTCTCCGGATCGATATGGTACTGGCCTTCGCCTTCCGCGATGGCGCCCTGGGGGCACTCGGAAGCGCAGGCGCCGCAGCTGAGGCAGTCTGAACTGATTTTGTAAGCCATGTTTTCTCCTAATGGTTTGGTTAAAATATCAACGGTAGGGAAATGGTATCAGAAATGCGGTCAAAAGTAAAGGCTCAAGGTCTTTTCGTAGACTTTTCTCGTCTCGCGGGCGCAGCGTCCCCAGGAAAAAAGCTTCGACCTCTCCAAAGCCGCCGAGGAGAGTTTCGCCCTCAGCTCTTCATCGTAAAAAAGGTCGAGCATCGCTTTCGTCCAGCTACTTTCGTCATCGCAGGGTAGGAGGAGTCCGGCGTCGCCCACGACTTCCGGAAGCGAGGTGGAATCCGAGACCGCGACAGGGGCGCCTTCGCCCATGGCCTCCAGGACGGGAAGCCCGAAACCCTCGTATTTTGAGGGGAAGAGGAAGGCCGTTGCGTTCCTGTAATAGTGCGGCAGATCATCGAGGGGGACGTAGCCCTTGGCGATGACGTGGTCTGAAAGATCGTTTTCCCTGATGGCCGCGAATATCTCGTCGGAGAGCCAGGTGGGGGAGCCCGCCAGCACCAGTTTCGGCAGGTCCTTTTCCTTCCTTCTGGCGGCGGCGTAGGCTCTCAGGAGCATCGGCAGATTCTTTCTCGGTTCGAGATTCCCCAGATAAAGGAAATATTTCTCCGGCAGACCGCCTTTGAAATCAGGGTTCGGCTCGGTAAATTCCAGTCCGCCCAGATAGATCGTCGTCACTTTCTCTTCCGGAACGCCGTACAGATCGACCAGTTCTTTTTTGGAGAACTCGCTTATGGTGATGAAATGGCTGGCGTTTTTCAATCGCTTCGCGAAGTAGCTCTCAAAGTAAGCTCTGCGGTCCTTGGGATGCGTTTCCGGATATCTGATGAGCGACATGTCGAAGACGGTCACGACCTGGGGCCCTGAGTACGGAAGGGGAACGTAATTCATCTCATGATAAATGTCGGCCCCTATTTTGGGCGCCCCATGCTTGAAAAAGAATTCTTTTATAGGCTGCGTTATGCGGTAGGGCTTGGGAAAGCATTTTTTCAACACCTTCCTCACGCCGGCGTCAAAAGAAGGCGCCGCCTCCAGGATCTCCCTGGAAAAGCGGCGTCCGTAAAAATAGACGTGGTCGTCTTCGGGATATTCCCGACTCATCGCCTTGAGAAGGTTCAGGGTATAGTATCCGACCCCCGATTTGGGAGCAAGCAGCGGGAATGCGTCGAAGAGAACTCGCATATCACTGCGGGAGTTCCAGCTCGAAATTGCTCATCTCTTTCAGCGTCTCGTCCAGCTCCTCTTCGCCGACCTTTTCGCCGAAGATGGTGTCTTTGGGAACGTCGATCTCCTTTTTGGTCTCCTCCTTCACTTCCAGAACTGGCGCGGCAGGCTCCTCGTCCTGCTCTTCAGTTTCCTCGGTTTCGTCCTCGATGATGTCGAGGTCCTCTTCCGAGGGAAGAGTCTGCTTTTCATGGAAAGTCACTTTTCCTATGAAGGCGCCGACCTGGTAGGTCTGGTTGGTGAGGTTCGGATAGTATTCGGCGGGAACGAAGGTGGCGCTGTTTCTGATCTCCACCACGATGTAATCCTGTTCCTGGAAGAGAGCCCTGATCTGGGAAGTGCGTCCGAGATCGTATTCGAGCGTCTTGAGGCAGCTGTTGGTGAAGCAGAACTTCATGGCCGGCTCGCTCTCAACGAGGACTTCCACCTCGACGGGTTCGTCGGGGGAGAGCTTGGGATGGGCGCAGGCGGCTTCCAGGCGCATCACGCGCTTGCCCTTTTCAGGCTTGATGATCATGAAGGAGGACTTGTCGCTCCAGCGGCCCATCTGGTTGTAGACGAAACCGAGCTCATGCTTGGCGTATACCTGGGAAGTTTCCTCCTCGGTCAGGTCGGCGCCCTTTATGGATTCCAGTCTGGCGACGGCGGCGTCGAGAGAATGTTTCTCGTTGTGATGCGAGACGATCTTCGGCCAGAAGACGGCTACAGTCCCGAGAAGGACGAGAGCGAGAAGCAGGATGTAAAAGACCTTGAAGGTCGGCTGATAATCGCGGTTGGTGGTCGCGGCGTTGACCATGATGAGGCCGCAGAGGAACCAGTAGAGCGCGGCGATCTGGTATTGGCTGAAGGAATTCTCGAAGAGGCAGCCGAAGACCAGGAAAGCGAACATCCAGGCCAGGACTCTGGAAGTCCTCGGCGATATGCTGTGCTCGACCGTGCCGAAGGCCACGCTGATGGTGATTATGGTGATCATCAAGAGCGCTGCGAAGCCGAATATGCCCTGATCCACCAGAGCCTGCAGGAAGATGTTTCCGGCGCCGGACCTGGACTCTTTCACGTATTTGGGCTGGTAGGTGCGGTAGAAACGCTTGAAGTTGTTCGGACCGCAGCCCAGTGCCAGATAATCCCAGTTGCCGTTCTTGGGTCTGAAGAAATTAAAGACGGTGATCCAGTCGGCGGACTTGTGATTCGTTTTGGCGTAAAGCTTGGACTCGAAGTCGGACTTTTTCGGACCGGTCACGTCAGGGTCTTCCTCAAAGAGAGACTGCTTGAAACTGTCTATCTGGTTCGCCACGGAGGTGGCGAGGCTGTTGTGGAAGAGGCCCAAAGGCTTTCCGGAGGGGTTGTCGACGTCTTTTGAAGCGCTGAAATTGCCATTCTTGGTGTTGTTTTTGGTCGAGAGCAGTTCCGCTTTGTCAACATTCAGGTAAGAACCGACGGCGAAAAGCACGAAGCAGGCCAAAAGGGTCCCGACAAAGACCGGAGGAATGATCTTTCCGCCGCGGAAAGCCTTGACGAGCGTAACTATGAAGAAGACCAGCAATATGACCGCCGAGAAGAGCAGGATGACTTTCGAGCCGGCCAAAAAGATGCCCAGAAGGAAAAGCAGAATGACGGCCACGCCGCAGAAGGCCGGGACTATTCCAGCGAAGAGGAGCCCCAGGCCGATGGGGAGAAGTGTGAACAAAAAGACGCCCCAGGAGTTCGGCTCGACAAAGGTCGCATGGATCTCCCTGGTGTAGCGGTAGACGTAATTGGAGAAACCCGTCAGGGAGAGACGCTGAACGACGCCCACAAAGACCGATCCAACGCCCAGGAGCAAAAGAAGCCCGAGATAGAATTTGATGTGCTTCTCAGACCAGACCTCGTTGATGACAACGGTGTAAAGCGCGATGAGCTCTATGGCCAGCGTGGCGTTCCTCAAGGCCTGCAGATTGGCGGCCTCTACTCTCTTGAAGAAAGGATAGGGGAAGGAGCAGAAAACATGCTGGATCTTACCGAGGAAGCCCGGCATGAAAATGTTGTCCAGGGCGATGGCGGCGTAGATGCCGGCAATGATCGCGGTGAGCCCGAAGATGAAGATCGGGAAGTTCATCTGCCTGGCGGTCCTGGCCCTGTTGACCTCGAAATCGAGCTCGGGATTGCCGAAGAAGCGCGTCAGCGCCCAGGCCGCGAAGAGACCCAATAGCACGCACTCGTAGGGGACTTTGGCCAACTGGAAGAACTTCATCGACTGCCCGACCGGGACGGCGCTGGACAAAAAGGTCTCGAACCCCAGCTTCGAGCAGACCAGGTAGAGCATATGGTCGAAGATCGCCATATTCCCGAAGAAGAATATGAAAACTACGGTCAGGGCCAGGGCGAAGCGCAGGTGTATGAGCCCGACCACCAGAGTCAAACACATCACCGTCAGAGGGATGTAATTGGCCACGACCTTGAAGGAAGCGGGGTCGGTGAAGGTCCACAGAGAGGACCCGAAATAGACGCAGAACGCCAGCGCGATGAGAAGGAATATGTTACGCATCTTATAAGACCTTAATTTTTATTATTTACCAAATTATTCTTTTTTCATTCTATCAAAAAGCTCCTATCTCTGTAAAGCCCGCCTGCAGCGCGGAATGACCTCGTCAACAATGAAGCTGCGGTCGTCTTTATGCATGGTCAAAGCGGTCGCGGGGATATAGATAAGAGCGTAAAGCGCTCCGGAAAGGGCAAGCTGGAAGGCCCAATGGGTGAAAAAGCGGGTGTCGGGCAGGACCGCGTTCACGTATGTAAAGGCGAAATAGGCCAAAACGCCGCAGATGGCGGCCGTCAGGGATATGGTGAGCGTGGAGAGGCTGAAGGGCTGGGATTTGACGAAGAAAGCCGTGCAGATGACCGCCAGGCCGTTCCTGATCGTTATGGCCGCCAAAGTCGCCAACGCCGCGCCAACCATGGCGTAGGGGGGTATAAGCAGAAGGTTCAGCAGAAGGTTGGCGAAGACTGCCAGAATATTGATGTAGAGTATCATTCTGGAATAGCCCGACATTATCATCATCGTTCCCGAATGTCCCGCCAGGGTGCTGACGATCTGGGCGCAGACCAGTATCCTCAGGGTAGTGAGAAGCATCGGGTCGGGTCTCAGGTGGAAAACGGAAAGGATCTGGGCGGGGAAGAGCAGCATCATTCCCGCGGCCGGGAGCGTTACGTAGAGCATCCAGCGCGTGACGGTCTTGTAAAGCTCGTTCATGCGGCGATAATCCTTTTCCTTGCTGATCTTGGCGATCATGGGCGCGAAAAGCGAGGAGTAGGCCAGAAGGATGTTGGCTATGATGAGCGTCGAGATGCCGGCCGCGTTGTATTGGGACACGTAGTTTTCCGCGTTGTGGAAATAGCCGAGCATCATGATGTCGCATTTCTTCATGAAGACCAGAATGGCGGCCTGCAGGACGAGAGGAATGGAAAACAGAAAGAGCGCGCGCCGGTCGTAATTAGGGGAATATTCCTTGAGTTTCGGCGCCGCCAGGGCGTGGCACCTTATCGAGATGACGAAGGAAAGAAGGTTGACCAATACCATGCCGCAGGCCAGACCCATGATGCGGTTTTCGCTGCGGGGGAGGAACCCGACCAGCAAAACGACCGCAAGCCAGCCGAATTTCTGGCAGAGCGTCTCGATCCAAACGGAGTGGCGGATGTCGTTCAGGGCCCTCAAAACGGCAAGCGAGATGGTCGTGAGCGCTATGGGGATAAGGTAAAGGGAAAGAGAGCGCAAGACCCGGCAGAGCAGCCGGACGGACTCTTCGTCTTTCAAGTAATGGTTGGCGATATGGGGCGCCAGGAAGTAGACGCACGCGATCATGACGATCGAAGCGGCGAAGGAGAGCTGGAAGGCCCCCTTTATGACGCCCTTGATGCGTCCCCAGTCCTTGTCGACCCAGTGTACGCCAATAAAACGCTGGACGCCGTCGGAAAGGCCGAGCCGCGCGAAAGGCTCAAGGATCGCGAAGAAAGAGAAGGCTATGATCCAGATGTTGAGTTCGGAAGAGGCCTGGGAGTGGTCGAAACGCCAGTAGAGAATGACGTTCGTAAGGAGTCCCATCAGGGTGGACAGGACGTACCCGAACATCGAGAACCCCGCGCCCAGGGCCACGGTCTTTTTTTCCTGAACGTATTTCTGCATCTAGTCTTCCGCTTTCAATACCTCT
Organism: bacterium; assembly: GCA_017650925.1. Lineage (GTDB taxonomy): Bacteria > Auribacterota > UBA3054 > UBA3054 > UBA3054 > UBA3054. The sequence goes on from JAGCDY010000085.1 coordinate 25,213, forward strand.
ATGAAGGCTTTCTGGGGGATGAAGACCTTGCCGATCTGCTTCATCTTCTTCTTGCCTTCCTTCTGTTTTTCCAAAAGTTTGCGTTTTCTGGTGATGTCGCCGCCGTAGCACTTGGCCAGGACGTCTTTTCTCAAGGCGTTTATGGTCTCCCTGGCTATGACCTTGCCGCCCACGGCCGCCTGAATCGCGATGGCGAACTGCTGCCTCGGCAAAACATCCTTCAGCCTTTCCGCCAGCATGCGCCCCTTGGGATAGGCCCTGTCGCGGTGCACGATCATGGAGAAGGCGTCGACGGGCTCGCCGTTCAGAAGCAGGTCGAGCTTGACGAGGTCGCCCTCCCTGAAGCCGATGGGCTCGTAATCCATGCTGCCGTATCCGCTCGTCATATTCTTTATTTTGTCGTAGAAATCCGTGATGATCTCGTTAAGCGGCATGTCGAAGTGCAGAACGCAGCGCATGGGGTCCAGCGTCTCCGTGCCCTTCATCTCGCCCCTGCGGTCCAGCGCCAGCTGCATGATGACGCCGATGCGGTCCTGCGGGGTTATGATGTTGACGGAAACGAATGGTTCTTCGGCGGTCAATATCTCGCTCGGATCGGGGAAGCGCAGGGGGTTGTCTATCTCAAGGACGGTGCCATCCTTTTTCGTGATGCGATAAATTACGCTGGGCGTCGTAGCGATGAGGTTCATGTTGAACTCTCTGTCCAGCCTTTCCTGGATGACGTCCATGTGCAGGAGACCCAAAAAGCCGCAGCGGAAGCCGAAGCCCAAGGCAATGGAGGTCTCCGGCTCGTAGGTAAAGGAGGCGTCGTTCAGCCTCAGCCTTTCAAGCGCTTTTTTGAAATCCTCGTAATCGCTGGTGTCGACGGGATAGAAGCCCGAGAAGAGCATGGGCTTGAATTCCTTGAAACCGGGCAGCGGTTCCGGCGCCGGATCGTCGGCGATCGTCACGGTGTCGCCGACTCTGACGTGCGAAGCGTCCCTTATTAGCGCCGTGAAGTAGCCGACTTCGCCGGGTTTTATCTCGTCGACCGCCTTCATGTGCGGCGTGAAAGTGCCGACTTCTATGACTTCGTATTCCAGGCCGTTCGACATGAAGCGGACCTTCGTGCCTTTTTTGATCGCGCCCGAGAAAACGCGTCCGTAAACGATGACGCCCCTGTAGGGATCGTAAACGGAGTCGAAGATCAGCCATCTGAGCTTGTCGTCCACCGGTTCCTTCGGCGGGGGAACGTCCTTTATGATGTGCTCTAAGAGCGTTTCCAGTCCTTCGCCGGTCTTGCTGCTGACTTTCAGTATCTCGTCTTTTGTCCCGCCGATCAGATCGATGATCTGCTGGGAGCAGTAATCCACGTCGGCGCTGGGAAGGTCGATCTTGTTCAGCACCGGAATGATGTTCAGATCGTGGTCCAGGGCCATCCTGACGTTGGCGACCGTCTGGGCCTGTACGCCCTGGGAGGCGTCCACGAGAAGGATGGCGCCCTCGCAGGCCGCCAGGCTCCTGGAGACCTCGTAGGAGAAGTCCACGTGCCCCGGAGTGTCGATAAGATTCAGAATGTATGTCTGGCCGTCCGGGGCGGTGTAATTGAGGCGCACGGGATGGGACTTTATGGTGATGCCGCGCTCCCTTTCGAGATCCATGTCGTCAAGGGCCTGGTCGACCATCTCTCTTTTGGCGACCGCGCCGGTCAGTTCCAAAAAGCGGTCGGACAAAGTCGTTTTGCCGTGGTCGATGTGGGCTATGATGCAAAAGTTGCGGATATTTGAGAGCATATTCGTCAGAGTAGTTTCTTCAAAAGTTCTTTTACCGAGCTTTCAATTTTCTGCATGATGTCGCCGCTTTCGCTTTCGCCAAGAAATCTTTTCGCGGCGGAGCTAAGCTTGTCATTGTAAAAATCAGTCACCAGCTGCAGCACGCGGTCCTCGAAGAGCGCCTTCTTTTCGGGGGAAAGATCGAGCGTGGCCTTGGGGGAGCTTATGCTTCCCGTCATCTTTATGGGGATCTCTATCGTGCCATTGTTGTTCAGGAAGAGCGAGGCCAGGGGCTGCTTGGAATATTGCGAGCTGAGGCTCTTGTTCAGTTTCAGCTTCAGCCTGTAGTCGATCTCGCCGAGCAGGGAACAGCTTCCGGAGGCGTTGATTTCGCCCATGTTTCCGTTAAGCGTGGTAGCGGGGGACTGGATGCTTCCGTTTTTTATGGTAAAACTGGCCGAATAGTTCCTGAGCTTTTCCTTGCCCAAAGACTGCATTATCTGCTGCAAAAACGGCAGCTCCTCCTTGGCCTTGGCGATGGTCGCCCCGGCGCCGAGAAGCCTCTGTAGCAGCAGGGGAGCTTTCCCTCCCTGCCAGTCGCTGCCCGCGAAATAACTGAGATTGACGTTGTTCGCGCTGACTTTTCCCTTGCCGTGGAGGCTTTTCAAAGTGTCTTCGCCTCCGTCCAGAAGGGCTGCGAGGCTGCCGTTGGTTAGAACGAGATCGGCTTTTAGCGAGCAGACGCCTCCCGGCATTCTCCCACTGCATTTGAAGTGCTCGAGCATATCGCTCATGGAAAGATCGCCGAGGTCTATTTTCGTTTCCAAAAGCGCGGAGCCCTTGGCAAGCTGACGCTCCCTGGAATTCACCACCGCGCTCCCGTGCCAGAATCCGGAAGTGAGGGAGAGGCTGGTTATTCGGTCGTTCTGGGCCATGAAATAAAGCCTGGCGCCTTCCAGATCCACTCCCAAAAGCTGTCCCTTGTCGAAGGTAAGGCTGCCTTTGGTCAGGAGTTTTCCGCTTTCGTCAGGATTGCCTTCCAGACGGCAGTCGAGTGAATCGAAATGCGAGACGCGGCGCTGCAGTCCGCAGAGCTGGGCAAGCTCCTTGGTGAAGTTGCCGCTGCCATTCAGTAAGAAGGTCAGGCCGTCTTTCGACTTCAGGATGCTGCCGGTCGAAAGGAATTTGTCCGCCATGAAGGAGATGCCGTTCAGCTCAATCTTATCCTTGTCGACGATGCAGTCGCAATCCAGGGTGAAAGGCACGTCGGAGACGTCCTCCACGATCCTTCCGTCCAGGATCGTCTTGGCGGCGGAGCGCTTGTGCCCTGTGAAGCTCAGGCTGTCTAAAAAGAGCGTTTTCGAAGAAGGCTCGTAGCGGCCTCTCGTCGTGAGCGCGCTTTCGCTGAGCGCCGGGCAGTCCACGTCGCAGCTTATGTTGAAATTGAGGCAGCCGTTTTTCTTTTTTGCATCGAAACGGATCCTCTGGAAATAAGCCGGGCGGGACTCATCTTCCCAAAACTGGAGTTCGCTGACGTTGAGGTATGGTACGGCCGAAAGGAATGTTTTGACCCTTTCCCTGGCCCTGACCCATTCCATCGTGCGAATACTTCCTTTCTCCATGCCGAAGAAGGGCGAAAAGATCTGGTGCGGCCACATCTCGAAATGGATGTAGTCCAGGCACATTATGGCTTTCCCGTCGCCCTTGGCCTCGTAGAGGTCGAGCGCGGGGATGTCGATCTTGAAACGTCCCGTCCAGGACGAGAGCTTGAAGTCGACAACCTCGGCCCGGCACCTTAACGCCTTCGAGATCTTCCTGGCCACGTGGTCCCGGAAGACGAAGTTGTTGGCGAAAAGAGGCGGAAGGATGGCGAAAGCCAGATACAGCCCGGGTATCACCAGAAGATGTCGCCAGGACAGTTTCATCCCTGCAGCTCTTCCTCTTCGGTTCTCGTTACGGCGATGGCCAGTTCGTCAAGCTGTTCGGGGCTGACGGTGGAGGGCGCGTCGGACATGAGGTCGGTGGCCTTCAGGGTCTTCGGGAAGGCGATGACGTCCCTGATGTTGTTGCGGCCGGTCAGAAGCATCGTAAGTCTGTCGAGGCCGAAGGCGACGCCGGCATGCGGCGGGGCGCCGTATTTGAGCGCGTTGATGAAGAAGCCGAAGCGGTCTTCTATCTGCTGGGGCTCGAGCTTCAACAGCCTGAAGATGCGGTCCTGCAGCTTGGAGTCGTGGATACGGACGGAACCGGAGCCGACTTCGTAGCCGTTGATGACAAGGTCGTAGCTGTTGCTTCTGACATGCCCGGGGTCGGATTCCAGAATGTCGAAATCAAGGGCGTTGGGAGAGGTGAAGGGATGGTGTTCGCTAACCCAGCGTCCTTCCTCCTCGCTGTACTGGAAGAGAGGGAAGTCCGTGATCCAGGTGAAGGCGAAAGTATTTTCCGGAATGAGCTTCAGTTCCTGGCCAAGCTGCAGTCTGACTGCGCCCAAGCCTTTGCAGGCGGTGAGAGCCGGACCGGCGGACAGGATAAGTAGGTCGCCCTCGTCGGGGGACATCTGTTTTTCAAGCGCGGCCCATTCCTCGTCGGTCAGGCCTTTCATCGGGGACTTGCGGCCTTCCGCTTCATATTTGACGTAGAAGATGCCCTTGGCTTTTTCTTTCTTGGCGACTTCGTTCAGTTCGTCGAGCCTGCGGCGGGGGAGAGAGGCGCCGCCCTCTACCTTGATGCATCTGACGCTGCCGGCTTCTTCCAGAGCGGAAGCGAACGGCGGGAAGGCGCAGCCTTTGAAGATATCCGTAACGTTCTGGATGACCATTCCGAAGCGCAGGTCCGGTTTGTCGGAGCCGTAGCCGTCCATGGCGTCCTGCCAGGTCATGTGCGGGAAGGGCGTTTCAATATCGTAGCCGGCCGTCTTGAAAGCCGTCTTCATAACGGCTTCGCCGACCTCGAAGACGTCCTCTTTTTCCGCGAAGGACATCTCAAGGTCGATCTGGGTGAACTCGGGCTGACGTTCGGCTCTCAGGTCCTCGTCCCTGAAGCAGCGGGTGATCTGGAAGTATTTGTCCATGCCGGCCACCATAAGAAGCTGCTTTAGGAGCTGCGGAGACTGCGGCAGAGCGTAGAATTTGCCGTGGTGCACGCGGCTGGGAACGAGGTAGTCCCTGGCGCCTTCCGGAGTAGACTTGGAAAGCACAGGCGTCTCAATTTCCCAGAATCCCAGGGAATCGAGGCAGTTGCGCACGGCGAGCGCGACCTTGTGCCTCAAGCCGAGGGCTTTCTGGAGATGCGCTCTCCTAAGGTCGAGGTAGCGGTAGCGCAGCCTCAGGTCGTCGGTGGGGTCTTCGTTTTCCAAATGAAAAGGCGGAGTCTCGGCCGTGTTGAAAACTTTGATGGAGGAGGCTAAGACTTCAATCTCCCCGGTGGGAAGATCCTTGTTTATCTGGTCGCCGCGCGAGCGGACCTTGCCGCTGACGCAGATGACGTATTCGCCCCTTATGTCTTTGGCGATCTCGTGGGCTTCCGGCGCGGCGGCCGGGTCGAAGACGATCTGCGTGATGCCTTCCCTGTCCCTAAGATCGACGAAGATCAAGTTTCCCAAGGCCCTGCGGCGTCTTACCCAACCGCAAAGCGTAACATCCTTGCCCTGATCGGCGCTCCTCAGCGCGTTGCAGGAATGAGTTCTTTTCATTTGTTTTCCTTAAATAATTTATTGATTTTTACCTAGACGGCTGCCGGGGAAAAGCTGTTTGGCCAACGCCACGTCGCCTTCCGGAGTCTCTTTCTTTTTCGGTTCGCTGTTTTCTTTTTCTTTCTCCGCCAGAACGGAGCCCTTTTCAAGCGCCTCCAGTTTGGCGAATATCATGTCGGGACTGATCCTTGCCCTGATGTGGATCAGCTTCAGGACAGCCAGTTCCAGAACGGTCTGCTTCGCTTCCGTGGCCGAAAGTTTCGGCAGGATCTGCAGAAGCTCGTCTATCGCCGCTGTAAGCTGGCCTATGGTGTATTTCTCGCCGGCCTTCTTCAGTTCGGCCATGTATTCCGGGCTTTCCTCCAGAAGGCTTCCGGGATCGCTCGTCACTTTCAGGACCGTCAGATTGCGGAAGAACTGGACAAGGCTCAGTATGAACTGTTCGGGATCGCGTCCGCCTTCCATGACTTTTCCGACGCATCTTAAGGCGCTCTCGTGGTCCTTTCTTGCGATGGCGTCCGAGAGTTCTATGATGATCTCTCTGTTGGTGAGTCCCAAAAGGGCGGCGACGTCTTTTTCGGTCACGGATTCACCGCCCCAGGCCAGGACCTGGTCGAATACCGAGAGCGCGTCGCGCATGCTGCCGTTGCCGGCTCTCGCCACGGCCGCGATGGCGTCCGGCGAGGCCTTGAGGCCCTCTTTTTCCGCCATCATGGAAAGGTAGGCGTTCAGAGTGTTCCAATCCATGCGGTGCAGCTCGAACTTCTGGACGCGGGACAGTATCGTCGGAGGGATCTTCTGCGGATCCGTCGTGGCGAAGAAGAACTTCACGTGCGCCGGCGGCTCCTCGAGAGTTTTCAAAAGCGCGTTGAAGGCCTCCTTGGTCAGCATGTGCACTTCGTCGATGATGTAGATCTTGAAACGCGAAGAGACTGGCGCTATGGAGACGGTGTCCCTGATCTGCCTGATGTTGTCTATCGTGCGGTTAGAGGCGCCGTCGATCTCGATCACATCCAGTGAGCTGCCGTCCCTTATGGCCTGGCAGCTGGCGCATTCGCAGCAGGGCTCGGGCACGGGGGAGTCGGACGACTGGCAGTTCAGAGCCTTGGCCAGGATGCGGGCGATCGTGGTCTTACCCGTTCCGCGCGTCCCGATGAAGAGGTAGCCCTGGCCGACCCTTTTCTGAATTATGGCGTTTTTGAGCGTCGTGACGATGTGATCCTGGCCGACCACTTCGGAGAAGCGCTGCGGCCTCCAGCGTCTGGCCAGGACCTGATAGTTGTTGCTTTCGGACATTACTCTTCTTCGGTTGCGGGTTTGGTTTCGGTCTCGGCTTCGGTTTCGTCTTCAGCGTCGGCTTCGGTCTCGCTTTCGGTTTCCTCTACCTCTTCAGCGTCCGCATCCTCTACCTCTTCAACTTCCACTTCTTCCACTTCCTCTTCCACGTTGTCAAAAGGATTGTTCAAAAGTACGATGTCGTTGACGACGTCCATCTTTTCTTCCACGAAATCGCTGGTATCGGTGATGTCATAATCCTCGTCGACGAAGGCGCCGAGAGTGAAGGTGTCGAAAAGGCCGCGCAAGACGAGGCAGGGGGCGTAGACGGCGCCGCAGACCGCGCCAACACCCGCGCCCACCGTGGTGGTCAGAGGAACTATCGCCATGCCGCCGTAGTTCTCCATGGCCGGGAGCAGTCCCGCTCCGGCGCCCACGCCAGTGAAGGCCAGGGGCACGCCAAGGGAAGCCAATATTTCGGCCGGGCCGGCAAGATACGACTTTTCAAGGAAGCCTTTTTCTTCATTTTCTTCTTCCTCTTCGCCGCTTTCCTCGGCGACGGGCTCGACAGTGATCTCCACTATCTCGACCACGCCGGAATCGATGGCGTCGTTCTCGGCTTCCTGCGCGAGATGATCAGGGGTGACGGAAGTTTCCGTGAATTCGATCTTCGGGGCGGTCTCTTCGCCGAAAAGGAAAAGAGGGAACAATAAAAAGGGGATGAATTTTTTCATGTATGGACTCCTTATTGTTGATTTAAAGCCTTAAGTTGTTCTTTTGCTTCTTCACAGTTCTCGCCGTTGGGGGAGAGTGAAAGGTATTTCTCAAAATCTTTTTTCGCCGACTTGTTGCGACCCATGTAGCGGTTCACCACGCCCCTTAAGTAATAGCCGTCGGCGTAATCGGGGTTGAGCTCGATCATGCGGTTGAGCTGTCCGAGGGCCTTGTCCGGCTTTCCGGTGCTGAGGTAAAGGATCGCGATGTTGTAGCGGAAAAGAGGATTGTCCTTGTCGCTGTCGATAGCGGAAAGGTAATTGTTGATGGCGTATTTCATTTCGCCGGCGAGCTGGTAGGCGCTGCCGAGGACGGCGAAGGCTCTCGGATGGACTATGTGCCACTTCGGCATGTTTTCAGACAACAGATCTATGACGTAGGCGTGGTCGCCTGTCTCTTCCATATACGCCGAGGCGTAGTTGATCATCACTCTCTGCTTACCACCGGCTTTAGTCATGGCGTCTCCCCAGATGGTCCTTTCGGTCTGCCAGACCTTGCTGCGCTGGTAAGTGGCCGCGGCGTAAAGCAGGAGCGCGGCCGGAAGGCAGACTTTCATGGCGTAGGTGAAAGCCTTGGGAAGAGATTCGGACATGATCCTCAAAAGGTCGGCGAAGATCCAGATAAGGCCCGCCACGGAAAGGTACATCCTGTGCTCGAAAGCCAGATCGAGCGTCGGCATGAAGGAGCTCTGCGGCAGCAGCGGGAAAATGAAAAAGAAAAAGCCGAAGCTTGCCAGAGGATACTTGTGGCGCACCTTAAAGAAAACGACGCAGCAGGCGAGGAGTATGCAGACGGGGACGATCCACTGCCAGCTCAAAAAGCTGGTGCAGAGCGGAATGTCGTGATCGATGCAAAGCAGGCCCGGCATGAAGAAAAGCGCGACGTAGAAGAGGATCACGAAAGGCTGCGTCAGGAAATACGTGAGCCTGGACAATCCCTCCACGTTGTAGTCTATGTGCCTCATGCCGCCCACGCTCTTAAGAGAGCCCATGATAAGTTCGGGGTCCCATTTGTTCAGGTGGCAGAAGACCACGGCGGGCAGGACCAAAAAGAGGAAAATGACGCCCAGAAGCTCGAGGATCAAATACTTTTTCTGGTGCGACTTCAGGTACTTCAGTTCCGGGCTAGCCTCGAAGAGCCAGAGAAGGACGATGCAGGCGACGGGCGCCGTGACGATCGTCTCCTTGCAGAAAAGGCCGATGACGAAGGAAATGACCGCGCAGGGTATGGCTATCGCTTTGCGCCAGTGCGCGAAATAAGCCCTCGTCACGAAGTAGAGCGTCAGAAGATAGAAGAAGGCCGAGAAAAGCGTGAAGCGCTGGCCTATGTAGATGACCGGCATGGTCTGCAGCGGAATAAGGGCGAAGAAAAAGGCGATGAGGGCCGCGGAAAGCTGCACGCCAAGGCTTGCCTTGTCGATCTTGTCCCTCAGCCGCAGTGGGAGCAGGAGCGGCAGGCTTATGAGATAAACGAGCCAGGAGTTCAGGGCGTGCAGGAAGAAATTAAAAAGGTGCAGCGAAACGAGCCTGGCGCTTTCAGGTGTGAAGACCTTGCCGACAACGTCCGTGACCGCCGGCCTCAAACTCAGCCAATATGACAGGAACACCAGCCATCTCGTGGGGTACTTCTTGATCAGGGGGATCAGCTTGGCGTCGACCAGATCGTTGGCGACTATGATCTCGAAATCGTCAAGATGATACGACGATGCGACGCTGGGGTAATAGGCCAGCAGTATCGCCAGGAGAAGCAGCGGAAAAACGAGATATTTGAAAGCTTTCGTCATTTTATCAGAAGGTTAGTTTTTCTCCGGGCTTGAGCACTTTCTCGATGTGCTGCGCTTCGGGGGTCGCGAAATCGATAGTCACCTTCACTCCGCCCTTAACAGGAGTCAGGAAAATATCGAAGGTGAAGGGCCCGATGTGGAAATTGGCGAGGCCGTAGTTTGATCCTTCCTTCCAGCTTGTGGGGATGGTCGGGCTGATCTCTATGCTGGGATAGTCCGTCTCGAGTTCCCTGATGCCGAAGATGTTCCTTATGACCATGGCGGGAAGCGTCGCGCCCCAGCCGTAGTGCTCGGCGCCGCATTCCCAGACGGGATCGGGCACAAGCGGCCAGAATTCCGAAGCCTGGCCGGGCATCTTGTAGCGGAAGCAGTTGGGGAAGGTCGTCTTGTGGCGGGTGGCTAGGGGACGCACATCCCTCGCGGTCTCCCTGGCGTACACGCGGTCGCCGGTGGCAAGGAGAAGGTCGCTGACCATCTCCGTCTGCTTGGCGCGCCTGGCCGCCTCGGTGAAGGGGAACTGGAAGGAGGGCCACTCCAGCATCAGCTTGGGATTCTCGATGAAATACTTGAAACTCGAGCGCATTTCCTCTATCTGCTCGGGCAGCGCGACGCCGACCGTTATGGGCAGAATCATCATGACGTCGTAGTAGTCCTTAAGGATTATCGGCTTGTTGCTTCTGGCGTCGAAATCCCTGAACCAGCCTTCGCAGAACATCTCCCTGGTCCTTTTGATGCGCTCTTTGGCGAGCTCCTGCCAGTAGGGGATGTCGTTCTCAAGTCCGAGCTGCTTGGCGAAGATCGCCATGGACTCCATGGCGTGCGCCATGACGGCCTCGACGTCCACGGTCCTGACGAAATCAACGACGTCGGATTCGTTACAGCCGTCGAAGGTGAAGCGCTTGCTGCCGTCCTGGCCGGATTCCCAGGAGTTGTTGCAGTGAAACCAGCCCTCGGCGTCCGTCCTGTTCTCGAGCCACCAGCTGATGAAGGCCCTTAAGTAAGGGTAAAGCTTCCTCAGCCAGGAAAGGTCGTGCTCGCGGAAAAAGATCGAGCGGATGACGTAGAAGGGAAGTCCCCAGACCGGGGACGTTCCACACTCGGAACCGCCGGCGCCTATCATGTTCATGCTGCCGTCTTCCCTCGAGCAGGGGACGTTCGGCATGGGCGCATCCTTGAAGCAGCCGTAGATGACTTCCTTGGCCGTTTCCGGGTCGGCGTAGGCGAAGCACATCATGTCGAGGTGCGTTTCGCCCAGAACGCAGCGGGGCGAGAATATCTGCATGGCGTCCCAGGGAGTCGTGTAGATGCCCACGGGCGGCCTAACGGTCATCCTCAGCGTTTCCCAGTCCTGGACCCAGCCCTGTTTCCAGCTGTCGCTCCAATCTCCTTCCAGGACAGGCGTGCGGGAATAGAATTCCTCGTCCTCCGCCATCTTTTTATGCTTCAGGCTGTCGTAGTCGAGTTTGATCTTGCAGAACCTGCGCCAGGCATAAGCCTCGTTGCGTTCCCTGACGAAGTAGAAGCGCCCGGTCCTTGAAGTCTTGCCGTCCAGCGTGAAACTGTAATCCGAGAAGGTCTCCGCGGCCACGTACTCCGGGAATTCGCGCGTACCGTAATCGGCGTCGTTCAGTTCGTCGCCGACCCATTCGGAGGGATCGTCTCCCTCTTTGTAAAACTTGAGGCCGGTCCTCAAGGGGGCGTCGTCGGAACCAAGCGTGAAGACTGCGCCGCCTTCCCAGATCTTGTTTATCCAGGCTTTCTTTTCCTTCACGAAGCGGCAGACCACACCTGAGCTGCCCCACCAGGGCTTCTCGATATAGCCGAAAAGGTTGGAGAGCCTGAGCGTGACTTTCTGCTGGTCGTAGAGATCGTTTTTGATCTCGTAATCGCAGGCGATGGTTTCCTCGTCCGCCAGGAGGTAGGTGACCCTGAAGCTGAGACCGTGCCCTTCCCAGTCATAGCTCATCAGATTCTTGGTGTGGATCCTGGAGCAGACGGCCTGGGCTTTCGCCTCGGCGATAGTGGAGATCCTGACCTTTTCCGTAAGAAGGGAAAGCCTAAGAAAGGAAAGGTAGTTGTTGTAGCTCGGGCAGACGCCGCTGGCGTAAGTCCAGGGAAGCGAGCGCTTCCAGAAGCCGAATCCCAAAGGCGGGACCGATCTCACCACGCCGGAAATATTCAGGCGCGCGGTGTGATAGGGGTTGTCCAGATAACCGAACGGCGTGAAATCGTAATGGGGAACTTTCATATGAAAATCAGAGGGCGGCGATGACTTCTATCTCGACGGCGACGCCTTTCGGCAGTTTCGCGACCTCGACGCAGCTCCTGGCAGGCGCGGTGTCGGAGGGAAAATATTTTCCGTAGACTTCGTTGACGGAAGCGAAATCGTTCATGTTGGAAAGAAAGACGGTGGTCTTGACAACGGCGTCGAAAGAGATCCCGGCGTTCTTTAGGATCTCGCCGATATTCTTGAGGCACTGCTCGGCCTGTTCCGCCGCGCTGCCTGTCACCAGTTCTCCCGTGGCGGGAATGATGGGGATCTGGCCGGAGGCGAAGAGGAAACCGTTGGCGGCGACGGACTGGTTGTAAGGGCCGATAGGGGCCGGGGCTTTCTCTGTGTTGAGGATCTTTTTGCTCATAATCATCCTTAAATTTAAAATTTTATCTCAGGAAACACTCGTAAGCGGGGTTGTTCTTCTCGATGGTGTAGGGATATCCGAGGTTCTTCAGGACTTCGTCCAGCTGCGCTTTCTCTTCCGGCGGCACCATGAGTCCCATGAAGATCCTGCCTATGCTGGCGCCCAGGTTGCGGTAGTGGAACATAGTGATGTCCCACTTGCTGCCCATGGCGTCCAGGAAGGTCTTCAGCGTTCCGGCTCTTTCCGGGAACTCGAACAGGAAGAGCGTTTCTTCGCCCTTCAAATTGGCGTGGCCGCCCACCATGTACCTGACGTGCGTCATGGCGAGCAGATTCCCGGTCAGGTCGCAGATCTCGTAGCCCAATTCGTTCAGTTTGGCATAAAGCGTTTCCCGCCTCTGGCCGGGCGCGAGCCTGATGCCGACGAAGACGTAAGCCTTAGTGTCGTCGGAATGGCGGTAGTTGAACTCCGTCACGTCGTGGCCGTCTATGGCGGCGGCGAAGGCGCGGAAGGAGCCAGGCTGCTCTTTCAATTTGGCGGAGAAGAGTATTTCGCCTTCCGCCATCTCGGCCAGCTGGGAGATGACTCTCAGCCGCTCAAAGTTGATGTTGGCGCCGGACAGAACGGTGGCGAAGACTTTGCCTTTAACGTTGTTTTCGCGGATGTATTTCTTTATGCCCGCCAATCCGACGGAGCCGGAAGTCTCGGAAATGGCCCTGGTATCGTTGAAGATGTCGCGGGTGGCCGCGCAGATCTCTTCGGTGGTGACGGTGATGCAGCCATCCAAGTTGTCTTTGAGGATCTCGAAGGGAAGCGCTCCCAGCTGCTTGACCGCCACGCCCTCGGCGAAGAGGTCGACCTTGTCCAAGACGACTCTTTTGTCCTTGTCCATGGCGGCCTTGCAGCAGGCGCAGCCCTCGGGTTCGACCGCGAAGACTTTCACTTCCGGGCGGAAAGTTTTGATGTAGCTCGCCATGCCTGAGATCAGTCCGCCGCCGCCCACCGGGACGAAGACGGCGTCCAATTGTTCGGGATTCTGCCTAAGGAGCTCCATGGCGATGGTGCCCTGGCCGGCGATGACGTCCTGGTCGTCGTAGGGATGAATGAAGCTCAGGCCCTTTTCCTTCGCCAGGTCGAGCGCGTAGGCGCAGGCCTCGTCAAAGTTGTCGCCGTAGACTATGACTTCGGCGCCCAATCTTCTGACGTTGTTGATCTTTATGCTGGCCGTCGGCTTCGGCATGACGATCGTAGCCTTGCAGCCGTATCTGGAGGCGGCCAGGGCCACGCCCTGGGCGTGGTTGCCGGCGCTTGCCGCGATGACGCCTCTCTCAAGTTCTTCTTTCGCGAGCGAATGGATCTTCTGATAGGCGCCTCTCAGCTTGAAGGAGAAAACTTCCTGCTGGTCTTCGCGTTTCAGAAGGATTGTGTTGTTAAGTTTGGCGCTCAGGATGGACATCTTGTCCAGCGGCGACTCTTTCGCGACTTCATAGACGGGAGTCGAGATGATCTTTTTTACGATTTCCGAAAACATTTCTATATCCTTTTCAACCAATTTGTGTAAAGCTCAAGCCAACCGTCCGTGGCCTTCCCGCAGGGCCTGGAGCCGAAGCCGTGCCCGCCTTCAGGGAAGAGATGCGCCTCCAGGGGAAGCTTTCTTTTCAGAAGCGCCTTTTCGTATGCCGTGTAGCTCGGGAAGTAGGGGTCGTTGGAAGCCTGCAGCAGGAAGGTCGGGGGATGATCTTTCTTAAGCGGGAAGCGCGGCTTCTCCTCGAGATAGGCCGGATAGATGAGGCCCAGGCTGTCGGGGCGGGCGCTTTCCCTGTCGATCTCGTCAACGGGCTCGTAAAGCTTTTTCCCGTAGCTTCCGGCGGCGAACGCGGACAAGTGGCCGCCCGCCGAAAAGCCCATGATGCCGATCGAATCCTTTTTGACGCCGAATTTGCCGGCGAAGTGACGCAGGTATCTTATGGCGCGGACAGCGTCGCAGAGCGCTGCTTCGCGCTGCTTGGGCACGCGGTACTTCAGAACGAAAGCCGAGATCCCGTGCTTCGACAGATACTCCGCTATCTCAAGCCCTTCGTAATCCAGGGCCAGAACGTCGTAGGCTCCGCCCGGGCAGACTATGACGGCCCGCGAGGGGGCTTTCGCGCCCTCGGCCGGGAAGGGGATGAGCGCGGGGTAATTGACGCCGGTTACGAGCGTGATAGGGGATTCGTCCGGTATCACGCGCTCCAGTTTGGAACGGTACTTCCTTTGCGGCACCTTTTCCTCGGGCCACAGAAAGAGGGGATCTGGCAATGGTTTTTTCTTCATGAAATTTATCAGTTTAAATTAAGATATTTTACCAAAAGGCTCCCCCTTTGGGCAATAGCGTCCCCGGGGAAGACCGGTTTGCCTACCAATAGGCGCTTTTGCTATAATCAATAGATAAAATTAAAAACTAAATACGGGTGAAAATATGGAAGAACAGATCAAGAAGATCCTGGACGAAAAAGTTATCCCCCTGCTGCAGACCCACGGCGGTTCCTGCGAGTTCGTGGGAGTCGAGAACAACGTCGTGAAAGTCAGGCTGCAGGGCGCCTGCGGACACTGCCCGGGAGCGATCATGACGCTCCGCGGCTTCGTCCTCAAAGTTCTGCAGGAAGACATTCCTTCTATCGAAGACGTGGTGAACGTTCAGTAGGGAAGACGTGAAGTTCCTTATCATAAAGCCGAGCTCCCTGGGCGACGTGGCCTGCGCCATGCCGGTCGTAGCGCTAATAAAGAAGCGCTATCCCGACGCCCGCGTGGACTGGCTCGTCAATAAGGAATACGCCGGCCTGGTCATGGCTTCCGGCGTCGACCGCGTCTTTTCCATAGACCGTCGGGCCTGGAAGAAGATCTCCTCCTGGCCGAGAGCGCTCTTCAATTACCTGGGAGTGGCCGTAAAGCTGCCCTTCCAGCATTACGATTACACCATAGACCTCCAGGGGCTCTTAAGAAGCGGGATCTTCACCGCCTTGTCCAACGCCAAGACCGCCATAGGCTTCGCCGACGGCAGGGAATGCTCGCCGATATTCTACGACGTCAAAGTGGTAGTCAACAGGAAGCTGACGCACTCCACGCTCTGCAACCTGGCCGTCCTAAAAGAGCTGGGTATAGAAAACGTCGAGGAATGGCCGTCTTTCGTGCCAAAGGACACGGCCGCGACGCTGGAAAAATTCGGTCTCGAGAAAAAGGGCTATTTCATAGCTGTTCCCGTAACGCGCTGGAAAAGCAAGAACTGGGTGCCGGAATTCATTGCGGAGACCGGAATGAAGCTTAAGGAGAAGCACGGCTGGCGCGGCGTCCTTTTGGGCGGCGACGACGCGAAAGGTGTCTGCGCCGCGATCTCCGAGATCGCCGGGGACGCTTTCCTGGACCTTTCCGGCAAGACCGACTGGGCCCAGTTTTTGGCGCTGAGCGCGGAGGCGGTCTGCGCCGTCACTCCCGACACCGGGCCGATGCACGTCATGGCTGCGGCGGGAACGCCCATGATCGCCGTGATGGGTCCGACCGACCCGAGGCGCCACGGACCTTACGGAAGCTGCAGCAAAGTCCTCCAGAGCAAAAGGCGCTGCCTACCCTGCTACCACAGGGACTGCGTCCTGGGAGAAGAGGGGAAGCCCTCGCTGTGCATGTCCGACATAACTCCGGACACGGTCTTGGAAGCCGTGGAAAAATTGCTGGAAGAATTGAATACCAAGGAAAATAAATGACGAATCTCTGCATAGTCGGCGCCATGGGACGCATGGGAAACAACGTGGGCAGCCTTGCCGCCAGCTTCGGTTTCACCGTGAGCGGAGCGCTTGAATTCAAAGGCTCGCCCAATGTCGGGAAAGCTTTTTGCGGCGTTAATGTGACGGACGACATAGAAGTTGCCCTGCAGGGCGCCGACGTCGTCATAGAGTTCGCGCTTCCAGACGGCATAGCGGAAAGGGCGGCCGCCTACGCGGCCCATAAGATCCCGGCCGTCATAGGCACGACGGGCGTTTCCGAAGAGGGGCTCAGCGCGCTTAAAGAAGCCTCGGCCGCGATCCCTCTTATCCACGCCGCCAATTTCAGCCTGGGCGTCAATCTTTTGGGAGAACTTTTGAAGAAAGCCTCCGCCGTTCTTGGCGAGGAATACGACGCCGAAATAGTGGAGATGCATCATCACAACAAGAAAGACGCCCCCAGCGGCACCGCGCTCTATCTCGCGAAGATGGTGGAAAGCGGCAGGGGAGTCGGAAAGGAAAAAGAGATCTACGGACGTTTCGGCAACGTCGGCGCCAGACCCTCTGGCGAGATAGCGATCCATTCGCTTAGAGGCGGCGACGTCGTAGGCGACCACACGGTGATTTTCGCCGCGGACGGCGAGAGAATTGAATTCACTCACAAGGCCACGAGCCGCGCAAATTTCGCGTCCGGAGCCTTGAGAGCCGCGAAATATCTCATAGGAAAAGAGCCCGGCCTTTACACGATGGCCGACGTTATAGGTTTAAACTGAGATGAAAGGAAAAAACATACTGGTTACCGGCGGAGCCGGATTTATCGGCAGCCATTTGACGGCTGAGCTTTTGAAAACGGGAAACCTGGTGACGGTCATAGACAACCTGTCGTCCGGCAGGATCGAGAACATCAGGGAGTTCGAGAGCGATCCGGCCTTCAGGTTCGTTGAGCACGACGTGTCTGAGCCTTACTGCGAGGATTTCGACCTGATCTTCAACTTCGCCTGCCCGGCCTCCCCGGACGCCTATCAGACCGATCCTATCCAGACGACGAAAACGAGCATGCTCGGCGCCTTCAACATGCTTGGCCTCGCCAAGCGCTGCGGCGCGAGGCTTCTGCAAGCTTCCACTTCGGAAGTCTACGGCGACCCGCTGGTCCATCCTCAGGTCGAATCTTACTGGGGCAACGTCAACCCCGTCGGCATCAGAAGCTGCTATGACGAAGGCAAGCGAGTGGCCGAAACGCTTTGCAACGACTACCGCAGGCAGAACGGCGTCGACACTAAGATCATCAGGATCTTCAACACCTACGGCCCCAGGATGAGGGTCAACGACGGCCGCGTCGTATCCAATTTCATCGTGCAGGCCCTGCAGGGGAAAGACATCACCGTCTACGGCGACGGCTCCCAGACCCGCTCCTTCTGCTATGTGAGCGACCTCGTCAGGGGGATAATCCTCATGATGGAAAAGGATGGCTTCCCGGGCCCCGTCAACCTCGGCAACCCCGGTGAATTCACGATCCTGGAAGCGGCGAAGATCGTGATCGAGATGACCGGCTCGAAGAGCAAGATAATCAATCTGCCGCTGCCTTCCGACGACCCGACGGTCAGAAGGCCGGACATTTCCCTGGCCAAGTCGCAACTCGGCTGGGAACCGGAGATACCCTTCCGCGAAGGGTTGAAAAAGACGATAGAATATTTTGAAAAAGTGCTGACAAAAGGATAAATCTATGAAAAGCCTGAAAGAAAGAATCCTTGACCGCGAAGCGCGCGTGGCTATCGTGGGACTGGGATACGTTGGTCTGCCTTTGGCCTGCGCGTTCGCGAGCAAGGGCTACAAAGTGATAGGCGTCGACCTCAGCGAAAAGAAAGTCGAGAGCCTGAAAAAAGGTGAGAGCTACATCATCGACGTCAAGTCCGAAACTTTGAAAGAGCTGGTGGACAAAGGGCAGTTCGCTCCCACCACCGATTTCTCCGTTCTCAGGGACGCGGACTGCATCTCCATCTGCGTTCCGACCCCTCTGGCCAAGACCGGCGAACCGGACGTCTCTTACATGATCAATGCCAGGGACTACATTCTGCCGCATCTCAAAAAGGGCACGCTCTTCGTCCTTGAGAGCACAACGTACCCCGGCAGCACCAGGGAACTGATGATCAAGCCGCTTCAGAAGGCCGGCTTCGAGCTTGGCAAAGACGTCTTCGTCGCTTTCTCTCCCGAACGCGTCGATCCCGGAAACCCCAAATTCAACACTCTTAACACGCCGAAAGTCGTGGGCGGCGCCACGCCAGAATGCACGGAACTGGCGGTAGCCCTTTATTCCAGCATAATCCCGCAGATCGTGCCTGTCTCATCCTGCGAAGCCGCGGAAATGGCGAAACTCCTTGAGAACACTTTCCGAAGCATCAATATCGGCCTTGTCAACGAGATCGCCATCATGTGCCGGTATCTGGGCATCGACGTCTGGGAAGTAATAAAAGCCGCTTCCAGCAAGCCCTTCGGCTTCATGCCGTTCTATCCCGGACCCGGCATCGGCGGCCACTGCATCCCCATAGACCCCCTGTACCTTTCCTGGAAGCTCAGGACGCTGCATTACAAGGCCCGTTTCATCGAGCTGGCGGACGACATCAACAGCGCCATGCCCGACTACGTCGTCGGTCTGATCGGCGAAGCCTTGAACGGTCATGAAAAGAGCATCAAGGGCTCCAGGATACTCCTTCTCGGCATGGCTTACAAAAAGGACATCGACGACCTGAGGGAAAGCCCTTCGCTCTTGGTCTACGACAGGCTGAGGCAGAAAGGCGCCGACCTTTTCTATCACGATCCCTTCGTGAAGAGCTTCCGCTACAATGACGAAACGATCTCCGGCATCGGCGGAGAAAACATCGGATCGTACGACTGCGTTGTCATCCTGACGAACCACTCCTGCTTCGACTACGAGGCGATCGCTAAGGAAGCGAAGCTTATCGTCGACACCAGGAACGCCACCAAAGACATCACGGATCGCGGCAATATCGTTACGCTTTGATGACCAGAAGATCCCGTCTGCCTCTTTCCGAACTGGCTTTCGTCTGGGGAGGGAACATCCTCAGCAAAGTCATGATGTTTTTCGCCACGATCTATCTGGCGAACAAACTGGAGGTGGAAGGGTTCGGCGTCTTCAGCACGGCGTTCGCCATAACGAATTACATAAGCCTGGCGCTCTTCACCGGTCTTGACACGCTCACGACCGCGGAGAGCGCCAAACTTTCTCCCGAAAAAGTCTGGCCTTTTTCAAAGGAGCTTTTCGCCGTCAGGAGGAAGCTGGCTAATTTGGCCGTCATTCTCATCGCTCTCATCGCTCTCTACATGGGAAAAGGGAATCGGGATTCCGGCTTCGCGCTTATCCTTTTCGGCCTGGGCTTCATTCCGCTGCAGTTCTATACCGTCAACGTCTTCTACGGGCTGGAGTGGTCCTGGCCGATCGCGGCTTACTTCGTTGGCGGACGCCTGGTCTACCTCGCGCTGCTCTTCGTTTTCGTCAATAACAGCTCGAACCTTATGGCGGCCGCCGGCGCTTTCACGGCCGCCATCGCCATAGAGAACATTTTCCTTTTCCTCTGCCTTTTCCTGCGCTACGGGAAGATCGCGGACCGCGGCGTTCCGGCGCCCAAAATAAATTTGAAACCGGTCCTGCTTCTGACCGTGCTGTCCGCCCTCGTCCTGCTGCATGAGAACGCGCCGCAGTTTCTCGTCTATTTCATGAAGGGCGAGGAGGAGGCCGGGCTTTACGCTTCCTCTTTCAGGCTCATCTACACGGCCGTCACTTTCGCCAACCTTGGCGGCTTCGTCTTTCTGGCCAGGTTTTCCAAGGAGGAAGGCGAGGAGACTTACAAAAAGAGTCTGCTGCCGGCCCTCGTTCTGGGGATCCTTTTCGCGGCCGCCGGCTACCTATGCGCCGAACTGATCTACTCTTTCCTCTTTTCCAAATCTTATGAAGGCGGGGCGCTCGTTCTGAAGGCCGGGATCTTCCAGATGGCGCTCGTTCCCGCGAGAGTTTTGGCCTATCAGAGAGTGATCGCCAAAGGGAACGCCAAATCGGCGCTTTTGCCGCTCATTTTGGGCGTTATCCTGAGCATAGGCTTATCGGCATATATGATAAGCCTAAAAGGGGCTATAGGCGCCGCCAGGGGCCTTTTCTGCGGTGAAGCGGCTATCACCGCCATTTTGCTTTTCCTAGCCGGACGGCCTATTTCGAAAGAGACTGGAGAGCGGTCTCCAGATGCGTGATCAAAAGGTTGTCGAGTTCGGCTATCTGGCGCATGGCGTCTATCTGCCTTGAGAAAGAGGCCGGGTCGAACCTGGTCGGCTGATAGCGCGAACCGTCGTAGCCCAGAATGCTGCCGTTGTTGAGGGCGCTGCGCGCGATGGTCAGCTCCCTTTCCAGAATGCCTTTCGCCTCCGTCATGGGAATGGAGATCATGGGGACAGCCTTGGTAAGATGGTTCACGAAGATCAGGGCGTCGCTGCGTCCGTCGATCATGGTGTTCCAAAGGCTGCGGTTCGCGCTGGCTTTCTTGGTGGGAGGAAGTTCTTTTTCCCTCGACCAGGAAGCGACCTCCGTCATCCAATATGAGAAGAGTTTTCCGCCTGTCAGGACGCCCTGGGTGCCGGTTCCTTTCATACCCTTTATCCAGCGGGAAAGGGCCAGCGCGACGTCCTCCTCGAACGTCTGCCTCGGTACGGAGGCGTCAATCAGGACTATGTCGGTGGGAAGGGTAGTGAACTCAGTCAGCTGCGATTTGGCGTCGAGGACGGTGCGGCCCAGCCAAGTGAAGCCGTAATCATTGTAGCCTGCGATGACGCCCCAGCTTCCGGAACGGTTCAGGTTCGAGCCGACCAGGGCGTGCTTCTTTACGGAGATATTCTCAATAACTTTTCTTATGGCCGCGTCGTAAACTCTCTTCGTGTTGCTGTCAATTCTGGCGGCTTCGGGATCGCTTATTTTCGTCGTGACTTGGCGCAGACGGAAGCCGCAGGCCTCCGCCAGGGCGGCCTTCATATCCTGGCCCTCGTTGATCTCGCGGCAGAAATACCAGTCGTTGGTGCGCAGCGCGAGGCGGACGGGAAGACCGGCTATAGAGCGCGTCACAAAGGAAGGCCTGTCGCAGCCGGAGAGCTGGCAGGCTATTAGGAGCGAGCAGGCCAGAGATCCCTCGTAGCGCGAATCGATCTGCATGTCGACTATGGCGTTGGCCAGCCTGTCGGAAATGAGCTGGGAACGCTTGCTGGGGGAGTAATACTCCTGGCTTAGGGAATTCTTCTTGTTGGCCAGCGAGAAGAAGCACTCGGCGCAGCTGATGAGAGGAAGAGTCAGTTTCCTTACCTTTTCGCCCGTGATGGTCTGGGCGGTAAGGTCGGTCTGGGGATGCTCCCAGACTGGATCGCTCAAAATGGCGTTGAAGTTGTCGGAATAAGCCCTGTATTCCTTCTCGGCCAGGGAGAGCAGAGCCCTCTCTTCCTCGCTCTGAACCAGCTGGTACATGAAGGGGAAAAGCTCCAGGGCTTTTTTCGAATCGTGCTGCCAGCGCAGAAGATGCTTGTAGATGCAGTTGTTGAAGGGAGAATTGCATTCGGGGCACCAGGGCATGGCGTAGGCGCCGTCCGAGAATTCGCGGAGCATGTTGACGCCGCCAATTAGGAAGGAGACCGTGGTGGTGCCGTTCAAAAGTTTTCCGATGTTCTCGAAGATGAAGACCTGGGGCGAGTCAGAGGAAGCCGGGCGGGACGACTTTTTGATGAGCCAGACTTTTTCCGGAACGCCCTGGAAGGCGAGCGTCTGGCCGCGGTGAACGGCCCTCAGAGTCAAGCCTGTGCCGGGCTCGACGTAATGCCAGCTGGGCAAAAGCTGCCCGGGAAGCTTGGCGAACTGTATGGCGGGAACTCCGTCCTTCTGGGAATCCGATATGAGCTTGCGGTATTCGGTGCGTTTGCTGGGCGACAACTGCTCCTTTGAGCTGTAGACCTTCTCCTCGTTTCTGAGGCGGTAAAAATTGTTGAGCCTTTGGACGTTGTGATAGCAGGAGTAGGGGAAGTCCGTCTTGCGCCCGCAGTATGTCTCGCTGCTTCTCAAGGGCGTGAAAGGCAGCCCGTTCAGGCAGGCCAGCTCTTCGTAGGAAGCGTTTACGCCGTAGGAGCGCAGCGCGAGGCGGTAGGCCTCGAGGAAATCGTCTTTTTCGGGCTGAGGAGGAAGCGTCTCGGCGCCAAGGGACGTCAAGGCGAAAACTGAAAGCAAAAATGCCGCGGCAAGGTTTTTCTTCATATTGGATATATCCAGCATTAATTAGAAAACTATATCTGATTATACCATTACTTGAGCTTTCTATGGTATAATCGTTCTCGTAATCAACCATATTGAAGGAAAAGAATGATGCTTTCTTTGGGAAAACAACTTGCGGTCGCGGCGCTTTTAGTGTTGGCCGCCGGCTGCTCTTCTTCCTTCGGAGCCCCGAAAGGAAAAGGCAAGACCATGAACATGCAAAAGATCAAATTCAGCGACTACGGAGCGAAAGCGGACGGCAGCGCCAACGCGAAAGACGCTTTCCAGGCGGCTTTCGACGCCTGCAGGGCGAAAGGGAACTGCGAGCTCGTGATCGAACCCGGCGTCTATCTTATCAGCGACCCCGAGGCCATAAAGCTAAGAGACGCCGTCATGTCGCTAAAAGACAAGAGTCAGGACGAAGGGACCATCTTCCAGTTCTATTTCCCCTACGTCACGGGACTGGACATGCGGAACCTTAAGAACGTCAAGGTGACGGCCAAGGGCGTCACGATCCTCTGCGAAGGCTTCATGGAGCCGGTGACTTTGGAAGGCTCGAAGAACGTCTGCATAGAAGGGCTTAACATCTCGTACAAAAGGCTGCCTTTCACCCAGGGCGTTATAACGAAAGTCGAGAAAGACTACTACGACGTGAAGCTGGACGAGGACACTCCTCTGACCGAGGGCGCCGCGCTGTCCAGGATCTCGTATTGGGATCCCGTAAGGGAACGCCTGGAACCCAACCAGGATTATTATCAGAGGGACAACGAGGTCTTGTCCGACGGCACCTTCCGCGTGCACAGCCAGATCCCTGAGCGCTACAAAGGTTATATCGTGATCTTCAACCACTCACTGCACTTCCGCCCGGCTATCCTTATGAACGAGTGCGAGGACATAACCTTAAAGGACGTGACGATCTTCTGCCAGCCCGGCATGGGCATAGTCGGCAACAAGACCAGGAACGTCTTCATGCAAGGCCTGAGGGTCGTTCCGCTGCCCGGGAAAAAGCTCAGCACCAACACGGACGCCACGCACTTCACGAACTGTTCCGGCATCATCGATTTTGAGAACTGCATGTTCGCGAACCAGGGCGACGACGCTACCAATCTGCACAACTTCTATTACACGATGCTGCCTGTTGAAGGCGACGATTCGACCGCGATCCTCAAGGTGAAGGCCATGACGCACGCCCTCGTCCTCGACTCTCCGGAAGTAGGGGACATCATGGAGATCGTGGACTACGAGACCATGAACGTGCTGACGACCATGAAGGTCATGCGGGTCGAAAAGGACGTGAAGAATCTGAGAAGCAAGGTTACTTTCGACACACCGCTTCCCAATCACCTTGAGAAGTACGCCTGCATCAACGCTTCCAGGATGCCGAGTCTTAGGATGCGCGGCTGCTCCATCATGTCGCACCGCGCCAGGGGCATTCTCATAAAGACCAGGAACGTTCTCAT
Source organism: bacterium (assembly GCA_017650925.1). Taxonomy (GTDB): domain Bacteria; phylum Auribacterota; class UBA3054; order UBA3054; family UBA3054; genus UBA3054. Next base: position 48,609 of record JAGCDY010000085.1, read on the forward strand.
AGAGAACTGCACCATCATGGAAACGACTTTGTACGCCATCCATATCGGCGTCGAGAAAGGCTGGGGCGAAGGCCCGGGCTCTGAGAACGTCGTGATAAGGGGCAACCGTTTCATCCGCTGCGGCTACAGCGGCGGCTGCACCGGGATCTGCATCAACTGCGACGGCAACGAGAAGTCCCGCGTGCACGACAACATCCTGATCGAGAACAATATTTTCGAATCGGAACTTGATCAGCCGGACGTGGTGGTCTCCTACTGCAAGAACGTCATGCTGCGCCACAACATCTTCTCAGCCAAGACGAAGAACCCCGTGAAAATTAATCACGCCGAGAATGTCGTCCAGCAGAACTGACCGGGATGGTCAGAATAAAAAAAGGCCCGCGGCTTGCGCCGCGGGTCTTTTTTTGTACGCCGATGTCAGCCTTATTTGTAGAGGCCGCGTTTCACGTACTTGGTATGCAGGCACTCGTGAGCCTTGTGGCTGCCGGGTTTCTCATAGAATTCCGCATACACCTTCTTGATGCTGGGATTCTCATGAGACTTCCTGATCTTCATGCCACTGTCGAGCTGATAGAGCGCTTTGGCGCGTTCAGCCCTGATATCCACGGTGTTCCTGATACTGGCATGGACCTGGGGCTGGCCGCCGCCGTTGACGCAGCCGCCCGGGCAAGCCATGATCTCGATGAAGTGGTAGTCCGCTTCGCCGTTCCTGACCTTGGTCAGAAGTTCTTTCGCGTTGGCCAGGCCGCTCGCCACGGCGATCTTGACATCCATGCCAGCCACGTTGTAGGTGGCTTCCTTGATGCCTTTCGTTCCGCGGACTTCCTTGAAGTCGACGGCCTTCAGTTCCTGACCGGTGATCCATTCGACAGCCGTTCTGAGAGCGGCTTCCATGACGCCGCCGGTGGCGCCGAAGATGACGGCCGCGCCGGTACTTTCGCCCAGAGGATCATCGAAGCCTTCGTCGGGCAGTTCGCGGAACTTGATGCCGTGATGCTTGATCATGCGGGCCAGTTCGCGGGTCGTGATGGAGTAGTCGAGGTCAGGGATGCCGGGGCCCGCGGCGGACTGGTCGTCGCGGCCGATCTCGAACTTCTTGGCCGTGCAGGGCATGACGGAGACGGAGACGATCTTCTTGGGATCGATGCCCATCTTCTGCGCGTAGTAGGTCTTCAGCGTGGCGCCGAACATCTGCTGCGGGGACTTGCAGGTGGAGAGGTTCTCGATCAGTTCGGGGAAGTAATGTTCGCAGAACTTGATCCAGCCGGGGGAGCAGGAGGTGATCAGAGGCAGCTTGCCGCCGTTCTTGACTCTCTCGACGAATTCGTTGGCTTCTTCCATGATGGTAAGGTCGGCGCTGAAGTCAGTGTCGAAGACCTTGTCGAAGCCCATGCGGCGCAAAGCGGCCGCCATCTTGCCTTCCACAGGGGTGCCCATGGGATAGCCGAATTCTTCGCCCAGAGCGGCTCTGACGGCCGGGGCGGTCTGCACGACCACGAACTTCTCGGGATCGTTGATGGCTTTCTGCACTTCCTCGGTGTAGTCCTTTTCCTTCAAAGCGCCCACCGGGCAGACGGCGATGCACTGTCCGCAGCAGACGCAGCTCGTTTCACCCAAGCCCATTTCGAAGGGGGAGGTGATCCTGGTCTTGAAGCCGCGGCCGTTGGCGCCGATGACGCCCACAGCCTGGATCTTTTCGCAGACGGCCGTGCAGCGGCGGCAGAGGATGCACTTGTTGTTGTCGCGGATCATGTGCGCGGCGGAGATGTCCTCTTCGGATTCGCTTCTCACGCCGTCGTAGTAGCCCTCGTCCTCGACGCCCATGTCGTGGGCCAGAGTCTGCAGTTCGCATTTGCTGCTGCGGACGCAGGAGAGGCACTTGCGGTCGTGGTTGGAGAGGATCAGGGAGAGGGTCTTCTTCCTGGCTTCCAGAACGCGCGCTGAATTGGTGGTGATCTCGATGCCCTCGTTGACGGGGTAAACGCAGGCGGCCACGAGCGTGCGGGCTTTTTTGACTTCCACCACGCACATTCTGCAGGCGCCGATCTCGTTGATGCCTTTCAGGTAGCAGAGAGTGGGGATCTCCACTCCGGCGATGCGGCAGGCTTCCAGAATGGTGGAGCCGGCGGGCACGCTGTAATCTTTACCGTTTATTTTGACGTTTACATTTTCCATAGTATTTCTCCCTTATTTCTTGCTGATAGCGCCGAATTTGCAGTTATCCATACAAGCGCCGCACTTGATGCACTTCGTGGTGTCGATCGTATGGGGATTCCTGACTGTGCCAGTTATGGCGCCGACCGGGCAGTTGCGGGCGCACAGCGTGCAGCCTTTGCACTTCAGGGGGTCTATGACGTAATTGAGGAGCGCTTTGCAGACGCCGGCGGGGCAGCGTTTCTCCACAACGTGGGCCTCGTATTCCTTGCGGAAGTAGCGCAGGGTGGAAAGGACCGGGTTGGGGGCCGTCTGTCCGAGGCCGCAAAGGGAGTTGTCCTTGATGTAGTAGCAGAGGGCTTCGAGCTTGTCGAGATCCTCAAGGGTGGCTTTGCCTTCCGTGATCTTCGTCAGCATCTCAAGCATGCGGCGCGTGCCGATACGGCAGGGCGTGCATTTGCCGCAGGATTCGTCCACCGTGAATTCCAGGAAGAATTTCGCGATGTCGACCATGCAGTTGTCCTCGTCCATGACGATCAAGCCGCCGGAGCCCATCATGGAGCCGATGGCCATCAGGTTGTCGTAGTCGATCTGAACGTCGAAGTGTTCGGCCGGGATGCAGCCGCCGGAAGGACCGCCGGTCTGCGCGGCTTTGAACTTCTTGCCGTTCGGAATACCGCCGCCGATGTCTTCCACGATCTGGCGGAGCGTCGTGCCCATGGGAACTTCCACAAGACCGGTGTTGTTGATCTTGCCGCCCAGGGCGAAGACCTTGGTGCCTTTCGATTTCTCGGTGCCGATACTGGCGAACCACTGGGCGCCTTTCAGAATGATCTGAGGAATGTTGGCGTAGGTCTCGACGTTGTTAAGAATGGTCGGGCGCATGAAGAGGCCTTTGGCCGCCGGGAACGGGGGACGGGGCCTCGGTTCGCCGCGGTTGCCTTCAATAGACGTCATCAGAGCCGTTTCTTCGCCGCAGACGAAAGCGCCGGCGCCGAGGCGGATGTCGATGTCGAAATCAAAGCCCGTGTTGAAGATGTTCTTGCCGAGGAGGCCGAGCTCTTTGGCCTGACCGATGGCGATCTGAAGACGCTTGACCGCGATGGGGTACTCGGCGCGGACGTAGATGAAGCCCTGGTTGGAGCCGATCGCGTAGCCGGCGATGGCCATAGCTTCAAGGACGGCGTGCGGGTCGCCTTCCAGTACGGATCGATCCATGAAAGCGCCCGGGTCGCCTTCGTCAGCGTTGCAGCAGACGTACTTCGGTCCACCGTCGTTGACGAGCGTTCTGGCCAGTTTCCACTTCATGCCGGTGGGGAAGCCGGCGCCGCCGCGGCCTCTCAGGCCCGCGTCGAGAAGCGTCTGGATGACGTCTTCCGGTTTCATCTCGGTCAGCACTTTGCCAAGCGCGGCGTAGCCGTCCATGGCGATGTACTCGTTGATGTCCTCGGGGTTGATGACGCCGCAGTTCCTAAGCGCGATGCGCATCTGGGCGCGGTAGAATTTGGTGTCGTTCAAGGAAACGTCGGCCTTGTTCTTCAGTTCGTCGGTGACGTCCTTGTATTCGAGGCGCTCGACGATGCGGCCCTTAAGCAGATGCTCGGAGACGATCTCTTCCACGTCGCCTTCCGTGACGCGGGAGTAGAAGGTGCCGTCGGGATAGACGATGACCACGGGGCCGAGGGCGCACAGGCCGAAGCAGCCGGTCTGCACGATCTTGACTTCCTGGTCCAACTCATACTTTTTGAGGTTAGTCTCGAAAGACTCCATCAGCTTGTGGCTGCCGGAAGAGGTGCAGCCGGTGCCGCCGCAGATCAATACTTGTGCACGAATCATAAAGTCTCCTCCTTATTTGGCGAAAGCGGCGATGGTGTACTCCGTCACGACCTTGCCGCCCTTGAGGTGTTCCTTGATGACGCGGTCCGCTTTCTCGGCGGTCATCTTGACGTAAGTGACTTTGTCTTTCCCGGGTTCGAAGATCTCCACGACGGGCTCGTACTGGCAGATGCCGATGCAGCCGGTCTGGGTGACGGCGACTTCGCCGGAAAGGCCTTCCTTGTTGACGCCTTCGACAAAAGCGTTCAAGACGGGACGGGCGCCGGCCGCGATGCCGCAGGTGGCCATGCCGACCACCACGCGTTTCTGCGCGGAGCCTTCCCTCAGGACGACTTTGTCTTTCATCTTGTCTTTGATTGCTTGAAGTTCAGCCAAAGATTTCATAAGTGTTCCTTGAGTTGAAGTTAGTTAGATGTATATTGTTCTTTCAAATATTCGCCGATCCAGGTTATCACCTCGAACTCCGAGAGGGGAACGTCCGGTCCCAGCTCTTTCCTTATCTCCCTGGTGTCGAGGAAGGCCTCGCCTCCGGGAAAGACATGATGGAAAAGGAAGTCACTCTCGGGATGCCCCTGGATAAGAGTCGTCATGGTCGAGACTACGTCGCCCAAGGGGATGTAGTCGATGTGGTCCTTCTTGAAAGTCGCTTCGATACGAGTGCCGTGGTCCGCGGGATGCTCCTTTTCCGACTTGGAGGAAATGGAAAAAGTTCCGCCCGTCATTTCCGCTTCCATCTTGAAGAAGGGGATGCCCAGGCCGACTTTTCGCGTCGTCCTCGTCGTGTAGAAGGGGTCGGTCACTTTTTTCAGGATCTCATGGGTCATGCCGCAGCCGTTGTCTATGACGGCGATCGTCAAAGTTTTCTCCGTTTCGTCTATTCTTATCTCGGTCAAAGGCGCCTTAGCCTTGACGGAGTTTTCCGCGATGTCCAGTATGTTGAGGGACAGTTCTTTCACGCTATCCCCCTAAGTTTCTTGAAGAGCTCGCTTCTCACCTTGTCGCCGCTGTAGGGCTCGTCGTCCAGGTCGAAGTAGTTCTCCTTTTCTTTCAATTGCTCGATCATGTGGGCGTCCGAACTGATGACGACCGTTTTGCCCTGCAGGCCGTAGCGCTCGGTGTAGTCCGGAATGTTTTCCCTGTCACGCATTTCATAGCAGGCGAATTCCGGAACTTTCGGCATTTCGCCAAGGATCGCGATGATGCCATTGGCCTCGCGGTCGATGTGGGCGGGGTAGCAGAGACCGTGGTGGCGCTCAACTATTTCCGGAGCCTCTTCCAATCCGACCGTCGTGGCGTTGGGCAGCAGGTTTTCTTCTTCCGCCAAAACGTTGTCGTCCTCGTCCATGACGAGCTGGTCGCCGAAGATGTCCTTTCTGTTCGCTATCCTGATCCTGCGCTTGTCGATCTCCTCAGAGAAAGCCATGGCGTCCTCCAAGGTGGGGAAGAGGCAGACGAGGTGCACTTCCTCCGCCGTGGTCAGCTCCATGCCGGCCACCGGGATGACGCCGTAATTCTTGGCAGCCTTATAGAAGGCCGGGCAGTTCTTGCCGCTGTTGTGATCCGTTAGAGCCACGATCTGCAGCCCGTTCAGGGCCGCCAGCCCCGCGATGTTGCAGGGCGTCATGTCGTTCTCCGCGCAGGGAGAAAGGCAGGAGTGGATGTGCAGATCGTAGTAGTAGCGGTTCATTCCGATTCGATCAAAAGTTTCGCGGCTTCAAAGGCCGGCAGTTTGGTGGCGAGGATGTTTACGCCCTTCGCCTTAGCGTTTTCTATGATGTTTTCTTCCAACTGAACGTCTTCCGCCAGGATGATGCAGGCCACGTCGATGAGGGCCGCCACGGCGATGATGTTCTGATTGGACATAATGGTTATCCAGGCCTGGTCGGCCTTCGCGCGGCCCATCACCCAGGAGAGCAGGTCTCCCACGTAGCCGCCTTTAATTTCCCTTTCCCCGTTGGGAAGAGAGAGGACCGTAAGGGAGCATTTCTCGGCGAATTCCTTAACTTGCATTGTTTTTCTCCCTCAGGTATTCCTTAACTTCGTCCGCGTGCATCAAGATGCAGTCGTACTTCTGCGCGTTGCCCTTTATTACGTCCTCCGCGAAGGCGCGGCAGTTGGGCGCGCCGCAGGCTCCGCAATCCACGCCCGGCAGCTCGTCCCGTAATATCCTGATCTCTTTCAGCATGCGCATGGATTCCGCCATGTTGTCGCTAAGCTGATTCAGAGGCTTATAAGAGCCCATGTCGCTCACGAAATAGCTTTCCGGTATGGGATCGTTTTCGTCCACGAAATTCTGTGAGACCGGCATGAAGCGCCTAAGCGTCTGCAGTCTCGCCTTGGCGATGAAGGGATCCTGGATCGTCATGGCGCCGCCCACGCAGCCGCCCGGGCAGGCGTTCAGCTCCACGAATTCCAGAGCGGGGAAGTCGCCGCCTTCGATGCGGTCAAGCACCCTTATGACGTTGTCGATGCCGTCCGCCGCAAGATATGCGTCGTTGAAAAGCGCCGTGGCCTCGCCGCCGGAAGCGGCCCAGCCGATGCCGATCATGCCGGATTCGGATAGCGTCTTGGGTCGGCGGGAATATTTCATTTCATTCAGCAGCAAAAAATAGACGTCCTTGAAGCCCACCACCACGTCCACCTGGCTCTTGTAAGAGGGGAGTCCGTTCTTGACGTAACTCATCTTGGCGGGGCAGGGGGAAATGAAGCAGACACCGACGTCTTCGCTCTTGAATTCCGGATGGTCTTTCAGAGCCTGCTCCCTGGCCATGGCGGCCGCCACTTCCATGGGCGGCAGCATGTCGAGGATGTTCTCCTTGAGGCTCGGGAAGCGCAGCGCGATGAGTCTCACGATGGCAGGGCAGGCCGAGCTGATGACGGGCCTCGGGCCTTTCCTGAGCTTCAGATACTGCCTCGTCCTGGCCGTCACCAGTTCCGCGCCCCTGGAGACTTCGAAGACGTCGTCGAAACCGATGTCAAGAAGTCCCTGCAGCACGAAGTCCACGTCCTCGAGATTGTTGAACTGGGCGTAGAGGCTGGGGGCGGGGAGAGCGATCTTCCATTTGAATCTCTGGAGATCCAGTAGATCGTCGCGCAGGGCCTTCTTGGCCTGGTGCGGACAGATCCTGATGCATTCGCCGCAGTCGATGCAGCGCGCGGCGTCTATGACCGCGTGCTTATCCCTGATCCTGATAGCCTCGGTAGGGCAGTGGTGAACGCAGGAAGTGCAGCCTTTGCACTTCTCGACGTCCAGGGATACTGAATGCTGGTATTCCATCATTTGGGGAGATCGATCCTCATCGTTACGGTGGTGCCTACGCCGACGGTCGACTCGATCTTCATGTCGTCGGTGTAGCGTTTCATATTGGGAAGCCCCATGCCGGCTCCGAAGCCCAGCTGGCGGATGTTGTCGGGAGCCGTGGAATAGCCTTCCTGCATGGCTTTCGCGATGTCGGGAATGCCCGGACCTTTGTCCGACAAGGTTATCGTTATGGCTTCCTCCGTTACCTCAACGTCGGCGCAGCCGCCATGCGCGTGGATGACCATGTTGATCTCTCCTTCGTACATGGCGATGGAAGCTCTCCTGATGATCTCAGGATCGACGCCCAGTTCGCGCATGTTCTTCTTGAAGCGCACGGAGGCCTGGCCGGCCGAGGTGAAGTCCTCGCCGTTCACGTCAAAGTGAAGAGTGAGAGCTTCGCTCATCTTTTCTTGACTCCCTTGCTGGTCAGTCCGTTGGAGTAGAGGATGCCGCAGGCTTCGTACATGCGCTTGTCGGTCGCCAGAACGACCAGGCCGTGCTCATGCGCGAGCTTCACCATTTCCGGCGTGGGCTTTTTAGAGCGCACGAAGACGAGGCAGATCATGTCCATCATCTCCGCGGTCCTTATGACCTGGGGATTGACGAGGCCCGTCAACAAGACCGACTGGTCTTTCACGTAAGCCAGAACGTCGCTCATCATGTCGCTTCCGCAGGCACTGTAGACGTCCTTTTCAAGCTCCGCTTCATCGCCGCAAAGAAGTTCGGCGTCCAAGTATTCTTTGACTTCTTTGATCTTCATAAAAGGAAACGATCAGTCCTTATACTTGGCAAGGATGCCGGGGATCTGGTCAGGAGTCAGACGGCCGTAGACTTCGCCGTTGATCATCATGACAGGAGCGAGACCGCAGGCGCCCAGACAGCGGCAGGCTTCCAGGCTGAACTTGCCGTCCGGCGTGCAGCCGCCGCCCTGAAGGCCGAGGGTGTTTTCCAGTTTGGCGTAAACGTCGCCGGACCCTTTGACGTAGCAGGCCGTGCCGAGACAGACCGCGATCTGGTATTTGCCCTTGGGCTCGAGCGTGAACATGGCGTAGAAGGTGGAGATGCCGTAAACTTTCTCCAGGGGAATGTCCATTTCACGGGCGATGATGGTCTGAACTTCGATGGGCAGGTAGCCGTAGATCTCCTGAGCTTTCTGCATGATGGGAATGAGGTTGCCCTGCACGTCCTTCATCTCTTTGATGTAGGCAATGAGCTGCTCTTCCTGTTCTTTGGTGCCGTTGAAAGGAACCGTTTTTTTCATAATACCTCCGTGGGATTTTAGAAATAAAATAATGTTATTAATTAAGCGATATTATACCATAAAGCCGCCCCCTTTTCCACGCGGCTTTTCGTTTGACTTTAAGGGCCTGTTTGAGTAGAATAAGTGAACTTGATTTTTAGTGGTGGATGTAGCTCAGTTGGTTAGAGCGTCTGGTTGTGGCCCAGAAGGCCGGGAGTTCAAGTCTCCTCATTCACCCCATCTTTTTTAGGGCATAATTTATGATCCTGCTTACCGGAGCAAGCGGCTTTCTAGGCCAGCATATCTATAAAACTTTCCGCCCGGTATTTCCCATAACGGGACTTGGTTATTCCGGATCAAACTGCGACCGCAAAATGGATCTTACCGACCTTGAGGCTCTGGAAGCGTTGCTGAACGAGCTCAAACCGGACACCGTCATCCATTCCGCGGCCATAAGAGACCCCGACGAATGCACAAGAAGGCCGGAAACGGCTAAAATACTGCATGTTGACGCCACCAAGGTCATGGCGGAATGGTGTAAAGAAAACGGCAAAAGGCTTGTCTACATCTCGACCGACTACGTTTTTAACGGCAAGAATCCGCCCTATAACGAAAAAGCCGAGCCCGGTCCCGTCAATCTTTACGGTGAGACGAAGCTTCTTGGCGAAAAGGAAGCCCAAAAATGCCCCGATCATCTGATAGTCAGGATCGCCCTCCAATACGGCACGACCGACCGGCCTGAGCTCAGTTTCATCCACAAGGCCATCAAAACGCTCTCTAAAGGCGAAAAGCTCGAGCTCGACAACGTCCAGAAGCGCTTTCCGTCGCTCAGCGCCGACGTGGCAAAAGCCATTCTGGAGCTGGAAAAACGCCATTACGTAGGCATCATCCATATGAGCAATCCCGTCGGCATCACGCGCTTTCAAATGTTCCGAGCCATCGCGGCCGCCTTCGGCTTCGATCCCACTCTCGTCGTGGATACCGGTAAACCGCCGCAAATGTCCGCCAACCGTCCGGAGAACTGTACCTTTGACCTTACGCTCTACAAAAGCTTAGGCCTTCCGCCGTTCCATTCCTTCGAGGAAGGGCTTTCTATGATCAAAGACGAGGTCAAGGCCTCCTTATGACGGAACTGGAAAACTACCTCTGCAGTCTCAAGACCTTCGGCGTGCGCCCCGGCTTCGAGAGCACCGAAAAAGCCATTTCCGCCCTTAAAGCGAAGCATCCCGGCCTTCCGGAACCGAAATTTCTCCATATCGCGGGTACCAACGGCAAAGGCAGCACCTGCGCCTTCCTTTATTCCATTTTGAGGGAAGCGAATCATAAGGTCGGCCTCTTCACTTCGCCGCATCTGGTCGAACTCAGAGAAAGGATCCAAATTAATGGAGAAATGATAGGGGAGACGGACTTCGAGAAATTAGCCCTGGAGGTCAAAGACCTCGGCATCGAGCTGACCTTCTTCGAATACCTGACCGTCATAGCCTGGCTTTATTTCTGCGAAAGGGGAGTCGACTATGTCGTCTGGGAAACGGGCCTGGGAGGCCGTCTAGACGCCACCAGCGCCATAAGACCCTACGTTACGGCCATAACCGGCATAGGTTTAGAGCACACCCAGTATCTGGGCAATACCATCGCTGAAATCGCCCGGGAAAAAGCAGGTATTATCAGGCCGAACGTACCTTTATTCCATACGGCCGAAGGCGAGGCCAAGGAAGTTATTGAAAAAGAGGCAGTTAGCCTTAACGCTCCTTATTATTATGTTAAGTACGATGAGGGTTTGATCCAGCCGGACAAATACTTCGTAAGCCTGCCTGAAATAGGCATTTACAACGCTCAATTGGGTTTGCTGGGCCACTATCAGTATAAAAACGCGGCCCTGGCCATATCTATAGCTAACTATCTGAATATAGATACTATAAGTATATTGAACGGCGTAAAACACGCCGTTTGGCCCGGACGATTCCAGATATTGAGGAAAGTTCCGCTGACCATCCTGGACTGCGCCCACAACGCCCACGGCTGGCAGGCTCTGAGAGAGTCCTTAGAAGAGCTGAGACCAGGGGGAACCTGGCATATCTATTTTGGCATGCTGGCCGAAAAAGACCCCAAATTGGCCTTAAAGATATTGGGACCCATAGCCGGGACATATTCCTATATCGAACCCCAAAACGAGCGGAAATTGACCCTCAGGGAATGGCGGCAAAATGCGGCTGAAATTTATCCGAATGATCCGAGATTTGAGAAAGGATTTTTGTCAGCGAAAGACGCTTTGGATAACATTAAAAATATTTCCGAGGGAAATATTATCATCTGCGGATCATGCTATATGGCCGGTGAGATCTTGGCCATATTGGAAGGAAAAGTCAGGGACAACTCCAAAGACGACCCGGTGGGGAGGAAATAGAACTTTCCTTTATTGATGCGGATTTCCGCGTATTTGAATGTCGCATAATATATCTTATGTTAAGTTGGATATATCCCGAAAGGGATATTTGTCAATTAAGGGTCTGAACAACCTTACTCTTCCGTTTCGGCCTTCACGATCTTGTCCAGCTTGGTCTGGAGCCTGGCCAATTCTTCCTGGACTTTTACCTTTTTTTCGTAAGCCAAATCAAAGGAATTGCTGAACGGTCCCCAGGAGTCTCCGAACACTTTGAAAGCCGTCTTAAGGTCCTTGATCTGTTTACTGATCTCCTGGAGATTTTCGTTGCGTCGGTATTCCCGCCAGAACGAACTTATAGTCGCCAATATTGGCTGCAATGTTCCCGGCGAACTCAAAATGACGTCGACGCTCCTGGCGTACTCCGCCAGATCATACATCTCAACGTGTATATAGTAAAAGATCCCGTCATTCGGTATGAACATTACGGCATACGGCGAAGTCTCGCCTTCTATGATGTATTTGTTCTTTATGGTCGTGATACGACTCTTTACCGCGGCTCTGAAGGCCGTTTTCAAGGAATTTTTCCTTTCTTCAGTAATGTCTTCTTTAAATAGCTCCTGATATTCCGCGAACGGAAATTTCGAGTCTATGCAAAGCAGTTTTTCCGGTTCCGGCAGGAATATGACAGCGTCCGGCCTGACGCTTTCGCCTTTAATGGCGTATTGCTCGGCGTAAATGCCTTTCGTATTGCCGAAAGTATTCTCCAGAAGCATTTTAAGCTGCATTTCGCCGTAGCGGCCGCGCGTCTGGTTGCCCCTAAGTACGGTCTTCAGCTCATTTACGGCGCTGCCGAGATCTTTTACGTTGTTCTGGGCTTCCTCGATCTTGCCGAACCTTTCGCCAACGTAGCTCCTTAAGTCCCCTATGTTTTTGTTGACATTTTCCAGACCAGAATCTAAAAGCTTCTGATAAAGCTCTTTATCCGTTTGGTCCTGAAGCTTCTTTTCCAATCTTTTGCTGGAAATAATGGCAAAAGCTATAGCCGCCCCGATGATCAGGACAAAAAATATAAGGGTGTAGATATCCATAAATAGCTTAGAACAGTCCGGTTATGACGCTTTCGCGCTTTTCGGGATCGTAGTAGCAGTCGATATTCATCGCGGCCGGGACCTTCGGCAGGCCGGGCATGGTCATGATGTCCCCTGTCAGGGCCACTATGAAACCGGCGCCCGCGGAGATCTTGAGCTCCCTGACGTTCAGCTTGAAGCCGGTCGGTTTGCCGAGCTTCGTGGGATCGTCGGAAAGCGAATACTGCGTCTTGGCCACGCAGACCGGCAGATGGTCGAGCTGCATATCCTTGATCTCTTTCAGCATCTTCCTGGCTTTGGCGTCGAAGTTGACGCCGTCGGCGCGGTAGATCTCCCTGGCGATCTTCTCGAGTTTCTCCTCGACGGAAAGGTCGAGTTCATAGAGGCAGTGGAAATTGGAGCAGTTCTTATCGAGCTCGCCGAGCACTTTCTGAGCCAGATCTATGCCGCCCTCGCCGCCCTTGGCGAAGATCTCCGTAAGAGAGACCGGGATCTGCAGTCTCAAGCAGCAGGCTTTCAAAGCTTCGATCTCGGCGTCCGTGTCGGATTCGAAGCGGTTGATGGCGGCCACCACGGGCAGCCCGAATTTCTTCAAGTTCTCGACGTGCGTCTCGAGGTTGACGAGGCCTTTCTTCAAAGCTTCGACATTCTCCGTTTTCAGTTCCGTCTTGGGCACGCCGCCGTTGTATTTCAGGGCCCTGATCGTCGCGACCAACACTACGCACTCCGGTTTGAGGCCGGCGTAGCGGCACTTGATGTCGAAGAATTTCTCGGCGCCGAGGTCACTGCCGAAGCCGGCTTCCGTAACGCAGTAGTCCCCTAGTTTCAGCGCCAACCTGGTCGCTCTCACGCTGTTGCAGCCGTGCGCGATGTTGGCGAAAGGTCCGCCATGGATAAGAGCGGGCGTTCCTTCCAGCGTCTGGACCATGTTGGGGTTGATGGCGTCTTTAAGCATGGCGGTCAAAGCGCCGCCGCAGCCGAGTTCCCTGACGTCCACCGGCTGTCCGGAATAAGTGTAGGCCACTATTATGTTGTTCAGTCTTTCCTTGAGGTCGTCGAGGTCCTTGGCCAAACAGAAAATAGCCATGACTTCGGAAGCGACGGTGATCTGGAAGCCGTCTTCCCTGGGCGTGCCGTTCGGTTTGCCGCCCAGGCCGATGACGATCTGACGAAGATTGCGGTCGTTCATGTCAAGGCAGCGCTTGAAAATGATCCTCCTCGGATCGATCTGCAGCTGGTTTCCCTGCTGGATATGATTGTCTATTAGAGCGCAGAGAAGGTTGTTGGCCGCGGTGATGGCGTGTATGTCGCCGGTGAAGTGAAGGTTGATATCCTCCATCGGGACGACCTGCGAGTAGCCGCCGCCCGCAGCGCCGCCCTTGACGCCGAAGACCGGGCCCAAAGAGGGTTCGCGCAGCGCCAGCATGGTCTTTTTGCCGAGCCTGTTCATAGCCTGCGCCAAGCCGACCGACACGGTGGTCTTGCCTTCCCCAGCGGGAGTCGGGTTGATGGCCGTGACAAGGATGAGCTTGCCGTCTTTTTCATTCGCCAGTCTGGCGAAAAGGTTCTCGTTCAGTTTGGCTTTATATTTGCCGTAAAGCTCTATTTCGTCCTCCCCTATCCCCCATTCGGCGGCCAGGTCGGATATTTTCTTCATTTTACAGCTTTGGGCGATCTCAATGTCAGACAGCATAGTTTAACTCCTTGTTATTAATTTACGTGAATTGTAGCAAAACTGGCAGGCTTTTTTCAATCTCGGATTATGGTAAGATAATAGGCATGAAAAGTGATCCTGGCATACTCATAAAAGGCGCCGTGAGATTCGGCGAAGTTGTCGACGTTAGGATTAGAGACGGCTTTTTCAGCGAGATCGCCCCAAATCTCTCTCCCCTTCCGGGGGAAAACGTCCTGGAAGCGCGCGGCATGGCGATCGTCCCCGCCTTCTACAATCTTCACGGGCACGCGGCCATGAGCCTCATGCGCGGCTACGCCGACGACATGGAACTCTTCAAGTGGCTGAACGAATACGTCTGGCCCTTCGAAGCCAAAATGACCGGCGAAGACATCTACAACGGGACGCGGCTGGCGATCCTGGAGATGATCAAAAGCGGCACCGTCCACTTCGAGGACATGTACTGGTTCCCCTTCGACGCCGCCAGGGCCGCCAAGGAAATGGGAATAAGGGCGCGCATCGGCCTTCTTACTTTGAGCAACAACAGCAACGCCAACAAGCTCAACAGGGAGTGTCTGGAAAGGATCGACGAGTTCAGAGGCAGAGTCAAGATCGCCTACTCCCCCCACGCCGTCTACACGGTGAACGAAAAAACCTTGCGCGAGGTCGTCGAGACCAGCGAAAGATTCAGGCTTAACATCCATATCCACTGCTCCGAGACCGAAAAGGAAGTCGCCGACTGCATCGGTGAGCACGGCCTCACTCCCACGGCCTGGCTAATGAAGCTCGGGATCCTTAGGGAAAACACGCTCCTCGCCCACTGCGTCCATCTGACCGACGAGGATATCGACCTTATAGCGGAAAGCGGATCGGTCGCGGTGCACGTTCCCCTTTCGAACCTTAAGCTCGCTTCCGGCGTCTTCCCTTACGCGAGAATAAAAGAGCGCGGCGCAAAAGTGGCTCTGGGGACCGACGGCTGCTGCTCCAGCAACGACCTTTCGATGTTCGGCGTGATGCGCGGGGCCGCTTATTTAGCCAAGGGTTTCCACAATGACACGACGATCGCCCCGGCCAGCGAGATCTTTTCCTTCGCCACGCGCCAGGGCGCCCTGGCCGCGGGAGTCGACGGCGGTTTCGTAGAAGTTGGGAAAGCGGCGGACTGCCTTCTTATAAACACTGACATCCCTTGCCTGGTCCCGAATTACAGCCTCGTGTCGAACCTTGTCTACTCGGCCAGCCCGGAGTGCGTGGACACCGTCATCTGCGACGGCAGGATCATCATGAAAGGGAGAAAAGTGGAAGGCGAAGAGGAGATCATCGCCAAGGCTAGGGAAAGCGTAAAGAGGCTTGCCGGACGTTAACAGGTGCGGTACCAGTAGACCAGCATCAGAGCCAGCAAAAGAAGCGCGGAAACGTTCAGGGCGTTCCAGACTACCATAATCGTTCAGATCCCTTTATTGTAGTTTTTATAGACGCGTTCCAAAAAGCGCGCTACGAGTTGTTCGTATTTATTATAGTCAATTAGGAAACCGTCGTGGCCTTTTTCGCTGTCGACCTCGTTGAATTCGACCATTTTCCCCTGCCGGCGCAGGGCTTCCGCCACTTCGCCGCATTCTTTCGTCGGGAAGAGCCAGTCGGTCCTGAAGCTTAGCATCAGGGTCAGACATTTGAAATTGGCGACGGCGTCGTCCAGCGTTTCGCCGGGCCTTACGAGATCGTAGTCGTCCAGGGCTTCCGTGATGTAGATGTAGGAGTTGGCGTCAAAGCGCTTCACAAACGAGTTGCCCTGATGCTCGAGGTAGCTCTCGACCTCGAACTGGTCGGTCGTCCTGCCGTTCCGCTGCTGTTTCCTGCGGCCGAACTTGGCGCGCATGGATTGCTGCGAAAGGTAGGTTATGTGCGCGATCATCCTGGCGACCGCCAGGCCGC
>JAGCDY010000086.1 GCA_017650925.1 bacterium
TCATTGACTACTACAAAGGCAACGGCGTACTTAGGGACGTCAAAGCCGACTGTGACAAGAACGAGACGGCGAAAGCTATCGCGGCTTTGCTCTGATGTCCGGCATAACCATCAAGACAGAAGAAGAGATCGAGGGATTGCGCGCTTCCTGCGCGATCACCGCTGAGCTTCTGCGCTTGATCGAGGGCTGGATCGTTCCCGGTGTCACGACCATCGAGATCGACCGACGAGCCGAGGACTTCATAAGGTCCCGCGGCGCGGTGCCCGCCTTCAAAGGGCTTTACGGGTTTCCAGGAACGGTGTGCTCTTCCGTTAACGAGGAAGTGGTGCACGGGATCCCCGGCGATCGGATGGTCTGTGAAGGGGACATCGTGAGCATAGACACGGGCGCCCTCTACCGCGGGATGTACAGCGACGCGGCCAGGACATACCTGGTCGGGCAGGTCGATCCAAAGGTGGAGAAGCTCGTCAAGGAAACGGAAGCATCTTTCGACGCGGGCGTAAGACTCGTCAAAGAGGGCGTCCATCTGGGCGACGTTTCCCACGCGATCCAGTGCCATGCCGAGAAATTCGGTTTCGGCGTGGTCAGGGACTACGTCGGTCACGGAGTGGGCAGGAAGCCTCACGAGCCCCCCGATATCCCGAACTACGGGAAGAAGGGGACGGGGCCCATCCTGAAAGCGGGCATGACGCTGGCCATAGAGCCCATGATAACTCTGGGCAAGCCGGGCGTCAGGACTCTAAGGGACGGCTGGACGGTCGTCACCAAAGACGGGCTGCCCTGCTCCCACCACGAGAACACGATCGTTGTCACGGCCAATGGATGTGAAATATTAACAAAGTAAATACATAAAGGAAAAACACTATGAAAGTGCGTTCTTCAGTCAAACTGATGTGCGAAAAGTGCCGATTCGTCCGCAGAAACCGGGTCATCCGCGTCATCTGCACCAACCCCCGCCACAAACAGCGTCAGGGCTAACCCTCAGTCAACTAAGCTAGGAGCAAATACTTATGCCTCGTATCGTAGGAGTAGACATTCCTAATCAGAAGCGGATCGAAGCCGCTTTACAGTACATCTATGGCGTTGGCCCGCTCACCGCGAAACTGATCCTTCAGGAAGCCGAAGTTGATCCGGACAAGAGGGCTCATGAACTGGTCAACGACGAGATCCAGCGCATCACCCAGGCTCTCCAGGCCAGGCTCATCGAGGGCGATCTCCGCCGCGAAGTTCAGCAGAACATCAAGCGCCTCGTCGCCATCAACTGCTACCGCGGTCAGCGTCATCGCAAGAACCTGCCGACGCGCGGACAGCGCACCCGTACCAACGCCCGCACCTGCAAAGGCCCCAAACGCATGATCAGCAGCGGCGGCGCCCCCAAGAAATAAGAAATCATCTCAGGAGTAATATCTTAAATGGCTACAACAAGACGCAAAGGCGCGCGGAAAGTCTCTAAGAACATCCCGCAGGGCATTGCCTACATCAAGGCCTCTTTTAACAACACGATCGTTTCTGTGGCTGACCGCCGCGGCAATGTGATCTCCTGGTGCTCCGCCGGCAAGCTCAAATACAGCGGCGCCCGTAAGTCCACGGCCTTCGTGGCCACCAGGATCGCCCAGGAAGCCGCCGCCGTCGCTATGCAGAACGGCATGCGCGAAGTGGAAGTCAAAGTCAGCGGTCCCGGCGCCGGTCGCGAAGCGGCCGTCCGCGCTTTCGAGACTGCCGGCATGACGGTCACCTCGATTTCCGACACGACTCCCGTTCCTCACAACGGCTGCCGTCCCCGCAAGCGCCGCAGAGTGTAATTTGTTCATTTCCAGCGTTTGGAGCTTCACCTGAATTTAGAGGGGTCTTCCCATGAATTTAAAGAATTTTGAAATGCCTAAAGGTATCGTGGTCGACAAAAAATCCAAAACGGCTACCTACGCCCGCATGGATATCCGTCCGCTCGAGCGCGGATGGGGCCATACTCTCGGTAACGCGCTCCGCCGCGTTATCCTCTCCTCCCTCGAGGGAGCGGCCATCACCACCGTCAAGATCGACGGCGTCCATCACGAGTTCTCCACGGTCCCCGGCGTTTTCGAGGATGTGACCCACATTATCCTCAATCTGAAGAAAGTGCTTTTCAAGGTCACCACCAAGAAGCCCTTCACCTGCACCCTGAAGGTCAGCGGCAAGGGCGACGTGACCGCCAAGAGCATCAAAGTCCCGGCCGGCGTTGAGATCCTCAACCCCGACTGGTACATCTGCAGCCTCGACTCCAACGGCAAACTGAATGTCGAGATGACTGTGGAAGTCGGTCGCGGATACCGTCCCGCCGACCTGAACAAGAAGTCCGACCAGCCCGTCGGCGTCATTCCCATCGACTCGCTCTTCTCTCCCATCGAGAAGGTCAAATACGCTGTGGAATCCGCCCGCGTCGGCAACCAGACCGACTATGACGGTCTCGTTCTGGAAGTCTGGACCGACGGCCGAGTCGAGCCCGTCCAGGCCACCGTCCAGGCTGCCGATCTTTTGAACGAGCACATCAGCATCTTCGCCACCGCCACCGATCCCGGATATTTGGAAGAGGATGAGAGCGACGAAGCCGCCGAAGCCGGCGAGGAAGAAGCCGCCGACGCCAACCAGATCGCCGGCAGCGAGATCTCCGTCAAGACTCAGGATATCTTGAAGGGCGAAGGCATCACGACCTACTCCGATCTCGCCGAGATGGTGGAAGAGAACGTCAAGAAGATCAAAGGCATTGGTCCCAAAGCCTTCGAAGAACTCGAAGACGCCCTTAAGGACAGGGGCCTCGCCTTCGTCACCAACGATGACATCACCGCCAGCATCGTTAGAAAGGGCGGCAAAAAATAAGCTTGCAATATAAAATCTAAGGAATAAATTTTATGCGTCATCAGAAGAAAACTGACAAACTCGGTCGTAAGTCTGACCATCGCGCCGCGCTGATGTCCAACGTGGTCGCCTCTTTGATCGACAACGACCGCATCTCTACGACCCTGCGCATCGCCCGCTCCGCCAGACGCTACGCCGACCATATGGTCACGCTGGCCAAGAAGGGAACGCTCCATCACCGCCGTCTGGCCATCGCTTTCCTTCGTCCCTCCGGCGAGGATCGCAAAGAGACCGTGCAGCGCCTCTTCGACGTGCTCGGCCCCCGTTTCGCCAGCCGTCAGGGCGGCTATACCCGCATCCTTAAGACCGGCACCCGCCGCGGCGACAACGCCCCGACCTGCATCCTGGAGTTCGTTGACGCTGAAGTGAAGGCGAAAGTCGCCCGCGCCAAGAAGGAAGAAGAGGTGAAGGTGGAAGCCAACGTCAGCGGCGAACTGCAGTCCCAGGCTCCCGAAACGACCGAAGCCAAGGCTGAATAAGCAATTAATCAGGAGAATATAAATGTACGCTATCATTGAAACCGGCGGAAAGCAGTTCCGCGTGGAAGAAGGCATGAAGGTCCAGATCCCCGAGTTGGAAGTCGAGGCCGGCGCCGAAGTTACCTTTGACAAAGTTCTTTTGACCGCTGACGGCGACGCCATCAGAGTCGGCCGCCCCACCGTGGAAGGCGCTAGCGTCAAAGGCGTTTCCCTTGGCGAAGTCAAGGGCGAAAAGCTGCTCATCATGAAGAAGAAACGTCGCAAAGATTATATGCGCAAAACCGGTCATCGCCAGAGCTACACCCTGGTCGAGATCAAATCTGTTCTGGGATAAAGGAGAATTAGTTTATGGCACATAAAAAAGGTCTTGGCAGTTCCAAAAACGGCAGAGAGAGCAACGCCCAGCGTCTGGGCACGAAGTGCTTCGAAGGCCAGAAGGTCACCAGCGGCTCCATCATCGTCCGTCAGCGCGGCACCCGCATCAAACCGGGCGTCAACGTCATGCGCGCCAAGGATGACAGCCTCTTCTGCGTCGTTGACGGTATCGTCAAATTCGAAAATAAGCGTGACGGGAAGCACGTCAGCGTGAAGCCCGCCGAACAAAATTAACATAAATTTTTAGGAGAATCTTATGCCGTTAGTTCCCATGCGCATCCTGCTCGACCACGCCGCCGAAAACGGTTACGGCGTAGCCGCTTTAAACGTCAACAACATGGAACAGATCCAGGCGATTATGGAAGCCGCCCGCGAGACTGAGAGCCCGGTCATCATCCAGGCCTCCCGCGGCGCCCGCAGCTATTCCCAGGACGCCTATCTCCGCCACCTCATGCTGGCCGCCGTTGAGCTTTATCCCGAGATCCCCGTCTGCATGCACCAGGATCACGGCAACAGCCCAGCCACCTGCTTCTCCGCCATCCGCCAGAGCTTCACGTCCGTCATGATGGACGGCTCCCTCTCCGCCGACGGCAAAACTCCCTCCACCTTCGAGTACAACGTTGAAGTTACCAAGAAGGTCGTGGAAGTCGCCCATATGCTGGGCGTCTCCGTGGAAGGCGAGATCGGCTGCTTGGGCGGCATCGAAGACGGCCACGGCGCGGGTCTTTCCGAAGACCAGCTGAAACTCCACCTCACCGACCCCGATCAGGCTGTCGAATTCGTCAAGCAGACCGGCGTCGACGCCCTCGCGGTCGCCATCGGCACCAGCCACGGCGCTTACAAGTTCACCAAGAAGCCGACCGGCGACGTGCTCTCCATGACCACGATCGAGACCATCCACAAGAAGCTCCCCAACACCCACCTGGTCATGCACGGCTCCTCCAGCGTTCCTCAGGAACTGCAGGACATCATCAACCAGTACGGCGGCGCTCTTAAGCCGACCTTCGGCGTGCCCGTGGAAGAGATCCAGCGCGGCATCAAGCACGGCGTCAGAAAGATCAACGTCGACACCGACAACCGTCTGGCCATCACCGGCGCCATCAGGAAAGTCTTCGTGGAAAATCCGGAGAAGTTCGACCCCCGCGACTACCTGAAACCGGCCCGCAACGCCATGAAAGAAGTCTGCAAACAGCGTATGATCCAGTTCGGCCAGGCTGGCTGGGCTTCCAAGATCAAATGCAAGACCATCGACGACATGGCCAAGGTCTACGGTTATTGATCACGATCAAGTCGACAAAGAAGGCTCCCGCAAGGGAGCCTTTTTTTATTGCCCGGAAGGATCGCTTCCGGAGGCGCGGCCTTTTTCGCTCACCGTCATGAAGATCACGGCGAAAGCGCAGACGGTGATGCCCGCAAGCATTCTGAGGCTCAAGATCTCCGAAAAGCAGAAAAAACCAATGAGGATCGCGGTGATCGGTTCGAAAACGCCAAGAACGGCGGTCTTCACCGGGCCGATCGTCCTGGTCGCGTAGGTTATGGTCGCGAGCGATATGACGGTTGGGAATACGGCCAGCCCCAAAAGGTTGAGGACGGCCGCGGGTGAATCGACGCCCGAAAGGAAAGGCTTGTCCGAGCATATGCCTTTCGCCGCAAACATGAACGCGCCGATCAGGAGCGCGTAAAAGGTTATGTAACTGTTGGAAAAGCGCGCGACCGTGCGCGAGCGGTTGATGATCACCAGATACGCCGCGTAGGAAAGGGCGGAGAGCGACGCCAAAACGATCCCCCAAAAACTGAAACGGATCTTTCCCGAGGGCAGGGACATCAGAACGACGCCCGCGAGCGTCAGCCCTATGGAAAGCAAGACCTGCCAGGAGGGATACACCCTTAGGATTATCATTATCAGCGCCACGAAGACCGGATAAAGGTAGATGACCGTGGTAGCCAAGCCGGAGGGGACGTAATCGTAGGAAACGAAAAGGAAGATGCTGCTGCAGGCGAACAGCACGCCGAGGAGCAAAAGGAGCGACGCCTCCCTAAGGTTCATGGAGAATCTTTCCCGCCGAAAAAGCATGTACCCGCCCATCAGAACTACGGAAATGAAATAGCGGAAAAACAGCATCGTGGAAACGGAGACACCGTTTTCCAAAAGCGGTTTTCCGAAAAGCGGATTAAGTCCGTAGGAGACGGCCGCGGCTATCGCCGCGGCCGTTCCCCAGAAAGTTAAACTGTGAAAATTGTACTTGCGGCCGCTCATGTTTTCAAGGAATGGATTATAGCATTTTCCCCGGATCTGATTTTGCCAGGCTATGGTATAATAATAATCCTTAACACGATAATTAAGCAAGAAGAAAAATGAAAGTATTGAGCGCGATTTCCTCTTTTTTGGTCAAGGAGACTCCCTGGTT
Source organism: bacterium (assembly GCA_017650925.1). GTDB lineage: Bacteria > Auribacterota > UBA3054 > UBA3054 > UBA3054 > UBA3054. The sequence continues at coordinate 6,155 of JAGCDY010000086.1, forward strand.
CGTCCTTCTGGCGGCCATATTGGCCTATTTTACCCCCGATCTCTTCTCATTCGTTCAAGGATATACCCAGATCGCCATCCTGGGCTTAATCATGCTCACAATGGGCATGACGCTGACCGTTAAAGATTTCAAAGTTCTGGCCAGCCGCCCCCAGGACATCCTTGTCGGAACAGTGGCTCAGTTCACCCTGATGCCTTTGATCGCTTTCACGGTCTCCAAGGCGCTCAATCTCAGTCCCGAACTTACGGTCGGCCTCATCCTTGTCGGCTGCAGCCCGGGCGGCGTCTCAAGCAACCTGATGACCTTCCTCTGCCAGGGCGACTTGGCTTTCTCCGTCGGCATGACGACCGCCAGCACCCTGCTTTCCCCGATAATGACCCCGCTCTTAATGCTCTTCTTCGCCAGGCAACATGTCGACGTCGACGTCATAGGCATGTTCAGGGACATCCTCATCATCACGATAGGCCCCGTTACCTTAGGCTTCCTCTTAAACCACTTCTTCGGTGAGAAGAAGGCCTACAAGGACCTTATGGGCGTCATGCCCGCTGTGGCCGTCATCTGTCTGGCCTTCATCGTGGGCGGCGTCTCCGCTAAACACGGCAAGGCTTTCCTGAATTCCGGCTGGCTCATCATGCTGGCGGTCTTCCTCCACAATACCCTGGGCTACATCACAGGATATCTGGTCGGCGTAGCCATGAGGTTCACCAAATCCAAGAACCGCACCATCTCCATCGAAGTCGGCATGCAGAACGCCGGCATGGCCACCGTTTTGGCCGGCAAGCATTTCCCTGCTATGCCTGACGCGGCGGTCATCTGCGCCGTCTCCTGCGTCTGGCA
>JAGCDY010000087.1 GCA_017650925.1 bacterium
ATGTAGGAGCGGTGCGGCTCAAGAAGGATGTCGCCTAAGGTCGGGCCGCCGGGCTCCGGCATGTAGCTGAGATCATAGCCGGCGTCCTGGAAGAGGATCTTGCGGGCAAGGGAGAAGCCGTTGGTGTGAAGGCCGCTGCTGGGAAGCGCGACCGCGACGTCGCCGGGCTTGATGGTCTTGCCGTCGATGAGTTTCTTTCTGTTGACGACGCCGACGATGCAGCCGGCCAGGTCGTACTGGCCCTTGCAGTAAGTGCCGGGCATTTCGGCGGTCTCGCCGCCAAGTAAGGCGCAGTTGTTCGTGCGGCACTCTTCCGTAATGCCGGCCACGATCTCTGTTACGCCTTCCACCGTTAAGTCAGCGGCCGCCACGTAGTCTAAGAAGAAGAGCGGACGGGCGCCCTGGACGACGATGTCGTCGCAGCAGTGCGCGACGATGTCGTGGCCCACGCCCCTGAAGCGGTTCAGCTGCGCGGCGAGGTGCAGTTTCGTGCCGACGCCGTCGATGGAGGCGACCAGGACGTTTTCGCCTTCGCCTAAGCCAGTGATGTCGTAAAGTCCGCCGAAGAGACCGATGTCAGCTAGGACAGCGGGGCTGAAAGTGGAGCGGACCATGCCTTTGATGTCTTTGACGATCTGATTCCCCTTGTCGATGTCGACGCCGGCCTCAGTGTACTTGGATTTCATAGCTTCCCTCATTTTATTTTTATGAACACACACTTAAATTTAATATTAATATAATAGCAAAATTTCAAGTCTTGGCCACGGTGAGCAGAATGATGTTTTTAGCGCCCGCGTATTTGAGCTGGCGGGCGCAGAGCTCCGCGGTCGTCCCGGTCGTGCAGACGTCGTCTATGACGGCTGTTATCATGTGTTTGGGCTGATTTCGAAAGTATTTCGCGTACCGTTTGTCGAACTGGAAGGCCCCGAGCAGGTTCCTCATTCTCGCCTCCCTCGAAAGGGAAGCCTGGGGCGACTGATAGCGCGTCCTTTTCAGCGCTTTTACGACCGGGATCTTCGTCCGCCTGGAAAGCTCGTAGGCAAGGTCCTCGGCTTGGTTGTAGCCCCTGATTAATCTTTTGGCCCAGTGCATGGGAACGGGAACTAGAGCGTAGATGTAAGGGGAAAGGACGTTGAATTCCGGGTGCGACGTGATAATGTCCGTCAGAGGGTCCGCGAGATAGCGCGCGTTGCCGTATTTGAATTTCGAGACAAGGTGAGGGGCAAGGCCCGTGTAGGCGGCGCCGGCTATGACGCGGCTCAAGGGCGCGCGCTTGCTCTTAGCTTGGCAGTCCGGGCAGAGAAGCGTTTCCTCGTCGAGGGAAACATCAATTTTGGAGCAGCCGAGACAGTAGGGCGCTTCGGTAAGAGTAAGAGATTCCCGGCATTTGGGGCAGAGCTTTTGTCTGCCGCGGCTGTCTAAGGGCGCCTTGCAGTAATAACAGACGGGAGGGAAGAAGAGATGAGCAAGCGCTTCCCACAGCTCCGCGGTGGGAAGCGCAAGCCTTTCCCTATTCCAGTATCTTGGAAAAAGTTGTGATGTCTTTAGCGCGTCCGGTATTCTCATCGACCTCAACGACAGCTCCAGAGACCTGGCAGGGGCCGTCCGCCACATGGAATTTCTGCGGGAGCCCGGTAATGAAATGCTCCAAGACCGGCTCTATTTCCCGCCCGATGACGGATTCCTCGGGACCCACCATGCCCAGATCCGTTAAGTAAGCGGTCCCATGGTGGAGGATTTTTGCGTCGGAAGTTTGAACGTGCGTGTGAGTGCCCACCAATACAGAGACTTTTCCGTTCAGGTGGTGGCCCATGGCGATCTTCTCGCTGGTCGCCTCCGCGTGGAAATCGACGATTATGACCTTGGACTTCACCTGTTCCAAGATCCTGTCGACTTCCACGAAGGGATTCTGGCTGGGCTGCATGAAGGTCTGGCCCTGCAGATTGATGACCGCGACGTCAACGTTCTTCCACTTCGTCTCCAAAAAGCCTACGCCCACGTCGGAAGTAATGGCGTTGGCCGGCCTGACGATGCGGTTCAGGCTGAGCATCTCGCGGTAGTCCTTCTGGCGGAAGGCGTGGTCGCCCAAAGTGATGACGTCCACGCCGCCCGCCAAAAGCTCCTTGGCGATCTCGACCGTAAGGCCGCTGCCTCCGGCGGCGTTCTCCGCGTTGGCCACGCAGAAATCCGCCTCGAAGTGAGCCTTGGTCTTAGGCAGGTATTTCATGAGGACCGTGCGGCCGCAGCGCCCCACGACGTCCCCGAAGAGCAGTATTCTCATTTCGCGTACTCGACGACTCTGGTCTCCCTGACCACGCAGACTTTGATCTGGCCGGGGAACTGGACCTCGTCGGAGACTCTTTTCGCGATGTCCCTGGCGATGACCAGCATCTTGTTATCATCGATAGATTCCGCGTCGACGATGACGCGCAGCTCCCTGCCTGCCTGCACGGCGAAGGCGTTCTGGACGCCCTCAATCTCGCCGGCGATCTTTTCCAATTGTTCGATGCGTCTGAGGTAAGTGTCGTAAGCCTCGCTGCGGGCGCCCGGGCGGGCCGCGCTGATAGCGTCAGCCGCGCTGCAAAGGACAGCCATGCGGGACTTCGCTTCCGTTTCGTTGTGGTGCGCCGCGATCGCGTTGACGACCTTGTCGCACTCCTGGTAGTGGCGGGCGAGCTCCGCGCCGATCGAGGCATGCGGGCCCTCGACCTCGTGGTCGACGGCCTTGCCGATGTCGTGGAGAAGACCGGCTCTCTTAGCCAAGGTCGGATCCTCTCTCATTTCGGTAGAGAGGGCGCCCATGATCTTGGAGACCTCTATGGAGTGCGCCAGCAAATTCTGGCCGTAGCTCGTACGGAATTTCAAACGGCCGACGAGCTTCACCAGTTCGGGGTGCAGTCCGCTGATGCCGAGGTCCAGGCAGGCCTTCTGGCCGGCTTCCTCGATCTCCTGGTCGATCTCGCTTCTCACCGTATTGAGAACTTCCTCGATGCGGGCCGGGTGGATGCGGCCGTCCGCGATAAGGCGTTCCAAGGTGCGCTTGGCAATTTCCCTTCTGACCGGGTCGAAGCCGGAGATGACTACCGCGTTCGGCGTGTCGTCGATCAGTATCTCAACGCCTGTCTCCTGCTCGAGGGCCCTGATGTTGCGGCCCTCGCGGCCTATTATGCGGCCCTTGAGGTCATCGCTGGGAAGAGAAACGGAAGCGACCGTGTTCTCCGCGACATATTCGGAGGCGCAGCGCTGGATAGCTCTGGCGATGATGTCGCAGGCGACGGAATGGGCCTGCTCCTCGGCTTCCTGCTGGCGGCGGCGGATAAGGTTAGCGGCGTCGTACTCGACCTCGCGCTCAAGCTTTTCCCTTAAGCTCTTTACGGCTTCTTCGCGGGAGAGTCCGGCCACTCTCTCGAGGGCGGCCTCCTCTTCCTGGATCAGTTTTTCTATCTTCTCTTTGGAGACTTCGAGCTGCTTGCGTTCGCCGGCCAGTTTTTCGCGATCGCTTTCCAGAGCCTGCTCTTTCTGCTCTATCTGGTCGGCACGCTTGTCGCAGGCGGCCTTCTTCTGCTCGATCCTCTCCTCTTCTTTCTTCAGTTCACGCCTGGTGTCCTTGGTGCTGTTCTCGAAATCCTGGCGCATCTTATGCTCTTTGTCTTTCAGCTCGAGATCGCTTTCCCTTTTGATCTGGTGCGCTTCTCTTTTTGCCTTGTCGATCAGCCTTCTGGCCTCGTCTTTCACTTTGTTTTCCCTTGAGCGCTCTTTCGCTTTATGAACGGCGCTTAAGATGATCGCTCCCAAAATGAAGCCAACGACCGCGGCGGCCGCGATAAGAATGATCGCAGTTGTCTGTTCCATATCTATGTCCTTATATATGTTGATTAATATAGATCTCCCCTGGCGAGATAACTTTGTCCAGGGAGGCGTCCCACTCTTCTGTGGGAATCCTGTCCGCTATTTGGCAACTAAACGCCACGCCGGCTATCGTATCCCCGGCGCGCTGAAAAGCGCGGAGCCTTTCCAGCGTTCTGTCGTAATAGCCCCCGCCTTGACCCAGCCTGCGACACCCCCGGTCGAAGGCTACGCCGGGCAGAAGCCAGAGCGTATCGGAACATTCTTTCATAGGGTCCCAGAGAGGCAGATCCTCTTTGGGCTCCCTTATCCCGAAGGAACCAATGGCGAAGTATTCTTCGGTAAGTCCCTTCACTTCCCTGAAAATAAGATCTTTCCCTTTGACGACCGGAAGCACGAGCTTCTTTCCGTCAGCGAGAACTTTCTCATTCAATTCCGTCAGATCCAGTTCAGAGCCCAGCGCCATGTACGAAACGATGACGCCAGACTTCTGATATTCCTGGCTTTCAATGATCCTGCCGAAAACTTGGCGCGTTTCAGAGCTTCTTCTTTCCTTTGTCAGCGCTTTCCTCTCTGCGCGCATTCTCGCGCGCAGCTCTTCTTTGAGAGCGCCAGTTGGACAATCTTTCATTGATTCTCTCTTCCGCGCCGAAGCGTGTCGGCTTGTAATATAGTTTTTCAAGGGGCATATATTCCTGAGCGGCGGAAAAATGTCCCTCGGCGTTGTGGCTGTATTCATAGCCCTTGCCGTGGCCCAGTTCCTCGGCGCCCTTGTAATGGGCGTCCTTGAGATGGTCCGGCACTTCCATTGTTATGTTCTCGGCCACGTCCTTCCAGGCCGCCTCGAGCCCCATGTAAGCCGCGTTGGATTTCGGACAGCAGGCAAGGTAGGTAACAACGTGGCCCAAATTGATCCTCACTTCCGGCATGCCGATCCTTTCCGCCGCCTGATAGGCCGCCATGGCCAGAGGCAGGGCAAGATAGTCGGCGCAGCCAATGTCCTCGCTCGCGAAGATGACCATCCTGCGCGCGATGAAGCGCGGGTCCTCGCCGGCCTGGAGCATCTTGGCGAGCCAGTAGAGCGCGGCGTCGGGATCGGAACCGCGCATGGATTTTATGAAAGCGGAAATAGTGTCGTAATGGCCGTCGCCGTCCCGGTCGTAAAGCAGGACTTTCTTCTGCAGGGAGGCTTCCGCGTCCTTGATCGTGACGTTGATCCTTCCCTTTTCGTCGGGTTTTGTCGTGGTGGCCGCGAGTTCCAGGGCGTTCAGCGCGACCCTGGCGTCGCCTTCGCAGCGCTGGGCTAAGAATGAGAGCGCGTCTGGCTCGACCGTAAGGTCCATCTTCCCCAGTCCCCTTTCCTCGTCCTTCAAGGCTCTTTCAAGCACGGCCAGAATGTCGTCCTTTTCGAGCGGCTTGAACTGGAAGATCCTCGAACGGGAAAGCAGCGCGTTATTCAAAGCGAAATAAGGATTCTCGGTCGTCGCGCCGATAAGGATCAAAGTCCCGTTCTCAACATGCGGCAATAAAACATCCTGTTGCGCCTTATTGAAACGGTGGATCTCGTCGAGGAACAAAACGGCGCCCAAACGCCCGGCTTTTCTCCTTGAGCGCGAGAAATCGACGACGTCCCTGACGTCCTTTACGCTCGAAGCGACGGCTGACAGGCGGCAGAAAGGCCGCTTCGTCGTCAGAGCGATAACTTCCGCCAGAGTAGTCTTGCCGCAGCCCGGAGGTCCGAAGAAGATGGCGGAGGAGAGCTTGTCGGCAAGGATCGCGCGCTGCAAAAGCGAGCCTTCGTAGATAAGATGCTTCTGTCCGGCGATCTCGCTAAGATCGCGGGGGCGCATGCGGAAGGCTAAGGGAGCGTTGGCGGCATCGGCGTTCTCAAATTGATTGAGCGCGGGATCGCCGGGGATATCTCTTTGTTCCGAGAAGGAAAAAAGTTCAGGTTCGTCAGTCATTAGATCTATGTTGGGACTGACCGGAATGAGCTGAAAAATGGGGCCCTGCTGGTGCCGTAGATACTTAATGGTCTAAACTCAGAATCCTAAAAATAAGGCTTGCAAGATTTTAAGGCTTCCCGCTCGAAGACGGGCCTGCACAACCACCTTGTACTCGCCCCTTTACATTAGCGAATGTCAGTTCAGGCTCTTTTTGGTATGTTAGCGAACACCGCAGGGTAAAACTCATTTCAAATTTCCAATTTCAATTCCATTCCGGCCCGGGGGCCATATATATTCAAACTCTTTACGAGACTGCAAACATTATAGCAAATTTAATTCAAGATAGCCAACGCCAGCTTGTGGAGAGTGGGAGGACCGGCAAGACAAGAGGAAGCCCCTACCGGATCCTGGCCTTCCCAGCCCGTGATGACGCCGCCCGCGCCCCTGATGACAGGGATGAGCGGCAGGATGTCCCAGGGGTTCATCTCCGCGTCGGACATGACCGCGCAAAGCCCGCCCGCGATGAGAGCGTAGCCGTAGCAGTCGCCCCACATCCGGAAGATCTTGCCTTCTTCGATAAGAGCGTCGAATTTAGGCCGGCTTTTCAGTCTGGCTATGTCGCATATGTCCGTGGTCAGGATAACGGCCTCCTTGAGGCTCAGAGCGTCTTTAACGTGCACCGGGGTGCCGTTCACCTCCGTTACCGTATTGTCGCCCAAGTAAACCTCGTCACGCATCGGAAGCCCTATGGCGCCGAGGATCGGCTTGCCGTCCTTTAGGAGCGCGATCAGCGTGCCGAACAAGGGAGAGCCGGAGACGAAGGACTTCGTGCCGTCGATGGGGTCTAATACCCAGGTGTACTCGGCGCTTCCGCCCGCTCCGAACTCCTCGCCCAGGATAGCGTGGCTGGGGAAATTCTTGGCGATCATTTCCCTCAGCATCATCTCGGCCTTGCGGTCTATTTCCGTCACAGGGCTTAGGTCCTTTTTCACTTCCACGTGGTAGGCGCGGGAATTGAAGGCGTCCCTGATGAAGGGCATCACGACCTTCAGCATAGCCTTCGTGAAATCTTTGTATTGGTCCAGCTCGGTCATAATTTCTCCTCCAGGAGTTTTATAAAGAGCCTGACGCCGAAACCGGTGGCGCCCATGGGCTGGTAGCCGTCGGAAGCGGGACGCATGCCCGTTCCGGCGATGTCGACGTGCGCGAAGGGAACGCTAGGCGCGAATTTCTTCAAAAAGAGCGCGGCCGTGGAAGAGCCGGCCGGGCGGCCGCCGCCGTTCTTTATGTTGGCCACGTAGCTCTTAAGAAGCTTCTCGTAGCACTTGAACATCGGCATGCGCCAGAGCCTTTCGCCGCAAGTTTCGCCGGAAGCTAAAAGCGCTTCCGCCAATTTGTCGTCCTCGCAGAAGAGGCCCGCCGCGTCGTAGCCCAAGGCCGTAACGATGGCGCCCGTTAAGGTCGCGATGTCGATCACCGCTTTCGGCTTGAATTCGCCGGCCCTGATGAGACCGTCCGCCAGGATGAGGCGGCCTTCCGCGTCGGTAGAGATGATCTCGACCGTCACGCCGTTTTTGTATTCGATGACGTCGCCCGGCAAAAGTGCGTCGGGGCCCGGCATGTTGTTGGTCGCGGGGACAAGACCCACGACGTTCTTCTTAAGCTTCAAGGCGGCCGCGGCGTAGAGCGTTCCGATTACGCTGGCGCCGCCGTGCTTGTCCATACGCATGGCTTCCATGCCGGCGCTGGGCTTGATGGAGATGCCGCCGGAGTCGAAGGTCAGGCCCTTGCCGACGAAGACGACGGGCGCTTCCTTCTTGTTCTTGGCGCCGCGCCACTCGAGCTCGATGAAGCGCGCCGGCTGGCTGGACCCGCGGTTGACCGCCAGAAGGCCGGCCATTTTCCGTTTCTTGATCTCCGCCATCTCCATTATCCTAACCTGCAGCCCAAAATGCTTCAAACTCTTGGCGACCTGGGCGAGGCGCTCGGCGTTCATGACGGAGTGCGGCGCGTTGGCCAGCTCCCTGGCGAGGTAGACGCCCTCGGCAACAGCGAGCGTTTCCTTAAGAAGCTTGTTGATCTTCTTGGGATCCTCCTCCCCGACCAGGAAGCAAATCTCCTCGAAAGGAGTTCTCACTCTCGGCGTGAAGTCGCCTCTGTATTCGCAGCCGCGCAGCAGAAAACCCTCGAGGAAAGCCGGAGCGGCCTCGCACTCGCAGATAACGTCGCTTCTCCACGGCAGCACCCTGAATTTCTTAACGTCCGTCTTGGCCAGGGCATCGCCGGCTGAGACCGCGGCGCGCCTCAGATCCTCGAGCGTCAGATCCTTGACGTTCCCGAGTCCGCAGAGGAAAAGGCGGCCCACTTCACCGTCGGTATAAACAGAGAGCGTCTCTCCGGGCTCGGCCTTGAAATCCTCCCAGACTTTCTTGGTCAGGGGGAAAGTTTTCTGCGCTTCCTTTAAAAGTTCTTTCGTTAAAAAGAGGACGGCCGCCTCTTTGGGGGCGCCCTGTTTTCCGCTTTGGCACGTGATCTTCAATTCGGACATAACTTGATTCTCCTTATTACGCGTTTCTATTTTTGCTCAGCTCTATGAGAGCCGAAAGATATTCTCTGCCTGACTTGACCTTCGCTCCGAGAAGGGCTCTTTCAGCCCGCTTTCCCAAAGCTTCGGCCAGACCGTTGATCTCGGAACGAATTCCCTTCTTCTCCAAAAGCTCCCTGACATAGGCGACTTCCTTTTCGCCGACCGTTTGGGAGCCGAAGATCTTTTTCAGCTCCGCCAATTCCTTTTTGCTAGCAGATGAAAAGAGTCTCTGCGTGAAGAGCGTTTTCTTATTCTCCCTGATGTCGGATCCCACGGGTTTGCCTAACTTCGCTTCGTTCCCGAAGAGGCCGAGCTCGTCGTCCCTGATCTGGAAGAGCACCCCCAGGGCGAGGGCGTACTTAGCGAGCTTTTTCTCAAGGTCGGCTTTGCCACCTCCCAGCATGACGCCGGAAAGGAGCGGCAGCGTAAAGGTGTAGCCCGCCGTCTTGCCTTCATAGAGCGCCATGATCCTTTTTTCTTCCGGCATCTTTTCGCAGAGGGAAAGATAGGCGTCCTCCATCTCCGCGGCGCCGACATGGGCGAATTCCTTTCCCCAGAAAGAGGCGACCTGCCTTAAAGTCGCGTCGTTGCTCTTCGTTTCAAGCAGAAGCGTGAAGGTCAGCATCAGCGCGATGTCGCCGAGACAAATGGCCAGCGACTCGCCTAACTTTTCCGTGCCCTTGAGACCGAGCTTGGCTGTGTCTATCGCGAAGGCGCGGTGCGCCGAGGGCTTCCCCCGGCGGAAGGCGTCGCCGTCTATTATGTCGTCGTGCATCAATATGCCGGACTGGAAAAGCTCGATGGCCGCGGCCGCGGGATAGAGCCCCTTTATGTCAGCGCCCGCCGCCTCCGCGCCGAGAAGCACGAGGTTTCCCCTCAGGCACTTCCCGCCTTTGGTGTACTCAATGAGCCTATTTGGAAGGTCGCCGAGGAAAGGCACTTTTAAAAGCGCTTTCGTCTCCTTTTTGAGAAGGAACTTTTCCAGCGTTGCTATTATCTTTTCCTTGCGTTTAGCAAAGAGCGTTTTCAAATCATTTTTCATTTTTAGCCGTTTTGTTTTTCCTGATCTTGACGTATGTCTTGTAAATGTCGCCGGCGATCGGCGCGGCGTCCGTGCCGCCGCTCGTCGCGTTCTCGACGACTATAGCCATCGCCACTTCCGGATCGTCGTAGGGCGCGTAGGAGGCGAACCAGGCGAAGGTCTTTTTGCCGAGCATGGCGGAGCCCGTCTTGCCGCAGATCGTGATGCCGGGGACTTTCGCTCTTCGGCCCGAGCCGTTGGGCTTGTTGACGACGGCGTACATGCCTTCCCTCACCGCTTTCAGAGCCTCAGGCTTGAATTCGGAGTGCCTCACTTCCGGGCGCTCGCCGTTGTAGACCGTCTCGATCCCGCCCTGCCTAAAAGATTTTATGAGCGTCAGAGGCATGACCGTGCCGCCCGTCGCCAGAGCCGCCGCCATCCTCGCGATCTGCACCGGCGTAACCAGAATGAAGCCGTGGCCGATGGAAAGGTTGACGGTGTCGCCGGGATACCAGGACTCGCCCTGGATGTTCTTTTTCCAGACAGGCGTCGGGATCTGGCCGTAGGCTTCCGAGGGCAGCTCGACGCCCGTGCGGTCGCCCAGTCCCAGCGCGCGGGCGTATTTCGCGAGATTGTCCGCGCCGATCTGGTTGGCGTAATGGCAGAAGAAAGTGTTGCAGGAAACTCTAAGAGCGTCCTCCAAGGTTATATCGCCGTAGACGGCCTTGTGATAGTTCCTGATCGTATGGTTGCCGACCTGCACCTCGCCGGTGTCGTGATAGACCGTTCTGGAAGTGAAGACGCCCGTTTCCAGGCCCGCCAGGGACGTGACGAGCTTGAAGACCGAACCAAGAGGATAGAGGCCCTGTGTCGCGCGGTTCAGAAGAGGATGGTCGGGATTGTCCCTCAAAAGGGCGTAATTAGTCTGGCTTATTCCCCCAATGAAGAGGTTCGGGTCGTAGGAAGGCGAACTGACCATGGCCAGTATCTCGCCCGTTTTGACGTCGACGACGACCGCCGCGCCGACCTTGCCTTTCATAGCGTCGCTGGCGGCCTTCTGGAGCCTGACGTCCAGCGTCGTCACGATGTCTTTGCCGGGAATGGCGTCCTCCTGGAGAAGGACTCCGGTGTAGCGCCCGACGCGGTCGACTTCCACCATCCTTCTGCCGTTGCGGCCGTGCAGAATATCGTCGCAATAGTATTCCATTCCCTCGCGGCCGACGATGTCGTTGATGTGGAAAGGCTCAACCGATCCCCTGAGACGCTTGTCGTTGGAGCGAATGAGGCCGGTGTAGCCAGTCACGTGCCCGAAGACGGAGCCGTAGGGATAGCGCCTGGCCGCCTCGTAGTCCAGTATCAATCCCGGGATCTCGTCGCTCCTTTCGGCCACGCGGGTGAAAAGTTCTTCCGAAACGTTCCTGGCCAGGGTCGCCGTGCCGTCCGGCAGGCGCTTCTTGGGCCTTAAGTTCTCGCTCAGTTCTCCCGGCATGCAGCGCAGAAGGTACGCCAGCCTCGTCACAGCATTGCTCTGGGCCCTTTTCGAATAGACAGAGGCCTGATACGCCACGTTCCTTTCAGGGCTGTTGTAGGCGATGATCTGGCCGTTGCGGTCCAAGATCTCGCCCCTGGCGGCGTCCACCCAGACTTTCCTGGTCGACTGGTTCGTGACGCGCCGGCGGTAGTTCTCGCCGTGCAGAAGCTGCAGATAAGCCAGCCTCAGGGCAAGGACTATGAAGGCCGCGAGAATTATGCGCGCCAAGATCTCAAGCCTGAAAAACGAGAGCAGCCGACTTTTGGGAAGCTTTACCAAACCTTGCCCTCCAATTCAGCCTTGAACCTGGCGACGCGGAAAGTGAAGACCGTAAAGAGCCCCGCGCTGACAACTGAGCTTGCCAAAGGCGGGAAGCACAGGGGCATCAATATGAGGTCGGTCGTAAACGACGCGAAGATATAGCCGCAGATCTGCCACATGAAGGAAAAGACCACGCCCGCCGCGAAGACCATTCCCTGCCTGGTGCGCCAGCTCTCAAAAAAGGTCACGCGCCAGAGCCACTGGGCCATAATTAAACCGGTCAACAGAACGAGCAGCGGCTGGGGGAAGACAGCGGAGACCAGAAGACCGGTCAGAACGGTCCAGAGGATCATCTCCCTCACGCTCTTCGTGATCGACCAGAGCAGCAGAAGCGGCGTCAGAAAATCGAAGAATAGCCCGCCGAAGATCCTGGCGAAGCTGATCTGCAGAAAGAGAACCAGAAGCACGAGAAGAAGGTCTCTCATTTCTCCTCTTCCGGTTCGGGTGACAGGGAAAGATTAGGCGGCGCGTGCTTGATGACCGTCACGGTCTCCATGGAACGCATGTCAGCCGCCAGCTGCACTTCCGCGCGCTGGTAGAAATTGCGTTCGTCTCTCTCGACTCTGATCACTGATCCTATGTGGTAGCCGGCCGGGAAAACGCTGCCCGTGCCGGAAGTGTAGACTTCGTCGCCGATATTAATTTTGGCGTCCAGCGGCAGGAAATTGATCCTGGCCAAACCTTCGCCGCGACCTTCAAGAATACCGGCCGCTTCCGAAGGCCGCAAAAGCACGCCGACTTTAAAGGTGGGGTCGTTGATCAGAAGGACTTTGGAATTCAGGAAACCGGCTTCCACTATCTTGCCGATCAGCACGCCGCCCCTGACGACCGGCATGCTCGGCAAGAGCCCGTCGCGGCGCCCTCTGGAAATGATTATCGTCTTGCTCCAGCTGAACTCGTCGCGGAAGACGACGGGCGCCGGCAAAAGCTCGAAATCGTAATCGCGCTGAAGGTTCAGCATCTGCTCGAGCTCGTGCACTCTGGCCTGAAGGTCCCTGGTCTGGTCGTACTTTCTCTGCAGCGCTTCCAACTGCAGCTTCAGCGCGTTGTTCTCCCTCAGGACCGCGCTCCTAAATTGGTAGAGGTTCCAGAAGTAATTCAGCTTCTGCCCGGGATAGTTGACGATCCTGACGAAAAATCCGGAAACGTCCAGCGTCAGACTGCGGGAAAAACTTCCAAGCCAGCCGACCCTGGCGCAGAAAATAATCACCAGGGCGGCGATGAAAAGTATCAGGATGTTCCTTTTTCTAAACATTCAAAATCCTCCTTTTTCCCAGAAGGAAAAGTAAGATCAAAATTCCAATCGCCGGTTCGGGCGCTTCCTCAACCGTAAAGTCCGCTTCGCCCCGCATGGGGAGATCTATTTCGCCCCTGGCGTAGCAGCAGCGGAAGGTCATAGAATTGGTCAATACTATCGGAACGTCCGCGTAAATTTTCGCCGTCTGGGAATCCCAGGGATCGCTGCCGTCCAGGGTGTAGACGATCTTTTTCGCGCCGGTGAGCGTTAATTCCGTTCCGCAGTCCACCGTTCCTCCGCAGACGGAAAGGATGGGCGGATCGATCTCAGGGAACCAGCCCGCGGCGCGGAACTGCTCGAGGTTCAAAGCGTGGCGGTGGGGCAGGAATTTGTCCCTCAGATAGTCGATGTTGGGCTGCCAGTCGCGGTCTCTCCTCAAGGGAAGCCTGTCACCGTAAGGCGCCCTGATGTCGCCCCAGCGCGCCGATTCGCAGACTATGGCGTCGTAAATAGAGTCCGCCCGCCGCATGAAGAGTGATTGCAGTTTTTCCGGAACGACGGCTCCGCCGTTGAAGTAGCGCTTGCAGACTCTGTCGATGAAAAGCTCACGGTAAGGGGCGCACTTCATCAGCTCCTGGTGGAGGAAGGTATAGTTGAAATGCTTGAACTCCTCGCCAACTGTCGTCTTCAAGGTCAGGTTCGTGTTGTAATAGGCGCGCACCAAAGAATGCTCGTTGTCGTGACAAATGAACTTGAAACCTTTAGGATCGACTTTGTTGTAAAGGGCGTAGAAGTTGTTCACCCTGTGCCCGGTGACCGCCACGGGACAGTCCATGTTGCAGACGATGTTGTTCAAAATGGCGTTGTCAGCCACGTTGGTGGGATCCAACAGTCCCGTTTCAACGGCGTTTTTGTAGCTCGCGCTGTCGAAACCGTTGGTGGTCATTTTATAGAGCCGTCGGAAAGCCTTGGTGTCTCCGTTGACCGCCGAGATGACGAAATTGTCGACCTTGACGACATCGTAATCTTCTTTGTCCCCGCCAAGGTAAGAGGCGGCAAAGTGTTCCTCCGGCCTTTCCTCGGTCTGGTAAAGGCCCCAGTAGTGGCCGTTCAGAAGCAGATGATAGCTGCGGCTCCTGGTGGCGTGTAATCCCAATGACAAAGCCAGGTCCCTGACGAAGGCGTCCCGGCAGTATATGGCCTGGTAGGCGTCGTTCTCAAAATTCCAGGAATAATTCTGGGCGCACCTCAGGTCGACTCTTCGGAAACTGTCCGCGCCTTCGTCCTCAAAAAGAGGGAATTTAAGTTTGCCGTCGTATTCATCCCTGAAAAAGAGCCTAAATCCGTGCTTGGGATTCTTGGCTGCCCTGCTGGCGGCGCCCCTGATCCTCAATCCGCAGTTAATAGAGAAGCCTTCCTTTCCGTCATGATTCAAGAGCTCTATGTGAGCGGGGCGTTCCCAAAGTTCGCCGTCAGATCTCGCGTTGACATAGATGCCGGTGCTGGCGCTGAAAAGATTCCCGGGGCTCGTAATAACGGAAATAAAGGGCAGCTGCTTCATGCCGGGTCTCATCGCGTCCTTGTAAGTATCGCTTTGGGTTATCCTAGTATCCATCCCGTAATCCATTCTCTGATTGTTTACGGAATTGGTGGGCCATAGATCGCCCGGAGGAACGCCGTCGGGAGCATTGATAACATCGTCCAAAAACACGTAGGTGCCGACAAATTCCACCGCGCCGCCCGCGTTGTCTTTGAAGGCCTTGGCCCTTACGATGGTGGTCTTGTCGATCATAAAACGGCCTCTGTAAACGGTACCGTGGTTTTCAGACGGGACTGTTCCGTCCAGCGTGTATCTTATTTTCGCGTCCGAAAGATCGCACAAAAGCCTAAGTTCAAAGGGCTCCTCGTAAAAACCCGGCTCCTCGCTTGGAGCTACTTTGCCAATGACCTCATCGAAACTGTCTCTGTTCGGAAATCCCGGGGAAGCGGGCTGCATGTAGCGCAGCGTTTCGTTGGTGAAGGATACGGGCGCTCCGCCCGTCAGCTTCGGGCTTATCAGAAATTCCTCGTCGTTCTTGTCGGCAATGGTGCCAACTATGGCCAGAACATTCGTTCCCGTATGCAGGAGCGTGCGGTATTTCGTGACGTCGAAGTCAGTCCAAACGACGGCGGCCTTTTTCTCGCGGTTGGAAACCGCGTAGGCTTCCGCTCCGGAACCGGACATCCTCTCTTCCCTGGTTACGGGAACGCCGTTCAGGTACGCCTCGAAGGAATCGCAGTAAAGCAGGCTCATTGACAGGGTGTAAAAGGCGGGCGCGTCAGCAAGGACAAAAGGATAGCGAATGAAGGCCGCGCGCCTTTTTTTATACATCGCTTCCTTTATGTTCACCTTGAAATGCTTGCTGAAATCGTACTCGCCGCCCTTGTTGCATTCGAAGCCCACGCCTCCGTTGCCCTTGAGGAAAGTGGAGTCGTCGTAACCCGGAAGATACCAGACATTATCCAGCGCCCCATTGCCGGGGACGCAGACCCTGCAAGGATTTTTTTCTTTCAGCAGCGCGACATCCTGCGTTCCCGCCTCCCCGCACCAGCCAAAGGAAACGTCGGGGTATTGCGGCGGAAAAGTCGGGTAAAATTCCGAAACGACCTTGCCGCCCGGCTTAGCGAGACCAAGATACTCCCCTTCCGCGGAAAGCTTGAAACCGGTGTGCAGTTCTTTGCCGGGAACACTCTGGGCGACGTCGGAGGCGAAGACCAGAAGATAGCCGCGGGCCGTCAGGTTGGTGGCCGGGAAGGTCCATTTGAAAGGCTTCTTGGCGCTGTCGCTGAGGCCGTAGCCCTCGAGGTCGATATCCTCGTCGCTGTCGTTGTAGATCTCGATCCAGTCGGAGCACTCGCCGAAACAATCCTTCAGCCCCGACTTGTTGGAGGCCAGGAACTCGTTGATGCGCAAAGCTTCCGCCGCGCAGGCGGAAAGAAGCGCGATAAAAATTATGACAAGGGACCGGGCCAAGCTTACTTCAACCTTCGCGCGAAAAGAAGAGCGAACATGGCCGCGGCCAGACAGGCGGGCTCAGGCAGGTCTTCCCTGCCGGGAGAGCCGTAAGGTTCGCCGGAGAGGCGCCAGGCGCCCTTGATGCTGTAACCTTCCAATGGCGTCTCGTAGCTGACCGGCACGATGGAGGGGCCGTAGCCGCGGGCGCCGTCGTACCAATAGCCGTCGAAACTGAAATTGTAATTGGTCAAAAACAGCGCTTCGCCGTCGTTAGAGAGACTGCCGTCGTAGGCGCCGGCGATGTAGAGGTCGTTGGTCTCGTAGCGTTCCGCGAAAGCCTCCAGATTCTTGACGACAAGAACGTAGCCCTGCTCCGGCACAGCCTTGGAGCCCTGCGCGAAAACGAATTCCACGCCGCCGGTTATGGACTGGCCCTCGGGATAGAAGGGCTTGTTGGAATTGTTGAAGAGCTCGATGAACTCGAAATCCTTTTCCGTGAAGCGGGAACCCTCCTCGGGAGGCGCCGGCATGTACATGAGCTCGCTGACGATCAGAGGGCTCTTCTCGGAGAGCGTGAAGTAAGCGGAGACGTCCAGAGGCGCGTCGCTGTAGGCGGGATCGTAGCAGCAGCGGATGTAGGTGGGCTGCGTGATGGAAAGGGGGCCCGTGTAGCGCTTGGCCGTGGAGGAAGTGTAGGGGTCGCTGCCGTCAGTCGTGTACTTGATGAAGGTCTGGCCGTTCAGGGTGACCCTCGTTCCGGGGGCCACGCGTCCGCCCATGGGGATCATCCTGGGAGGCGCCATGCTGGGATACCAGCCGCGGTTCCTGAACTGCTCGAGGTTCTTCGTGTTCCTGGTCGCGAAGAAGGTGTTGGTGATCCACTGGATCTCCGGCCACCAGTAATCGTCCCTGTTGAGGGGCTGGTAAGAACGGCAGTCGGTCCTGACGTCGCCCCAGCGGGCGGATTCGCCAAGGATGGCCTTGTCGATCTCGTGGACGCGGGAAAGGAGCAGCCTGGAAGCCTTGGGGGCGGTCATAAGGCCGTCGTTGAAATAATGCAGACTGACGCGGGACTGGAAGACGCGCTTGTAGGCGTCCACAGCGCAGAGGCGCTGGTGCAGGTAGCGGGGGTTGAAGGCGCCCGTGCCGTCGCGGCCGGTCGTGATGTTGCCGGTCTTGTCGGTGTTGAGGTACATCTTCACCATGGCGTGCTCGGTGTCGTGGCAGAAATACTTGAAGCCGCCCTGGCGTACGCGGTCGTATATGGCGAAGAAGTTGTTGGGGCCGCTGTCCGTCATGGTCAGAGGACCGTCGGTGTTGCCCAGGAAGTTGTTGATGATGGTGTAGTCCGCCAAATTCGTGGGATCCAGGAGGACAGGGAACCTCGGGTTCCTGGTGCCATCCGGGTTGCGGCCCACGGCCTTCAGGTAAGTCTCTTCCGTAAATCCGTCTCTAGCCATCTGCCAAAGCGACTTCCAGCCGTCAATGTTGCCGCTGTTGACGACCGCCACGTAGCCGTCGGGCTTGATGACGTCGTAGTCGTCCTTGTCGCCGCCGAAATAAGTCTCGGCGAAATGCTCCTCGGCCCTTTCCTGGAACTGGTAGAGGCCCCAGTAGTGGCCGTTCAGGAGAATGTGGACGTAGCGGCTCCTGGTGTAAGGTTCGCCCATCTCGCGCTGCATGTCGCGGGCGAAGACGTCGCGGCACATGATGTTTTCCCTGGCGTCGTTGCCGCCTTCGCAGCTCCAGGAGTAGTTCTGGGCGGTCCTGATGTCCATCTTGTCGAATTCAAGAGCGCCTTCGGAACCGAAGAGCGGATACTCCAGTTTGGAGTTGCCGTATTCGCCGCGGAAGAAGAGACGCCAGGAGTGCTTGGCGTTGCCGGAACTTCTGCTGGCGCCGCCCCTGATCCTGAGACCGCAGCCTACGTTGAAGCCAGCGCTGCCGTCGTGGGTGAGATACATCAATTGGGCGTAGCGCTCCCAGTTGCGGCCGTCCTGCCAGGCGTTGACGTAGATGCCCGTCCTGGAGTCGAAGAGGTTGCCGGGGCTCGTCACGATGGAGAGCATGGGGATCTGCTCGAAGGCCGCCTTCATTTCTCCGCCGTAGCGATCGGACTGCGTGATGCGGGTGTCCATGCCGTAGTCGAAGCGCTGGTTGTTTATGGAGCCGCTCGGCCACTTGGGGCCGGGGCGGGCGCCGCTGGGCGCGCTGATGACGTCGTCTAGGAAGACGAAGGTCCTGGCGGAGGGCCTGGGGCTGTAAGCGCCTTCCTTGAAAGCGCCCGCCCTGATGACGGTGGTCTCGTAAATGTTAAGGGGACCGCTGTAGACCATTCCGTTGCTGGCCGTGGGCTCGGTGGCGTCCAAGGTGTAGCGGATGGTAACGCCCTCGTCCGGGGAGGTGATGGTCAGCTGGAAAGAATCCTCATAGAAGCCGGAGTCCTTGCTGAAGATCAGGGGCTGCAGAAATTCCTCGTAGGCTTCCCCGTTGACCGCGCCGGGAGTCGGGCGGGTGAAATAGCCGCGCTCGGTGAAGACCATGCTGTCCACGCCCTTGGCCCTCAGCTCCGCTTCCATAAGGAAGTCCGTGCTGGTGGTGGTGTCGTTGAGGCCGTGCACGCACAAAACGTTGTTGCCCTTGCGCAGAAGGTTGATGTAGGTGGAAATGTCCACGTCCTCGAAGACGAGAATGTTGCTCTCGTTGTGGTAGGTGGGCGAGCAGGAATCCCAGCTGACGGTGGCGGGGGCGTTGACTCTCGCCACTTCCACGCCGTTAAGGTAGACGACGAAGCCGTCGTCGTAGAGCATCCTGAGAACGAGCTTCTGAAGGTTGGGCTTCTCTTCCAGGGTAAACGGCATGCGGATGTAGACGGTGCCGTTCTTGTCGTACATCTCGCTCTCCACGTTTATGCCCATGCAGGGAATGACGGAGGTGGAGCTGGAGGGATTCTTCTCGTAGCCTACGCCGGAAGTGCCGGAACTCCAGGCGGAGTCGTCGAAGGTGGACCTGTACCAGATGCCGTCAAGGTCGCCGTTAGTCGGAACGAGATAGCGGCAGAAGGAATTGGTGGACCTTAAGATCACTTCCTCGGTGGTCACTATGCAGCCGTCGCCGTAACTGACGTCCTCGTACTGCACGGGGAAAGTCGGCGCGTATTCGGAGACCACCTGACCCGCCGGGTTATAAAGGCCTAAGTATTCGCCGCTGGCGGAAAGCTTGAAGCCGGTGTGCATCTCCTCGCCCGGTTCGGAGATCTCCCTATCGGAGCACCAGACGAGCATGTACGTTCCGGCCACGAAGTTGGTGGCGGGGAAATCCCATTTGTGGGGCTTCTTTTCGTTGTCCGTCAGACCCCAGCCTTCCAGGGAGAAGGTGTCGCCGTCGTTGTAGAGCTCCACCCAGTCAGAGCTGTCGCCGAAGGAGTCCCTGATGGTCCCCTTGTTGGAAGCCATGAATTCCGTGATGCGGACGGCCTGAAGCGAAAGGGCCGCCGAAAGCGTCAAAAGAAAAAGCGTTCGTTTCATAGTGTTACCTGACTATCTGCGTTGCAAAAGAGTTTCAAAATCTTTGTGAATGACGTAATATCCGTTGCTTAAGGAAGCCTCGATCAAAAGCTCGTCTTCCGAAACGTCGAAGACCTCAGCTATGGTCCCTCCTTCCTTGAAAGCGGCCTGCGGCAGAACGACGTCGAAGCCTCCCTCGAGGTTGTCTTTAAGACGCAGGATGTCCCGCCAGTTTTTAAGTTTCACCTTCGAAGTGTCTATGCGGAAGCTTACGGTTCCGTCGCCCTCCGGCATCTTCACCGTGCCGGAGCAGTCGAGGGCCGGGCCGCATTTCAAAAATTCCTTGCCGCTCTCCATTATGTCGGCGAACTTCGAGATCATGCCGAAATTGACGCCGGCGGCGCGCTGCCTGTTCAGGCCGACCGCGGCCGTCCTGAGCTCGTTGAGTCTCTCGATGTTGCAGTTCTTGAGTTTCAGCTTGAGATCCATTGGCAGCGCGCGGTCCTTGACTTCCGTTTCGGAATTCAGGCAGAGGACCATGTTGTGCAGTTTGTTGCTGACGCTGCCGCTCAGAAGCAGCTTGCCGTTTTTGGAGCTGAAGCCGGGGCCTCTGACGTTTTCGAGATCCCCCGTGAAACAATAGGCCCTGACGTTTTCCGCGAGCACGCGGCTGGTGCCTTGCAGAACGAAGTTCGTGAAGCCGCCGCCGGCCGCTTTAAGCCCGTCGGCGCAAAGGGTGAAGGAAGCCTCCTTGCCGCTCAGGGGGATCTTCATGGCGCCCGTGATGTCCGACAATTCGCAGCTCATAGAAAGCCAGGAATACTCCGGGAAGATCTCGCCGAGCTCCTCGGCCTCGAACGTCCCGCCCGGGATCCTGAAGGTCGCCCTTACGCAGGCGTCCCAGCCGAGGCTGGCCTTGAGGTCTATGTCCTTCGCGATGTTGCCGGGAGCCTTGACGACGGTCTTGCCTTCCCCCTTGCAGTAGAAAGTCCTGTCCTTCAGAGACGGGCAGTGGTAAATGGAAAAGTCGGACTGGATGACGATGTTGGTCAGAAGCGGCTCAAGATTATCGAGCTCGTTTTTGGAAAGGCACCTGCTCATCAGTTCGTGGGCGTTGAACTCCACGAGGCAATTCGATTTGAAATATCCCCTCTCGTAGCTCCTCACCGCGTCTTCCCCGACGGGGGAGCGTTTAAAGAAGCCCGTTATCTCGCGTTCGGCCAAACATCCGTTGACGTAAGGCAGAAGCAAAAGGACGATTATAAGAACGGCGGCTGCCGCCAAAAGGATCTTTTTACTCATCAGCGCCTCCCGAGATCAAAGTCTCTAGGTTTGCCTCGCCTTTCAAACAGCCGGCGAGCTGGGAAAAAAACTTGTCCTTCGTTTCGAATTCTATGGTCTTTCCGGAAAGGTCTCCGAGGGGGCTCGTGCCTTTCTGCACTTCGCACTTAAAGTCTTTTTTGGCGCCGCCCTTAATGACCGGCTTGCTTTCTATTTTGACGACCAGGCCGCTCAGCGTCCCTTCCTGGAAACGCACAATATCGGCGCATAAGGTTCCCGAAGTCTGCTCGTCTTCCGTAGTGGAGGAATACTTGAGGCCTGAAAGCGCCAGGCCGGGCCAGATGGCGAGCCGCTCGGCCGCCATTTCCATCGCCTTCCCCTCGTCTCTGAGCCAGAAATTGCTCGAGCAGAAAAGCACGCCCTCGCTCTCCATAACGCTGTCGTAGATCTTAACGGTGCGTGAATTCGCCCCGAAAAGCTTGTTCGTGCGCCACTCTTCGCCCGTCAGCTCCCAGTCGGGGCCCGACAGGGTAAGCACGGTGTGCTCGGCTCCCTTTAAAAGATGCAGCGGGCCGTGGGTGACCTCGGTCCTCACATTAAGGCTGAAATCCCGGAAAAAGTCGACGGCCTCCTTGGGGAGCCCCATGGAGGATAGGGTGGAGGAAAGCGGCTCATCCAGCGTAAGCTCGGAAGAAAGATAGCCAACGTCAACGAAGAACGGCCTGGCGTTGATCCCAAGATCCTCGCAGGCGCTCCTGTAGCGCTCCTCGACCGCCGACACGCTCATTTTGCCCAAAATGTAAGGGCAGAGAACGCAGACGATCACGACTAGCGCTATGGCCAGGTATTTCATCATTGCTATGCTCCCTGAAAAAGTAAACAATTAACCATTATTTATTTATTTTAGCATAAATTGGAAAATGGCCTCAAGGGAGAAAAAGCCAAAAAAGGAAGGCTATTCGGCCTGGGGGAACCAGCGGAGATCCTGGGCTTCCCTGCCGAGGTCGGTCTCGGGGCAGCGGCTTATAAGAGTCTCGTAAAATCTGCGCGACGTTTCGATGTCGCGGTTCTCGGTCCACCTGCCGGCTTCGATAAGAAGCTCGGCCAGACCGTCGCTGTTGTCGGGCATCAGTTCGACCGCCAGCCAGACCTGGCTGACGGCGCAGTCGAGGCAGAACTGCGTGGCCGGAAGATTTTTGGCGTGCTTCTTCACCCTTTCCTCTTCGTCGCGGCTAATGGGAGCCAAACTGCTCTGCCATCTGTCGTGCGTAAGGAAAGAGCGCGGCTCCCTACCCTCGCTGGAAAACCAGTCCGGGGCCGTCTCGGTGGCGAAAAGGGGTTCCCCGCCGTAGTAGATGCCCCTGGCGGCGTCGCCTATGGCCTCGCCTCTTTCGGAAGCGGAAAGCGCGGTGTTCTTACCCATTTCCAGGCTGGTCAGGATCTGGTCGGCGCTGGCCCTGTTGATGCGCGGGAAATAAGGGCCGGCGTCCTTTAGGTCGCCTTCCCTGGCCAGGCGGCGGGCCAGAAGATATCTGAGCCTCGGAGTTACGGGATCGTCTTTTTGGCTGTCCCGCTCCCTTTCCCTGACGTAATTCTCAAGTTCCTTGGCCGTCATGACCTGTTCGGCAACGTAAGCCGCCTCCTGCCAGTCTTCGGCAGCCAGCAAAAGCTTCAGGGCCTCCTTGTAGCGTCCGTCGGAAAGATAGAGGTAGGCTAGGTCGCGGCCGATGGCGTTCCTCAGTTCGGAGGACATGTTCGGGAAGCTGAAAAAGAGCGTCGCCAGGTCGCTCTCGGCTTCAGAACGCTTCGAGTCGGCGAGCTTCTTCTTAGCCATGATCCAGCCGGCGAAGGGCGACATGAACCTGGCGCGGCGGATGGCTTCCTCGACCAGCTCCTTGTCGCCGATCCTGTAGGCCGCGACCGCGGCGAGATCCGCCAGATCCTCGAGGCGCCCCTCGTTTTTCAGCGCCCTCAGCCAGTGGGCTATGGCCTCCTTGTCGACGATGTCGAGCGTTCCCAGCCGCGGGTTCGAGTAAAGCGTGGCGGCGTGCCAGGATGTCATTTTCGCCACCGCCTGGTTTTTGGCGGCGATCGAAAGGTCGGCCCCTTCGCTCTTCATGATAAGGTTCGCGATGTGGTGGATCATATCTTCTTTCCTGAAGCCCAGAAGGTTCAGGGCGAAGTAGCAGTTCATGGCCTGGGGATAGTTGGTGACGGCGGCGTAAGAGGACGCCTCGCAGCGCAGCAGGCAGGCCGTCAGCTTCGGGTCGAAATTGTTCCTCTTCTGCAGATCTTTTCTGATCTCCTCCAAGTCCCTTATGGTCCTGTAGGGATCCGTTTCGGAGTAAGAATCGGCCGTCAGCGTCCTCGCCCAGTCGCTGCAGTAGATCCTGCGGTTGGCCGGGAGCGCCTTTATCTTCTCCCAGGTATTCCTTGCGCTTTCCGGATCGTCGCGGTAATAAAATTGCAGCCCCTCAAGGAAGAAGCGGAACTCCTCCGGCATGTCTTCCGGGAATTCCATCAGTTCCAGTTCCGGCTTCTCAGGCGTGTCGTAAAGACCGTAGCGCGCCCAGTAGCGGCGGTAGTTGTAATCGTCCCTTGCCCTGGTGAAATCAAGGAAAGCGCTCTCGACCCTGTGATAGATCTCAACAAGCTCGGCCTGGCGCTCCTTTTTGAGCTGGGTGAAGGAAAGGGCCTGGGCAAACTCCGTGTCGCCCGGCTGCCAGCCCGTCAGATCGGCGGGGGAAAGCTTGTCGCGGCCGGAAAGGGCTATTATGGCGCTGTTGGTCGGCCAGGGCGGAGTCAAGGCAAGTATCCTCGCCGCCTCGTCGGCCGACAAAAGCAGATCCTCGCCCAGGGAGGGCAGGGACAAAAGAAGGCAAAAGGCCGGATATATCAGTCCTTTTCTCAGCATGCGGTAGATATTATACAAATTCCCTTCGAGTTTTGATAAGATAAAACTACATTTAAACCAATAATTAAGGAGCTTGTATGCGTAAAATTTCCTTACTGGCGCTTTTCGCCGCCGCACTTTTCTTACAGGCCTGCTACACCGTCCCCGTCACCGGGCGCTCGGCCTTCATCATGACATCCGTAGCTGAGGAAAAAGCTTTGGGCTTGGAAGCCTACAACGCTTACAAGACAAACGCTGTCGTCTTGAACGACTATGCCATCAACAACCGCATCAGAACCATCGGACAGAGGATCGCGAAGATCGCCGAATCCGACACCCAGGGCATGGACTGGGAGTGGGAGTTCGTAGTCTTTGACGACAGCCAGACCGCCAACGCGTGGTGCCTGCCCGGCGGCAAAGTGGCCGTCTACACCGGCATTCTCCCGTACGCCAAGAACGACGCGCAGCTGGCGACCGTCATGGCCCACGAGATCGGCCACGCGGTGGCCCGCCACGGCGTTGAGAGGATGGGCACCGAGACCGCCGTCTCTGTCATCGGCAGCGTAATAGGCAGCAGCGTCTCCGACGCCAACGCCGAAGCGGTCATGGCCGCCTACGGCGTGGGAAGCAGCCTCATGGTGACCCTCCCCTTCTCCCGCGACGACGAATACGAAGCCGACCAGATCGGCATGAACTACATGGCCAGGGCGGGCTACGATCCCAACGAAGCCATCAAGTTCTGGGAAAACTTCATGGAGGCCGGCGGCTCTTCCGTTCCGGAACTGCTCTCCACGCACCCCTCCGACGCCAACCGTATCGCGAAACTTAAAACTTACCTCCCCGCCAACGAGGAACTTTACAAAAAAGCGACCGGCAAATAGTGCTCAGTCCTCTCAAAATAGGGGGGCTTAGTTTTGAGCCGGCCGTCGCGCTCGCGCCGATGGCCGGCTACAGCGACTATCCCATGCGCTGCATCGTCAGAGAACTGGGAGGCTGCGGGCTTTTCTATACAGAGCTCATCAGCTGCCATTCCGTTATCCACGCGCACGAAAAGACCAGGTCGCTTTTGAAAAGCGGCCACGAGGAGTATCCCCTCGCCGTCCAGCTCTTCGGCTCGCACTTAGAATTCATGCCGGCGGCCGCCTCGCAGCTTGAGGCGCTTGGCGCGGGAATGATAGACATCAACATGGGCTGCCCCGTCTCGAAGGTCGTCAAAACGGGAGGCGGCGCGGTCCTTATGAAGGAGCCGGAGACGGCCGCCAAGATCGTGAAGGCCGTAAGGAACGCCATATCCGTTCCCCTGACCGTCAAAATGAGGATCGGCTGGGATTCCAATTCCATCAACGGTCCGGAGTTCGCGGCCAGGATGGTCGATAGCGGGGCGCAGTGCGTCGCGGTCCACGGCCGCACGAGAGCCCAGGGCTACGCCGGGAAAGCCGATTGGTCTGAGATCGCCAAAGTCGTGAAGGCCGTGAAAAAAGCGGATTCGACCGTTCCTGTCATCGCCAACGGTGACATCGTCGATCCAATAAGCGCCAAAGAGATAATCGAAACGACCGGCTGCGACGGCATCATGATAGGAAGGGCCGCCATGGGGGCGCCCTGGCTCTTCAGAAGAGTCGAGCGCTACCTGAAAGACGGAACGCTGATCGACGACCCGTCGTTCCCCGAGAAGGGAGATCTCGCCTTGCGGCACTTGAAGCTCCTTACGGAAACGTACGGGGAAAAGGGCGCTTCATTGCACATCCGCCGCATAGCCTGCGCCTACGGCCGCGGCAAACTGGGCGTCGCGGAATTCCGGCGCCGGATCGTCGGAGTCGAATCGACCGCCGAAGCCGCGGCGATAATAAAAGAATTTTTCAGGAGCTGATAATGAGCGAAGTGAAACTTGAAAAAGCGACCGACATAAAGGAACTCGCGAAGCTGGCGGAAAGCATCTGGCTCGAGCACTGGCTGCCGAAGCTGCCAAAAGGACAAACGGAATACATGATCGAAAAATTCCAGTCCGAAAAGGCCATAATAGAGCAGATCGCCAACGACAACTACGTTTACTTCTACCTCAAGGAAGGCGAAACGATCCTT
This sequence comes from bacterium, assembly GCA_017650925.1. Classification (GTDB taxonomy): domain Bacteria; phylum Auribacterota; class UBA3054; order UBA3054; family UBA3054; genus UBA3054. The sequence continues at coordinate 25,247 of JAGCDY010000087.1, forward strand.
GGCTACACGGGGCTCTCCCTGAGGCCTGACCAGCTCTTTTTGTCGAAGCTTTACGTGAAAGCGGAATTCCGCAACCAAGGCTACGGCAGAAAGGCTTTCGAGGAGATCAAAAAGTTCGCCCGCGAAAACGGGCGTGACCGCATTGTCCTGACCGTCAAGAAGACCAACGCCCCGACGATCGCGGCCTACAAAAACTGGGGCTTTTCGACGATCGACAGCATCGTGACGGACATCGGTATGGGCTACGTTATGGACGACTATGTCATGGAATACCGGCTAGTCTGATATAATATCTAGATAATGTCTTATTACAGCAAGTTATACAACCTGGTCCTCTTGCCGAGCGTGGTCATCGCCTCCCCGGTCTGGCTGCCGGTCCTTCTGTCCAAAAAGAAGCACAGAGTCAACTTCTGGCAGCGCCTGGGTTTCCTGACCAAGGAGCAGAAAGCGAGGCTTCCCGAAAAGCCCAGGATCTGGTTCCACGCCGTTTCCGTCGGCGAATTCAACCTGACCTTGACGCTCCTCAACGTCCTGAGGCCGCTTCTCAAGGACAAATACGGCTTCGTCGTCTCCGTCACGACGGCCACCGGCTACGAGATAGCCAAGAAGAAGCTGCCCCCGGAAGACGGGCTCATCTACTTCCCCGCCGAGTTTTATTTCTCCATGGAGCACGTCATCAAGGTCGTGAACCCGGTGGCGGCCGTTATTATGGAGACCGAGATCTGGCCCAATTTCATCTGGGGCCTCGCCAAGCGCCATGTCCCCATTCTTTTGGCCAACGGGAGACTCTCCGACAACTCCTTCCACGGCTACGGCAGGATAAAGCTTTTTGTAAAAGACGTCTTGAGGCACATCGACCGCTGCATGATGCAGACGCCGGGCGACGCCAGGCGTCTTCTGAGGCTCGGCGCGAGAGCCGAGACCGTCAGCTGCGACGGCAACATCAAGTTCGATTCTGTTGCGGCCTACGAGCCCGCGCCCAGAGACCGGGCCCTCATCGAGGAACTGGGCTTCCCGGAAAATTACGAAGTCTTTTTGGGCGCCGCCCTTGAGAAATCTGGCCGCGAGGACGGCATGATCCTGGACGTCTTCTCGCTTATCAGAAGAGAGCACAAGGATCTGGCCCTCATAATGGTGCCGCGCCATCCGGAGAGAGGCGACGCCATGGCGAAAGCCGTCAGCGAAAGAGGCTTCATACCGAGAAGGCGCTCCAAAAAGGAACAGTTCACCGATCCCAAAAAGGAGATCTACATCGTCGACACGATCGGCGAACTGAAGCGCTTCTACACGCTGAGTTCCATCGCCTATGTCGGAAAATCGATGTTCTCTCCCGGAGGCGGACAGAACATGCTGGAGCCGGTCGCCTTGGGACGCCCGACCTTGTACGGCCCGCACACCAGGAACTTCAGGGGCATAGCCGACGTGCTGGCCCAGCGGGGAGGCTCCGAAATAGCCCAGGACGCCTGGCAGCTTAAAGAGAAAGTCTGCGAGATCCTAAGCGACAAGAAGCGCGCTTTCGACCTCGTGCAGAGAGGCCAGGCCTATATTAGAACGCAGCAGGGAGTGACCGCGAGGATCGCTGATGAGATTGTCAACATGCTTTAGGGTGCTGAGATCCGCCGCGAGGGAAAACGTCAATTCCTTCCGTGCGTTCATGGCCGGCTTAAGGGGCCGGACCTTCACTCCGGAACACGATTTCGTTTACATCCGAGCTTTCGAAGACTGGCAGAAAGCTGCCGCGCTGCTCAAAGAAAACAAAGCCATAGCGGTAGACCTGGAAGCCAACAGCCTGCACTACTACCCCGAGTCCATCTGCCTTATCCAGATCGGCTGCCCCGGCTACAACTTTATCGTCGATCCCGAGGCCGTGGGCGACGGAGAGCTCTTAAGGGAGATCTTCGGCGACCCGAAAATAGAGAAGATCTTCCATTCCTGCGATTACGACATGCGCTCGCTCTACAGAGACTACCACGCGGAAGTCAAAAACATTTTCGACACCGCCATCGCGGCCCAGTTTCTGGGCTCGACGCACACTGGTCTGGGCGCCGTCATAAAGGAGTACCTCGGAACGGACATCGTGAAAGACAAGAAGCTCCAGCAGATGAACTGGGGCGAAAGACCTCTGCCGGACGAAGCGCTGCGCTACGCCGTCAACGACATCGCCTATCTCATAAAGCTCTCAAAAAGGCAGAAAGCCCTTTTGAAAAAGCGCGGCCGCCTTACATGGGTGGTCGAGGAGTCGGAGCGCATGGCGAAGATGCGCTTCAAGGAACCTCTGCCGGACGCCCTGGCCTTTTCCATCATAAAGGGCTGGCACGCCCTGGAGCCCCAAGAACTGGCGGTCTTCCGCGCGCTTTTCCAAATGAGAGAAAAGATCGCTCTGCGCCGCCACAGGCCTCCCTTCAAGGTCCTGGGCTCGCAGACCATGTTCCATTTGTCAAAGCACCCAAGGTGCGACCTTTCGAAAGTCAACGGCCTCGGGCCTTTCTTCCTGCGCCACCACGGCCAGGAGCTGAGGGAAACGCTGAGGGCGGCGGAAAAACTCCCGCCTCTTGTGATTGTGGAGTTCAAAAAAGAGCTGCCCGTGTGGCGGCGCTCCTCCATGGAGAGAATGGGGAAACTGAAAGACTGGCGCGTGAAAAAAGGCGAAGAGCTCGGTCTCGAGCCCTCCCTTATCTGGCCCTCCTCCGGTCTGGAAAGACTTTCCCTCTATCCAGAGAAAAGGCAGAACGAATTCAACACTCCCCAGGAAGACGTGAGGGATTGGCAGAGGAACGCTTTCAAATCAGAACTTGATGCCCTGCCCGTTTGGGGAAGGAGGATCAAATGAGCCTCAAAGACGAACTCTCCATAGCCTTCGACATCCAGCACAGCCTGCTGCCCAAGCTCGATAAATTCAACGCCAACGAGCCGAGGATCGAGGCCGCCGGCGTCCTGAAGCCCGCCCTGACGGTGGGCGGCGACCTCTACAACGTCTTCTTCGTCGACCGCAGCCACCTTTGCGTCTGCATGGGCGACGTCTCCGGCAAAGGGATCTCCGCGGCGCTCTTCATGGCGGTCGTGCAGACGCTAGTCCGGTCGGCGGCCCGCTACAACGCCTCGCCGGCGGCCATATTGGACCACGTCAACAAAGACCGCGCCGCCAACAACGAGAGCTGCATGTTCGTGACGCTCTTCATTGCCGTCATAAACTTAAGGAGCGGCACGATGGCCTACTGCAACGGCGGCCACAACCCGCCCGTCATAATTCATCCCGACGGGAAAGCGGTCTTCCTGCGCTCCATGAACGGCGGCTTGGTCGGCATGACGGATGTTATAACCTACCACGACGATTATCTTGTCCTGAAGCCGAACGACACGCTTTTCCTTTACACCGACGGCGTGACGGAAGCCTTCAGCAAGGAGGGCAATATGTACGGCGACGCGAGGCTCAACGCCTTTCTGCAGGGCAAAAACGTTCTTTCCGCCCAGGGGATCGTCGACGCGGTCTGGAACGACGTCGAAAATTTCGCCAAGGGCGCTCCCCAATCCGACGACATTTCCATGCTGGCGATCCGCTATCTTGGCAACGAGGTGAAAAATGCCTAGGATCATAACCGGACTATACAAGGGAAAACTTCTGGAGACTCCGGAAGGCTGGGAAGTGCGGCCTACTTCCGACCGGGTCAGGACCTCCGTTTTCAACATTCTGCATTCCTGGCTGCCCGGGAAAACGGTCTTAGACCTCTACGCCGGCTGCGGCGCCATAGGCCTGGAGTGCCTCTCCCGCGGCGCCAAGCACGTGACTTTCGTGGAAAGGGCGCCGGAAGCCCTGCGCGTCCTGGAAGCCAACGCCAAACGCCTCGGCGCCACAAGCAACGCGCTCATTTGGCGCGCCGACGTCTGGGACGTCCTAAAGGGCGCCAAGGGTTCGCCCATGGATCTCATCTACGCCGATCCCCCCTACCGGGAGGTCGACATGGAGAGGCTTCTCGCCTCCATCGACGCCTCCTCTTTCGCGAACGACGACACAATCGTTATAATAGAGCATGATTACAGTGTGAAGTGCGAAAAAGGCACCGAGATCGCCTCCTGGCGCTGCTACCGTACCAACGACTACGGCAAGGCCCAGGTGAGCTTCTTCGGCCGCACAGCATCCTTTTCACAAGAGGAGGAGGAAAATGAAAAACAATAAGATCCGCCGGGCCGTTTACGCCGGCACCTTCGACCCCATCACGAACGGACACTTGGACGTCATCATGAGGGCCGCCAAGATATTCGATGAGATCATAGTCGGCGTCGCGGACGCCGTGCATAAGAAAACGCTCTTCTCCCCCAAGGAAAGACTCGCGCTCGTAAAGGAAGTCATAAAGGACATCCCGAACGTCAAGGCCGAGATCTTCGAAACACTCCTCGTCGACTGGGCCAAAGAAAAGAAAGCCGTAGCCGTCGTCCGAGGCTTAAGAGCCATGACCGACTTCGAGTTCGAATTCCAAATGGCCCTCACCAACAGAAGGCTCAACGAAGACCTCGAAGCCGTCTTCTTAATGACCAGAGAGGACCTCGCATACATCAGCTCCACCAACGTCAAAGAGATCGCTCTCTTAGGCGGCGACGTCACAGGCATGGTCCCTCCCCCCGCCGCGAAAGCCCTCTACAAGAAATTTAAGAAATAAGCGCGATAGAGGCTCGCGGACTACGCGCGAATCGTGAGAACGCAGCATATACCCCCCGCTCACGGACTACGCGCGCCTTGCCTTGATTAGCGTCCTCCGTCAGAAAAAAAACAACCCCCTCAAGATTTTGTTACGAAGTAAAATCAAGAGGGGGTTGTTTTTTCTGACGGAAAGAAGAGCGCTTACTTCCTGCGGAGGAAAGCCGCCAGCGCAAGCAGGGCCAAACCGAAGATAGCCGGTTCAGGAGTCGGGGCAATGGTAGAGCCAGAGCTGCTAACGCTGCCGGCGTAGGTCTTGCCGTTGTTGCCAGTGATAGTGTAATCGCCTTCCGGCAGGTAGAAGTAGAGGTCGTAGGTGTCGGAGTGGCCCTCGCCCTCGTAGCCGTAAGTCAGCGAATCCGCCTTGCGGGTGGCCGTGAAGGAGATGTCGCCGTCGCCAACGCCGTAAATGGAGTTGACCGTGGGAGCGGTGGCGTCAGTCAGCGTCGCCACGTAGATAACTTCGCCGTTCGAAGCGTTCTTGGGAGATGGACCGTCGCCCGCTCCAGCGCCCTGGCCGATGGGAGAGCCGCTGCTAGAGGAGGCTTTAACGGAGCCGCCGGAGATGTAGATGGCGGGAACCGTTCCGCTCTCGCCGCCGGCGTTGCCGGCGCCGATGCCGGCGCCGCTGCCGGCGGAGGCTTCGATCGTGCCGCCCGTGATGGTTATCGTACCGGGAGCAATGTGGCCGCCTTCGTCGCCGCAGCCGATGCCGGCGCCGTTGCCACCAACCGCTTTCACGTAGCCGCCGTTGATGGTGACCGTGCCGGTGCCGCCTTCCCAGCCGGTTCCGCCGCCGATGCCCGCACCAAGCCAGCCGGCGGTGGCCGTGACGGAACCGCCGTTGATGGTCACGTTGGCTTTGGCATGCTCACCGCCGCCGATGCCGGACGCATAAGTCGCGCCGTTGGCGGTGATGGTTCCGTCGTTGATCACGATGGCGCCGGAAGTTTCCCAGGAATTGCCACCGAGGCCGGCGGCCGCGCCGCCCTGGCTGGTGGCGGTAAGCGAGCCTGTGCCGCTGATGGTGACAGACGCGCCGCTAGCTACGCGCAGGCCGGCGGCCGCGGTAGAAGTCAGAATGTTGTTGCCGGACAGAACCAGATTCACGTTGCCGCTCTGGATGTTGAAAGCGCAGCTGACGCCGGTTATGGAAGCGCCGTCCAAGGTAACGGTCGGATTATCGGAAGAATTGACGGTGACCGAGCATTCCGTGGTCGTGCCGTCGATCACGTAGTTGCCGTAAAGGCCGACGACTCTGCCGCCTTGGGTGGCGCCAGTCTCGGTCTCGATGGTTATGTCGCCGTCTCCAGCATGCAAATAAACTATGCCGGGAATGTAGCGGGTCAAAGTGCCGGGCCCGTCCTCGATGGTGCCGGAGAAATTCCTGCCGTTTGTGCCGCTGACCGTGTATTCGCCGTTGGGGAGATAGAAGTAAAGATCCGAATCGGAAACGTGACCGGGGCCGGTGTAGGAATAAGTGTAGGCAAGCTCGTCTTTGGTCGTGGTGAAGGTGTAAGTATTGCCCTGCGTGCTGAACGCCGAGGCTACCGTCGCCTTATAAACCGGGTCTCCGCCAACGCCTGTCTTAGGCGGGGTGTTGGGCCCCTGGCCGGCGCCTTGACCGATAGGGGAACCGCTGTTAGACGAAGCTTTGATGGAGCCGCCGGAGATGTAGATGTCCGGGACGGTTCCGCTCTCGCCGCTGGCATTGCCGGCGCCGATGCCCGCGCCGCTGCCGGCGGAGGCTTCGATCGTGCCGCCAGTAATGGTGATGGTGCCCGGAGCAATGTGACCGCCTTCGTCGCCGCAGCCGATGCCGGCGACGTTGCCGCCCGTCGCTTTCACGTAGCCGCCGTTGATGGTGATGGTGCCCGCGCCGCCTTCCCAGCCGGTGCCGCCGCCGATGCCGGCCGCGTAGCCGCCGGCGTTGGCCGTGATGTCGCCGCCGTTGATGGTGACGTTAGCAACGGCGTGTCCGCCGCCGCCGATGCCGGACGCGAAAGCCGCGCCGTTGGCCGTGATAGTTCCGTCGTTGATCACAACGGCGCCGGAAGCTTCCCGGGATTTGCTGCCGATGCCGGCGCCTTCTCCGCCCTGGCTGGTGGCGTCAAGCGAGCCTATTCCTTCGATAGTCACGGAAGCGCCGGAGGCAACGTGCAGGCCGGCAGATTCCGTGGAGACCAGCGTGCTGGTGCCGCGCAAGTCTAAAGTCACGTCGCCGCTCTGGATGTCGCAAGCGCAGCTGACGCCGGAA
>JAGCDY010000088.1 GCA_017650925.1 bacterium
CACATCAGTTTCTCGAGGTCGACGGTATCCAGAATGTTGTAGGCGGTCAAAGTTTCCAGGGCGCCCTTCATGCCTTTCCTGTGCCAGTCCCAGAGCAGGACGGCGGCGTAGCCGTCGAGATCAGTCCAGCCTCCGCGGCTGATGTCGAAGCGTTTCTCGAGCTTTTTCAGTCCGCCCTTCAATCCGAGGCTCGCGAAAACGTATCTGAGGTCGATCTGGTAGAGCGGGAAATCCCTTCCGAACTCGCTTCTCAAGAAAGGCAGATCGAAGCATTTTCCGTTGAAGGTCACGCAGATCTTGTAATTCTCCAAAACGTCCGGAAGATCTTCCATGTTTTTTCCGTGCGTGAAGACCATGACGTTTTTGCCGTCGTAGATCGTGGCGACGGTGGTGTAGTCCATTCCTCTGCCGAGGCCGGTCGTTTCGATGTCAAGGTAGCAGACGCGGTCCCTGAAGTAGGGGAAGAGGCGCCAGGTCTCGGAAGGGGGGAGTTTTTCCGCGAAAAAATCAAGGTCGTGCAACTTCAGATGTTCCAGCGATTCGCCGGCTGCCTTTTTCATTTCGCAGGCTTTCTTCTTTTCCTTTTCGCAAGGCTCCCACTCAAGGACGGCGCTCCAGTCCTCGAGGTCGTTCGAGAACATCATTTTTGAGAAGGCTTTGCCGGATCTCGGTATGTGCAGGAAGGAATGGGTCAGCATCTTAAATTACTTCACGGTGTCCGGCATGAGCCAGTCGCCCATTATCTGCAGTGATTCCTGGATGAGAACGTTGTTGGTGACGGAGTGCTGGCGGCGGGAGAGCTTCGCCACTTCCTTCTGCGTCTTGGTCATGGCCTGGCTGCTGTCCTCTTCCGGAACATCCGCGGGTTCGTCGTCATCCTCCGATTCGTCGGCGTTCTCATCTTCCAAAAATCCTTCGTCGACTTCGTCGTCCTCGTCGTCGCCGTTGGCTTTCTCGTTGTCTTCCAAGAGCTCCTTGATCGTGATGTAATTGCGCTTGCGCTCGTTTTCGGATTTCTCCACGAATTTCTTAATGTCGGAGAAAGTTTCGCTTTTCGCGGTGCGGGCGGCGGAAGACGCTTTAAGGCGCGCTATGAGGTTGGTCGTTACCGGCGTCCAGACGCCGCGTCCCGTGGTCGCCTCGAGGGAGAGATGGGAGTCGATCTTCGGGGCGGAGAGGGCGCAGGGGAGATAGCGTTCGCCAAGCTCCACGGCGTCCAGGTTGCTGGGAAGGACGATGTCGGATTTAATGCCGTCGAACTGCGGCGAAACGCCGTCGGCGATATAGTAGAGGCCCTTTGTGATCTTCAAGGCGCCCAGCCTTCCCGTCAGGGGAACGACCTGCTGGACTGAGCCTTTGCCGTAGCTTTGGGATTGGCCGACGACAAGGCAGCGGTTGTAGGATCTCAGGGCGCCCGTGACGATCTCGGCCGCGCTGGCGGTCAGGCTGCTCGTGGTGATCATGAGAGGTCCGAAATAGCTTATCGTCTGGTTCTTGTCGTTTAAGATCTGGACGTTGTCCCTGGCATATTTGGTCAGGACGACGTTGCCGCGCTTCAAGAAGAGACCGGCCATGTTGACGGCCTCGTCGAGGATGCCGCCGCCGTTGCGCTGCAGGTCTAGGATGACGCCGTCGACCTTCTGCGTGTTGCAGGAGATGAGCAGCTTCCTGACGTCAGACGCGGCGGAATGGTCGAAATCGCCGAGGAACGTCCGGCTTTCCGTGTCGAGGTAAAAAGAGGGGAGGTCGATGACGGCGATGCGGGTCTTTTTAACCTGGGAGAGCCCGTTGGTCCTCGTCAGCTCGACGACTTCCATCCTGGGGCCCTGGTCCTCGAGCTTCACCTTGTCTCTGACCAGGGGAAGGTCGAAATTTTTGATGCCTTTTTTCGTCTTCCTCAATATGCGCAGGACGACGGTCGTGCCTTTTTTCCCGCGGATCTGCTTGACTACGTCGCGCAGCTCCGTGTCGACCACGTCCACGAATTCGCCTTTCTCGCCCTGGGCGATGGCTATGATCTTGTCGCCGGGCTTAAGCTTTCCGCTCTTGTCGGCGGGGCTCCCGGGAGTCAGTTCGGAAATGACGACGTAGCCGTCGTCGCTTCTTAGCGTGGCGCCGATGCCCTCAAGGGAAAGCGACATGCTGATGTTGAAATCCTCCATGTCGTCCGGCGGGAAATAGCTTGTGTGCGGATCCAGCGCTTGGCAGAAAGCGTTCATGAAGAGCCCGAACTGCTCGTGGTAATCCATGTCGGAATAATATTTCAGGATGCGCTCGCGTCGCTTTATGACTTTCTGGCAGGCGTTGCTCCTTGCTTCGCCCATCGATTCCATAAAGGCCACCTGGTAGGCCAGGGAGCTTTCCAGATATTTGTTTCTTTCCTCGCTCGTCTTGCAGAAGGGAATGTTCTTGACGTCGACGGGGATCTTAAGAGAAGTGTCGGGGACGTAATTCGTATTGGAAAGAATGTCGACCGCGTGCTGGTAGGAAGCCTTCACGTTCGGCAGGAAGACGCTCTGGTAGAAGTTGGTGACAAAATCCCAGCGGTTGTCCCGGAAGGCCGAGAGCATTCTCAATCTCTGGGCGTGGATCTGCTCGGCTTCGTTGGAAAGGAGGAAAATGCGCGCGGGGTCCAGCGTGTTGACGAAGTTGGATAGCGTGTTGATGTTTATTTCCGCTGTGGGGTGGTGATGCTTCAGATGCTGCTGCATGGTGAAGATCATCATGCCGGAAATATGCTCGCCCTCCAGCTGGTCGATCTGCGGGACTTTTGATTCGTCGGCTTTCGGTATGGAGGTCAGCCCTATGGCAAGCGTTACGGCGGCTAGGAAGGCCAGTCTAATCTGTCTGTTCGTCATTTTTTCTTTCTTTGGCCATGGTGTTAAAAGTTCTTACGCGGTTGACGCGGCGGAGTTTCTCGTTGTAAAGTTTGGTTTTTTCCAGAAGGTCGCGGAGCAAATCGGGATCGTTCGTCATTTTCATGCGTTCCTTAAGGCGGGAGAGTTCCCCGCGGTAGTGGTCTCCCTTGATCGCCCTGATGCAGTCGTCGCAGGAGCGTTTCCAGAAGTGGCCGTTGTCCTTTTGCGGCAGAGGCACGGAGACCAAAACGTCCGTCAGGAAATCCCTGGCGACGTCGTCGCAGGAAAGGAGGAAATCGTCGACGCCTCTCCATTCGCCGTTGCGCCTGTCCTCTCGGGCCTTGAAGGCCAGGGAAGCCGGGAGAGGGTTGCCGATGGCCTCCAGCTCCAGGTTCGAGAAGACGTAGTCCATGGCGTCGTCGAAACTGAAGATCAGGGCGATGAGCATCTTCTCGGCGTTCGAGGCTTTGAGCTCAGAAAAAGATTCCTCCCTAAGCTCGGGCGCTTCCTCTTTTTTCTTTCCGGCGCGCGCAAAGGGGTCTTTCTGTTTTTTCTGATAGGCGGCGAAGTCAAGGTTTATGGAAGAGACTGGAACGCGGGTGAAATCCGAAAGTTCCTTTATGAGTTCCTGCCTGAGGCCTTCGCTTCCGGCGCTCATAAGGTAGGGGAACATCTCCTGGCAGACGGAGTAGCGCTCCTGAAGATCGTTCATGTCTTTTTCGCCGGAGAGGCAGCGCATGGCAAAAGAGAAGGCCGGGAGCCTTTCCGTGATAAGCTTTTCAAAGGCTTCCTTCCCGTATTTCTTCAGGAAGGAGTCGGGGTCTTCGTTCTCCTTCAAGGGAACGACGTAGACTTTGAGCCCCGCTTCGGAGAGCAGAGGGATGGCGCGCAAAGCGGCGTGCTGCCCGGCCGAGTCGCCGTCGTAGGCGACAAGGCAGGTGTCAGCGAAACGCTTTATAAGGCGCGACTGATCCTTTGTCAGGCTGGTCCCGCAGGAGGCGATGGCGTTGACGAAGCCGTTCTGCGCCAGCATGACGACGTCCAGATACCCTTCGCAGAGGATGGCCGTCTTCTTTAGGTCGGCTATGGCGGATTTCGCGAAGTTCAGCGAGAAAAGCACTTTGCTTTTCGCGTAGATCTCCGTCTCTGAGGTGTTGAGGTATTTCGGTTCGGAGCCGTCGATGGCGCGTCCTCCGAAAGCCACCAGGTTGGATGCGTGGTCCCAGATGGGGAACATCACCCTTTTCCTGAACCTGTCGTAGCAGCCCTTGCCTTCCTGGCTTGGCAGCGCGAGGCCGGAAGCTATGATCTCCTCGTCGCGGAAGCCCTCTTTCCTTAGGACGGAGCACAGCTCGTCCCAGGAATCGGGAGCGAAGCCGATGCGGTAGGCTCTTATGGCCTCAGATGAGACCTGACGGTTGGAAAGGTATTCCCTGGCTTCTTTTCCGGGAGCGAGCGCCAGGCTGCGCTGGAAAAAATCCAGGGCGGTAAGATTGATCTTCGCAAGCCTTTTCAGACGGTTCTGGCGGAAAGCCATCTCGGATCTTTCCTTTTCGCCGAAGGCAGCGCCGTCTTCCGGGGGAATGTTCGCCCTTTCCGCCAGCCTGATGACGGATTCTGGAAAGCTCAAGCCCTCGTACTCCATCAAAAACTGGAAGACGTTGCCGCCTTTGCCGCAGCCGAAGCATTTGAAGATGCCCCTGTCGGGAGTGACGAAGAAGGAAGGCGTCTTCTCGTTATGAAAAGGACAGCAGGCTTTGAAATTCTTCCCGTTTTTGGTCAAAGCGACGCGCTCGCCGATCACATCCTGGATGGGATTGGCGGTCTTAACTCTCTCAATGTATTCCTGGGAAAAAGAAGGCATCGCGCAGCAAAATCAATACCGGTAGAAATCGCTTTTGTAAGGACCCTCGACGGGAACGCCGATATAGTCGGCCTGCTCTTTGGTCAGCTTCGTTAACTTGACGCCCAGTTTCTTAAGGTGCAGCCTGGCCACTTCCTCGTCCAGCTGCTTGGGAAGCATAGTTACGCCCACTTCGTGTTTTTCCTGCCAGAGCGACAGTTGGGCGAGGCACTGGTTGGTGAAGGAGTTGGACATCACGAAGGAAGGATGTCCGGTGGCGCAGCCGAGGTTCACAAGGCGGCCGCCGGCAAGGATGAAGATCGTATGCCCGTCGGGGAAGACCCAGCCGTCGACCTGGGGCTTGATGTTGTAGGTCTTTATGCCGGGGCATTTCTCGAGCCTGTCCATCTCGATCTCATTGTCGAAGTGACCGATGTTGCA
>JAGCDY010000089.1 GCA_017650925.1 bacterium
CCACGAGGCGGAAGTGGAACTGGACTTCGGAAGCTATGGAAAGCACACCGTGAAAGTCATCGTCGTGGTGGAACCCCCGGCCACCGGCGCCATCAGGCTGGCAGGGCTGTACATCATGAGCACCCAGGGAGACAACCTCTATTATCAGGACACCATGATAAGATCCGTCACGCCTTCTTATAGTTTCGACGGCGGCTGCATGGATATCCTTCTGGCCAAGGGGATCTACCTTTTCGGCAACGACGCCACGGCCGAATATTCCGAATACGCGGATTATCTGAGGGACTATGCCCTGGACAAGGGGCAAGCGGCTGAATACACGGAGTGCGGAAGCTTTCAGGACACCAATCAGGTCTTAAGGCTGAACAGCGAAAAATACAAGCTCGTCAACCAGGCCCTGGACAACGGTGAGAATCCCGATTCCGCCACCGTCGGCGATTACGTCAAGGACGCGAGCCTGACAAAGAGGATTCTCGACTGCTATCTTGAGGAGGGCACGAACCGCTTTACTCTTATCTTGCCTGAGGCTTCCGAGTTCGAGTCCGAGGACATGCAGCTGTCCCTATTCCTGGGCGAAAACGTCAAGGCCGGCGCCAGGCCCGACGTGGCGGCCTGCAACAGCGAGCTTTTCTTTGACGCTATCGACACGTGCTACGCGACCTATTCCACCGAGGACCGTACTTACCACTACAGGGCGGACAATGAACAGATCTTCCATGACAGCACGCTGAAGTGCGAAAAGGAAGACTGCGAGATCGAGATCACGAAGTTCTTCCTCATCGGCTACAACGACGAGTTCACGAATCCCTACGGCATGACGAGCCCGGCCACCGCGGGCTACGTCGCCACGGGCGGCGACTCCAACACCGCCTGGCCGGTCCACGCTTCGCCGCAGACGACTCTGGGCTACTTCGAGGTCGTGGTGACGTCCTTGGTGCCGGAACCGGGCTTACTGGGCCTCCTGGCGCTGATAACGCTGGCTTTCCTCCGCTCCCGCAAATAGAGCACTCTCTTAGGCGAAAAAAAGAACACATCCCCAGTTCACGGACTACGCTTGCATGGCCTTGATTTGCGTCCTCCGTGAGCGAGGGATAATGTGAGATTTTTTGCGTCAAAGCAGCGAATGCTTACTTCAGCACGGCTCCCTGGCTCGCGGAAGTCGCGTGCTTCTGATAGCGCGCCATCCACCCGAAGTTCAGGCGCGGTTCAGGCGGCTGCCATTCGGCTTTGCGCTTAGCGATCTCTTCCTCGGAGAGCTCAGCTTCCAGCTTCTGGGCGTTGATGTCGATGTCGATGATGTCGCCGGCCTTCAATAGGCCGATGAGTCCGCCCGAGGCAGCCTCGGGAGAAACGTGGCCGATGCAGGCGCCTCTGGTTCCGCCGGAGAAGCGGCCGTCGGTGATCAGAGCGACCTTGTCGCCCAGTCCCTGTCCCATGATGTAGGAAGTGGGGGCGAGCATCTCCTGCATGCCGGGGCCGCCCTTGGGGCCTTCGTAGCGGATGACGACGACGTCGCCGGGTTTCACTTTGCCGGCTAGTATGCCTTCGCAGGCTTCTTCCTGGGATTCAAAGATGACGGCCGGGCCGCGGTGCGTCATCATTTTCGGATCGACGCCCACGGATTTGACGACGGCGCCTTCGGGAGCGAGGTTGCCCCAAAGGACGGTCAGTCCGCCGCGCTTGGCGTATGCATTCGCGAGTTCGCGGATGCAGGCTTTGTCTTTGCTTTCCTTGCCCTCGATGTTTTCACCGAGCGTTTTGCCGGTCACAGTCTTGCAGCCGAGGTTCAGCGAGCCTTCGATCTTGCTGATCTCATGGAGAATGGCGGAGACGCCGCCGGCGGCCTCCACGTCTTCCATGTGGTAGGAGCAGGAGGGGGAAACTTTGCAGATGGTGGGAACGCGCTTAGAGACTTCGTCGATGCGCTTGAGGTCGAAGCCTAAGCCGGCTTCCTTGGCGATGGCCAGAGAGTGCAGAATGGTGTTGGAGGAGCCGCCCATGGCCATGTCGAGCGTTAGGGCGTTTTCCAAGGAAGCGTCGGTGATGATGTCCTTGGGCTTGAGGTCTTCCTTGACCATTTCCACGATGCGGCGTCCGGCCGCCTTCCAAAGTTCTTTCCTTTTTGGGTCGACGGCGGGAATGGAGCCGTTGCCGGGCAGCGCAATGCCCAGCGCTTCGCACAGGCAGTTCATGGAGTTGGCTGTGAACATGCCGGAGCAGGAGCCGACGCCCGGGCAGGATTCGCATTCGATCTCTTCCAAGCCCTTGTCGTCGATGATGCCCTGGCTTCTGGCGCCCACGCCCTCGAAGATGCTGATGAGGTCGAGGGCTTTTTTGCCGTCCCTGGTGTGGCCGGCCAGCATCGGACCGCCGGAAGCGAAGATGGTCGGGATGTTGACTCTCAGGATGCCCATGAGCATGCCGGGAACGATCTTGTCGCAGTTGGGAATGCAGACGACGCCGTCGAAGCAGTGCGCTCTCAGCATCGTTTCCACGCTGTCCGCGATTATCTCCCTCGAGGGCAGGGAATACTTCATGCCCTCGTGTCCCATGGCGATGCCGTCGCAGACGCCGATGGTGTTGAATTCGAATGGAACGCCTCCGGCCTCCTTGATGGCTTCCTTAACGAGCTTGCCTACTTCCTGGAGATGGGCGTGCCCGGGGATGATGCCGACGTAAGAATTGCAGACGGCGATGAAGGGTTTTTTAAGATCTTCGCGGCTGACGCCGCAGGCATTGAAGAGCGCGCGGTGCGGGGCGCGTTCCAGACCGACTTTCACAGAATCGCTTCTCATGGCCTTTCCAGTGTTTTTGGTTGATTTTAAAAGTTGACCAAGGGAAATTCTACCATAAATGCACCCTGGCATTTTTGGCGCGCCGCCTTCATTGAATAAAAAAGGCGAATTTTGTAAAATTTATAGATAATACTTTGAATTTTAGCTGTATGAAAAGATATTTCGGAAATATATCCGCCCCCAGGGGCGTGGCGCTTCTGATGGTCCTGACGGTCCTGACCGTTCTTTCCATCCTGTCGGCGACTTTCGCGACCTTCATCGGATTGGAGAGCCAGTCCGGAGCCATATCGGTCGGCCAGACGCAGTCCGACATGCTGGCCCAGTCCGCCCTGCAGCACGCCTACGGCCTCTTGAGGGAGGACTACTACAATTCCTCGGCCTATGACGATTATTCCGAGGCCTGGTCGACGACCTTCAAGCCCAAACAGGGCGACCAGGCTGTCGATATGGACGGCACCCACGGCGACAAGACGCACCTTGCGCGCTGGATCTACGTCAGGGACGGGAGCGACAGGATCATCGGGCGTTACGCTGTCATGGTAGAAGACGAGTTGGCGAAGATCAACGTCAACACCGCCACGGCGCTTTCCAGGAAAGAGCAGAACGAAGGCTTCGGCACTTTCGAGGTGATGCTTACCGGCGAGAACGGCAAGGCGGGTTTGCCGATCTCTCCCGAGGCTGGCAAAAACATTCTTATGTACCGTTACGGCCGCGACCAGAAACCCGGCCAGGCCAACGTTGACGACAACCTGAACGCTTCCCAGTACGCCGCCGACGAGATCGACAACAACGCGAACTTGGTAGTGGACGAAAGAGACGAGGGCGTGGACGAGCCTGAGGAGTATGATCCCGATCATCTCGTCTGGGACGACAAGGCCTTCCTGAATCTGAGGGAAGTGATCTCCATCATTGCCCCCAACAAGCAGAACGTCAGCCGTTCACTCGAGAACGCCATCAAGCACTACGCGACCATCACTTCCCGTTCCCAGGAAAGCTTTTTCGACGAAAATTCCGGAAAAGTCTTCCGCCAGCTGAACATCAACAACTCCGACATGAAGCAGCTGAGAAGGGTGATGCGAAACGCCAATCTGGAATACAACTTCGAGAATTCCTCCACGGCGCTGCGCGACCTGGTCGTCAATATGGCGGACTACACCGACGAGAACCATGTGCTTTCCACCATCGAAAGTACGTACGGTATCGAGGCGGTCTGCTTCAACGAGATCATGGCCCACGACGGCAGCTGGATCGTGGAAACGGACCACCAGGGCTACGGCAGGAAAGACGAGAATAGTTACCACGTGATGTTCGCTAACCGCATCTACGCCGGCAAGAGCAATTATGACGAATGCAATTTCTCGGCCAGCGCGATGCGAACCTATTTCCGCATCAAGGATGTCAGGACCTCCGGCAACAGGGCGGAAATAAGGCTTGAAAATCCCATGTATACAAGCGGCGACTTCTCCTACTTCATGAAAGCGGAAGTCGGCGGCTGGGTCAAGGACCAGTGGAAGAACGCGACCTGCATCGTCCACCACGTGACCAGCAAGAACTCCGCCGTGACGAAAGGTTTCGAGATCCTGGGAAGCTCCGCGGGTGACAACAAGAGCATCACGATAAGGGTCCCCTCCAGCAGCGATTCTTTCCTGGACGGCGTCAAGACCAATCTGGCCAACGACAGGATCGGCATCTGGGCCTGGTGGATGATCTCCGCCGCGGCCTGGACGCACATGAAGGAGCAGACCGGCATTTTCATCACCAGGCCCAACACGCCCAAGCAGGAAAAATATTATTACCTCATCTACAGCGCCAACCAGGCCTTCAAGAATAACTGGTGCGGGTTCAAAAGATCCGACCTGAGGGAAATGGACATGGACGGCGTGCCTTCCAAATATTCCGTCCAGCCAGAGGACAAGGATAGGCGCGGCAACTACCTCCTCAGGTACAAATACAAGGACGGCAAACCGGTGAAGCCCAACAGCGCCGGCTTTATCCCGCTTTATCTGACGTCATCGAAGCGATGCAAGAAATCCGGTGCGAACCAGTCTGGTAAGGCCGTCAACAGCAGCGACTCGCTCTACTTCTTCCGCCCGGACATCGTCGAGCTCATAAACATCAGCTCCGCTCCCATATCTTTGAGAAACTGGTCGGTCGTGGTCAATACCGGCGTCGAGTCCTTCGACCTCGCGCAGATCGACAAGGCCGAGCATTACAGCAGAGCTTACGGCGGCTACTTCGACGATCCGAACCCGATGATAGAGCCCGGCGGCTATTTTTACCTGACCAGCAACAAGCAGATCTTCGACATCGAGTACTGCAAAGGCACCGGCGACTACGGACACAACAAGGAAAACGCCATCCCGGTCTTCGAGCTTCCCGCCGACGACTGGGGCATCCTTTACGACGTCACCAAGGTCTCCGGCTACAACTACGGCCACAGCTACATCACCGTGACGGGCGCCGACTGGAAGCGCGACCAGCTTAAGGGAGAGATCATAGAGTTCGTCTCCACGCGTCACCCGAAAGGCGGCTACGACGCCCCCAACGGAATGTTCAAGTACGTTTACAACAACACCTCGCACGTCATCGACATCGGCGTGGGCGACGCCGTGAACAGCGGACTGGAAGCGGGCGACAAGATCCGTGTGAGAGGCCTTCCGCGCCAGGGCGGCTTCGTCTCCTTCACTCTTAAGAACGAATACGGTCAGATCGCGGCCCGCACGACGGAATACGGCAGCCTTACCAAAGACGAGATCGGCTACTCCACGGAGAAGGCCGACCCCGCCCACTACATCTGGCGCTCCGTGCCCACCCCGACCTTCGGCGGAACTCCCGACAAGGCCAGGAGCCGCTCCTTCAGGAAGCACAGCCTGACGCACATCAAGAACAACCACCTTGCCAACGTCGGCGAAGTCCTGAACGTCAGGACGGCCGATTCCTGGGCGACCGTCGGCACGAAGGGCAGGGGAGGCGTCAAGACCCTAAAAGCCCTGAGCAAATACTTCACGACTTCCGGCATCCGTCTTGACGGCGAAGAGGAAGGCGTTCACCAGAGCGGCTGGAAGCCGGCTTTCGGCGAAGTGAACCATGTCAACGGCGACAACATCACCTTAAAGGACGTTGCGTGGTCCCCGAACGCCTGGACCGGTCAGACCCTGCGAGTCCTTTCCGGCACCTTCAAGGGTGAGAAGATCCCCATAAAGAACAACACCGGAAGCGGCGTATTGGTCGAAGGCCTTACCGCTCCCCACGAGAAGCAGCTAAGATTGAAGAAGGGCGACCTCGTCAGCGTCGGCCCGGGCTATGCCACGGCCATGTTCTACACCGACAAGGAAGGCGACGAAGGCATCTGGGAATGGCAGAACAAAGGCCTTTTGAAGAGCGACTACGGCCTCTACATCTTCGGTCTGAACGATTCCATTAAGACTACGGAATTCCTCGAGGAGAACCACAACGCCACCTTGGAAGTCTACGCTTACAATTTCGCCAAAGGGGAATTCGACCGTCTGCCTCTGCCGGACGACAAGATGCGCATTACAAGCGACAACCCTTATCTGATGGGCAGCCAGACGCAGCGTCTCCAGCTTGACAAGAACGACCGCGTATACTGCGGTCTTATCCACGCCGCCCATATTTCTCCCCGCGGCGGCATACGCCTCAAGATCATACCTCACAACCTGAGGGGTCAGGAAACTTCCGGCAAGGCGTGGTTCGACTACGCGTTCTTAGCGCCCGGTCAGGCCAGCGGCAAGATCAACATCAACACCGCCACGCCGCGCGTGCTTTGCGCTCTGAAGGGCGTTACGCCGGCCATCGCGGCGGCCATTGAGAAAGGCGTCGACCGTTCCGGCAACAAGATCAAGCCCTATAAGAACACCGCCGATATCCTCGACATTCAGGGCATGACGCCGAAGATCTTCAGCGAGATCTCCAATCTGATCACGGTCAGAAGCGACCAGTACCGCATCAAGGTGATAGCCGACACCGTTGAAAAAGTCTCCAGCGAATCGCAATTCGACGAAACGAAGGGCGACAAGATCATCGCCCGCTCCGTCATGGACGTCATAGTTGACAGGGGCGATCTGGCCCAGAGTGCGGAAGACAACGGCAAGGCTCAATTCAAGGTCATTTCCAAGGAATAGCCCCTTCACTTTTTGGTATAATGTTCCTTAATAACCAAATAAGGAACAACTATGGATCTCACTCTGAAAAGACTGCCGAATTATGACGGTGTCAAAGGACCTTTGGTCTTCGTCATCATGGACGGCGTCGGGATCTTCAAAGGCTCCAAAGAGGGCTATCCCGGCAACGCTTATGAAGCCGCCAATCCCCAAACGCTTCACGCTCTAATAGACAACGAAAAGATCTCCACGCGCCTCCAGGCCCACGGCACAGCCGTAGGCATGCCCAGCGACGCCGACCAGGGCAACAGCGAAGTCGGCCACAACGCCATGGGCGCGGGCCGAGTCTTCGACCAGGGCGCGAGCTTAGTCGCCAAGGCCATTGCCGAAAAGAAGATCTACGAGGGCGAGGGCTGGAAGAAGATCATGGGCAACGCCCTTGACAACAAGGCTCCCATCCACTTCATCGGCCTTCTTTCCGACGGAAACGTGCACTCTAACATTGCGCATCTTATCGCCATGATAGGGGAGTGCGACGAGAAGGGCGTCGAGCAGGTCTATGTCCACACTCTGCTGGACGGCCGCGACGTTCCGCCGCTTTCCGCCCTCCGCTACATCGGCGAACTCGAGGACTACCTCTGGTCCCTCAGGCGCCAGGCTGAAGCCAGCGGCAAGACGAGAAAATACTTCATCGCTTCCGGCGGCGGGCGTATGGTCACGACCATGGACCGCTACGAAGCCGACTGGACGATCGTCGAGAGAGGCTACAACGCCCACGTTCTTGGCGAAGGCGCGAAATTCCCCAACGCCATGGAAGCCATAAAGGAACTGAGAGTCTCCTCCAAGCAGGACGACCAGTATCTCCCGGCTTTCGTCGTCAGCGATCCCAATGATCCGACCAAGCCGCTGACCACCATCAATGACGGCGACTCCGTCGTCTTCTTCAACTTCCGCGGCGACCGCGCCCTGGAGATCAGCCGCGCCTTAACGGAAGAGAATTTCAAAGGCTTTAATAGAAAGCGCTTCCCGAAGGTCGTTTACGCCGGCATGATGGAATACGACGGCGACACGCACATGCCGCCCGTCTACCTCGTTTCCCCTCCGCAGATCGACCGCACGGTCTCGGAATACCTTTCCCGCAACAAGGTCTCCCAGTTCGCCATCAGCGAAACGCAGAAGTTCGGCCATGTGACCTATTTCTGGAACGGCAACAACTCCAGCAAATTCGACGACCAGCTTGAGACCTGGCAGGAGATAGAGTCCGACAAGATCCCCTTCGACCAGGCTCCGAGGATGAAAGCCATCGAAGTGGCCACCGCCCTGGTCGCCGCCATCAAGAGCGGGAAATACAAATTCCTGCGCTGCAACCTGGCCAACGGCGACATGGTCGGCCACACGGGCTCCATGGCGGCCGCCACGGAGGCCGTAAAGGCCGTCGACGAGGCTGTGGCCATGATTCTCACCGCCACGAAAGAAATGGGCGGCACCTTGGTCCTCACAGCCGACCACGGCAACTGCGAGCAGATGATCTCCTGCAACAAGAAGACCGGCGAACCGGAAATGGGCGCCGGCGGACAATACAAACAGTTAACGAGCCACACGCTCAATCCCGTCCCCTTCGTCATAGCGGGACCGGACACCGATCGTTACGAACTCGCGGAGACCAGCAACAAACCTGGTCTCGGCAATATAGCCTCCACGCTCCTGGCCCTCCTTGGCTTCGAGAAGCCGGAAGGCTATTTCGATTCCCTAATCTCCATCAAATAAGAGGAAAATATGAACAAGCTCTTAACTCTTACCCTCATTTCTTTGGGCGCCCTGACGCTCGCCGCCGCCGAGGAACAAACCGAAGCCTGCGCCAAGGACGAGTGCGCCGCCAAAGAAGTAACTAAAGCCGAAAAGGTCGAAGTGAACATGAAAGACGTCAGCTACACTATAGGTTTCGATTCCGTGAAAGCCGGAAAGGAACAGAACAAGATAGTCCTCAATCCGGAAAAGGTCGCCGAAGGCTACAAGGACGGCTTCGCGAAGAAGTCTCCCGCCGTCAAGCAGGAAGAGATCCAGGAAGCCCACCAGAAATACCTTGAATTCAGCAAAGAGAAAGCCGACAAGGTCTACGAAGACCCCGGTACGCTCAGCTACTACAACGGTTATACGATGGGCGTCGGCTTTGTCAGAATGCAAATGGCAAGCCTGGACGCCGACAGCCTCATTGCCGGCATGAAGGACGCCAAGGAAGGCAAGGAACCCAAGTTCAACGACGATAAGCGCAAAGAAATAATGGCCCAGTTCGAGCAAGCCGCCATGGAAAAACAGCAGGAACTGCTGAAAGCCCAGCAGGAGAAGGCCGCCAAGATCAAAGAGGAAAGCAAGAAGTTCCTGGAAGAGAACGCCAAAAAGGAAGGCGTGAAGGTCACCGAGTCCGGCCTGCAGTACACAATCATCAAGGAAGGCGAAGGCGCCAAGCCGAAAGCCACCGACACCGTGAAAGTCCACTACAAAGGCACGCTCGTCGACGGCAAGGAATTTGACAGCTCTTACAAGCGCGGCGAACCCATTTCCTTCCCCTTGAACGGCGTAATAAAAGGCTGGACCGAAGGCTTGCAGCTCATGCCGGTCGGCTCCACCTACCGCTTCTTCATCCCCAGCGACCTCGGCTACGGCGACAGAGGCGCGGGCGCTGACATCCCCGGCGGAGCGGCCCTCATTTTCGACGTTGAACTGATAGAGATCAATCCCGAAAAATAAAACCCAAACAACAAAAACCAAAATGACGAAGCCTTTCAACGCTAAAAAAATAGCGGAAAACGTTTACTGGGTGGGCGCCATCGATTGGCAGCTCGCTGATTTTCACGGCTATAAAACGGAACGCGGCACCACTTACAACGCTTTCCTTATCTTAGGCGAAAAAATAACGTTGATAGACACCGTCAAAAGGCCCTACATGGAAGAGATGCTCTCCCGCATCTCTTCCATCGTGGACCCAACAAAGATCGACATAATCGTCTCCAACCACGCGGAGCTCGACCATACCGGCTGTCTTCCGGAAGTGATAAAACTCGCCAACCCGGAAAAAGTCTACGCTTCCCCAATGGGCGTAAAAGCCATAGATGATCTTTTCCACGGAAAAGTCAAAGCCGAAGCGGTCATAGACAAGGGAACAATAGACCTCGGCGACTTCCACCTCACCTGTTTGGAAACGAGAATGATCCATTGGCCGGACTCCATGTTCAGCTATCTCAACGAAAGACAGCTGCTCTTCTCCCAGGACGCCTTCGGCATGCACCTCGCCACCGCGAAACTTTTCGCCGATGAGAACTGCCCGGACCTTCTCAAAAGGGAATCCGACAAATATTTCGCCAACATCGTACTCCCTTACGCCAAGATGGTGGGCGCGACATTAACAAAATTCAAAGCTCTGAATCTTCCCGTCTCCATGATCGCTCCCGATCACGGCCCCGTCTGGCGCACCCAGGAAGATATCCAGAAGGTCCTTAGCTGGTACGACAATTACGTCGCTCAGCCCTTCACCAAAAAAGTCGTCATCATCTACGACACCATGTGGGGCAGCACCCAGCAGCTTGCTTCTGCCTTCGCGGAAGGCGTGGAAGCCGAGGGCTGCGTTCCCAGAGTCATCTGCTTAAAGAGTACCGACCGCTCCGAAGTCATGCGCGAACTGATGAACGCCGGCGCCCTGGCTGTCGGTTCCTGCACCATGAACAACGGCATTTTCCCGACGGTGGCCGACTGCTTCACCTATATCAAAGGCCTTAAGCCCCAGAACATCCTTGGCGCCATCTTCGGCTCCTACGGCTGGAACCTCATGGCCTTCGACGAACTGAAAGCCTACTTTGAGAAAGCCGGCATTCCCTTGGTCCTTCCCAACGTCCAGGCCAAGATGATCCCCGACGAGGAAAAACTCCTCGAGGCTTATGAAAACGGCCGCGCCTTGGCCAAAGAGCTCTTAGCCAAGATCAGCTGATGGAAGATCTTCTCCCTAAGATCATATTTTTCCTCATACTGCTCTTCAACATCGCCTGGCACGAGAGCGCCCACGCCCTCGTCGCCCACTGGTGCGGCGACGACACAGCCAAGAATTTGGGAAGGATATCGCTTAGCCCCATTCCCCACATCGACATTTGGGGCACTCTCATTATTCCTCTCATAAACATTTTCACTCCCGGCGCTTTCGCTCTTGTAGGCTGGGGGAAACCCGTCCCGGTCAATCCGTACAACCTCAAAAACCCGAGAAGGGACGACGTTCTCGTCGCGTTGGCCGGGCCTTTTTCCAACCTCGTATTGGCGGTCGCGGTGCTCTTGATCGTCAGGCTTCTTCCATTGATCCCCGAGCAGCAGGCCCAACTCTTCTTCCAATACCTCATTTTCCCCATGGCGGCCATGAGCATGATGCTCTGCCTTTTCAACCTCCTTCCCATACCGCCGCTGGACGGCTCGCATCTTTTGTTCAGCTTCCTTCCGCAGGATCTTAGGAAGTACTACGGAAAGATCAGCATGGTGAGCTTCATAATAATGATCGTCCTCATCAACACCCCCGTCTGGCGTTACTTCGGAATGATCATTCAAAAGATCCTCGTCCTCGGGCTCCGCTATATAGGCGGAGTGGAGTTCTAAGCTCTTCCATTTTTTGTTACAATAAGAAAAAAGGAGCTGCTTATGAAACTTCTCTTTACAAAAACCTCTTTTTTGCTCTGCCTCTCTTTTTTCTTTTTCGCTTTCCTGTCGTCCGCCGAGGAGAAAAAGGAAAACGATATTCTTTGGCAGAAATTGAATAAAAAGATCCTGGGGTCCGACAAATTCGCTCATCACAAGGGGTCATATTATGCCAGGACCGATCAGCAGGAATGGCTTCCGCTTTGGGAGCAGATCATTCCGGCAGGCAACCTCTCCCAGTCTGTCAAAAACTGGCTTCTCTTCGTGAACGATCCCATGAAGAATCTCAAGGATCCCGACGGGTCTATTTTGAAGGGGATAAAGGAGTCTTTCCTTAAGGAATGCGAAAAAGACGGCCATTTCAAATTTCAGGAATTCTGGAAGGAAATAGAGGCTGTTCCGAACGACGAGCAGTATTTGCCGCTCTGCGGTTTCCAGATGCTTTGCTACGACGCTAGAGACCCCGACCACAATCTGGAAAGAATGGGGCTTTACGAAAAGGTCATGGCGCTTTCGTTGATATTCGACAGAAAGGACGACTTTGAAAAAGCCAAGAATGATTTCTTCGCCCTGCATAAAAAAGCCTCGACGGCGGAATATGAACATAATGAGATTAGCTCCATATCATACGGAGGCTACGTAGCCCAGATCAACATGGACGCCTGGCGAGTTTTTAACAAATATGAAAAAAACATTCCGGAAACGGAGGCCAAGGAATTGAAAGAAAACTTGGATCCTCAGAAGCGACAGGAAGCCATGCATAGAGCGTTTCTGGAACGGTTAGAAGCCAGGATGAAGGAGCTTCAGGAAAAAGGGGAGAAGACCAAGGCAGGCGAAGATCCCACTGCCGCCGATACTACGGTAAAATAAGTCCCGTAAGCTGATCGTCCTTATCAACACGCCTGTCTGGCGTTACTTCGGAATGGTCATCCAAAAGATCCTCCTCCTCGGCCTCCACACCATAAGTGGCGTAAATTTCAAAATTTAATTAAATAAAACATTATCGCCTTTATTTTCGGAACCCTTTTTGGTAAAATCCCTATCCGCAAAATAAGAATAATTGTCCTTTACAAGGACAAAAACCTACCAACAACCAAAAGAGGGAAAAAATGAAAAAAGGATTGATCTTTATGGCGCTCTGCCTCTGCTTGGCCGCCGTAACGTCTTTTTCCGCCACCGTCTGGACCAGCGACGTCGCCTTCGACGGCACGCCGACCTCCGACACAGTCGTTCTTAAACCCACCGACAACATCGGCTACAGCACCGCTCTTATTGACGGGCAGTACAAAGAATGGTCGATCCGCATAAGGAACAATTCAACGCAGCAACAGTATTTCTTCCAGTACGGAGGCCCGGTTGCAAGCGGGGATCTTGAAGGAACCGTCAACTGGAATTACACCACTACGCAGCTAGATAAGAACGCCACCTATAAGGTCGCCGAAAACTTGATGAGCACCTCTGACGAAGTGGATTCTTATCGCCTCGTTACGATCGTTCCGGAACCGGCCGCCCTGCTCCTTCTTGGCATCGTCGGCGCGTTTTTCCTCCGCCGCCGCGCGAAAGTTCTTCTGGCGTTCCTTGCCGCGGTTGCCCTTTGCTCCTCCAGCGCCAACGCCACGACCACGGTCTCTTCGGTCACCTGCTCACAACTTTGGCCGGTCCACAGAGAGGTCGTCATCAATTACACCATTACCACCGACTCCATGGAAGACCTCACCATCAAGTTCTATGGCAGCACTGACAAGGGCGCCACGACCTTTGATCTGGCCGACAAGGGCACTCTGACAAAGGACGGCGCCAGCGGTAAGATCACCACCGGCTCCGGCACCTACAAGACCATCTGGACGCCCGATTCCACGCTTAACAACGTTACCGGCACCATCAGGATCGGTGTGGAAGCGGAAGAGTACGTTCCTCCCAAGACCTACATGGTCGTGAATCTTTCCAACAATGAAATAAGCTATCTTGATGACGTTCCCTCCGGTGGTTGGTCTGATGACTACAAAACCACCAAGATGGTATTCAGGTATATCCCGGCGGGCTCTTTCTCCATGGGAAGCCCTAGTGGCGAAGAGGGGCGTCAGGGTAACGAAGATGTGCATCAAGTAACACTGACAAAGTCTTTCTACATGGGTGTTTTTGAGGTGACCCAGAAGCAATATGAATTGATTGCCGGATCTAATCCATCCTCGAACCAGGGCAATCCTCGTCCTGTGGAGAATGTTTCTTACAATACGCTCCGCGGATCTGTAAAAGGCGCTGAATGGCCCACCGGAACGGATGTTGACGCAGGTTCTTTCATAGGCACATTCCGCTCTCGGACTGGATGCGATTTTGATCTGCCCACGGAAGCCCAGTGGGAATACGCTTGCCGCGCCACCACTACGACGGCTCTCAACACAGGGAGTAATCTCTCCGATGAGTCTTTTTGCCCGGAAATGGATGAAGCGGGCCGTTACTTCAATAACACCACAGATAGAAAGGGAGACCCTTATTATTTAGAGCACACCACCGTTGGCTGCTATCTTCCCAACCAGTGGGGCCTCTACGATATGCATGGCAACGTGGCTGAATTATGTCTTGATTGGAAGGCGTCCCGTTTAGGAACCAATCCTGTGACCGATCCTGTTGGCCCAACCACGGGAGATACTCGTATTGCTCGTGGCGGCTGCTACCAGCGTGAAGCTCTGGATTGCCGTTCTGCTGCCCGTACTATGAGTGCTTATCCTAGTGTTTCGGGAGCGATCATTGGATTCCGTTTAATTCTGACTTTGGAATAAATAATCATTAAGAGGATAAAAAAATGTTAAAAAGTAAATCCCTTCTGGCTTTAAGCCTCTGTTTCGCCGCCGCGGCGCTTTTCGCCGGCGAGGCTGAACTCTGGTCCGGCTCTTTTAGTTTCAAGGGCCAGGAGATCAATCAAGAAGAACCGCTTCTGCTCAAGACGAGCGACAAGATCGCCTACTCCAGCATTCTGGCCAAAGGCGATCCTCAGGCCCTCAAGATCGAAGTGGTGGACGTCAACGATCCTTCCATTAACGTGACGCTCTTCAACAACACCAGCGGCAGGGCCGTGGAAGGCTCCTTCTATTGGGATTACACCCAGCCGCAGTTTGACGACTTCAACCAGTTCAGCAGCTACGTTATCACCGAGACGGTGACTGGCAGCCAGGAAACCAAAGCTTATCCGCGCACGATCAACCTCGTTCCGGAACCGGCCGCCCTGCTCCTTCTTGGCATCGTCGGCGCTTTCTTCCTGCGCCGCCGCGCCAAAGCCCTGCTCGCTGTTTTGGCTCTGGCCGCGCTCTGCGCCTCCAACGCCTCCGCTTTCTGTTACGTCACGAAAGTCGACTGCCTGCAGCTCTTCCCGTTCTCCAGGACCGTGGTCATCAACTACACGGTCGAGTCTGACAGCACGGAAATTTTCAACGTCAAGTTCTACGGTTCAACCGATGACGGCGAGACGGTCTTCGATCTTTCCGAGAAAGGAACGCTTGCCAACGACGGCGCCAAAGGCTTACTCATTAGCGCCGGCGACCACAAGACGCTCTGGACCCCCGACGAAAGCTTCTATGAGACCGATACCGAAAACATGAAGATTAAGGTCAAGATAGAGGAAAGAGACGGAATGCCTTACTGCGCCTACGATCTGGAGACCGGAGAATACTCTTACGTCGACAAGGATCCTTCCGGTGAATGGGCGAACGAATACAAGACCACCAAGATGGTCTTCGCCTACGTCCCGGCCGGTTCCTTCACCATGGGCAGCCCCTCCAGTGAAATTGGTCGTCAGGCTAACCAGGAAATCCAGCACACCGTCACCATCACCAAGCCTTTCTATATGGGCGTGTTCGAAGTGACGCAGAAGCAGTACGAGCTCATTACCGGCTCCAATCCCGCTGAGAGCAAGGGCGACAACCGTCCCGTTGAGCAGGTTTCCTACGACATGATCCGCGGTGCGGTAAAGGGCGCCCAGTGGCCCGCCAACAACGAAGTGGACGAAGATTCCTTCCTTGGCAAACTCCGCGCTCAGACCGGCAAAGTTTACGATCTGCCCACGGAAGCCCAGTGGGAGTACGCCTGCCGCGCTACTACGGGAACGGCGCTCAACACCGGCAAGGATCTTACCGACGAGTGCCAGTGCCCCAATATGGATGAAGCTGGCCGCTATGCTTGGGACACGAACGATGGCAAGGGCGATATCTATTATCGCAAGCACACCGTCGCTGGCTGTTATCTGCCCAACCAGTGGGGCCTCTACGACTGCCACGGCAACGTCGCTGAGATCTGCCTTGACTGGGCCTATACCAGGTCGAGCGCTGATCCGCAGGTCGACCCTGTCGGTCCCGCCACGGGCACCACGCGTATGATTCGCGGCGGCGGCAACATCGACGATGCTGAGTACTGCCGTTCCGCTACCCGCGGATCGAGTGTTTGGCCTACCACCGCCAACTACAACGTCGGCTTCCGTCTGGTCGTTCCCTTCGAAGACTAAGACATAAGGAACCATCGCTGAAAAGACGGCCGGCCGCATTCCGCGGCCGGCCTTTTTTTGTTAAAATATAAGCGTATCATTACAATCCACCCAGGGGAAGATATGAGAAAGTTTGTAGTTTTTGCGCTTTTCGCGGCGCTGTCGGTTTGTGGTATGCTTTTCGCGGACAATGATCTTAGCGAAAACGGTTCGGTCGTAATAAAAAAGGACACGCTCGTCTATAAGGGAAAAGCCTTGAAGCCCGCCGTGAAAGTTTATTGCGGTGGGAACAAGCCTCTGAAGCAAAAGAAGGAGTATACGCTTTCCTTTGAAAACAATGATCAAATAGGAACTGCCAGAGCGGTGGCGACAGGAGCGGGGAAATATAGCGGCCAGGCGGTTGGGGAATTCACGATCAATCCGGGCCCGGTGAAAATAAAGAAACTTAAAAGCATCGAGTCGGGATTCGAGGCTAGTTGGAAGCCCTCCTCGGGCGTAGACGGCTATGAGCTTCTTTACACCGCTCCCGACGAGTCCCAGTCCGGCAGCCTTTTGGTGGCAGGCGAGCAGTCCTCAAGCGTCCAGGTCACGAGGCTCGTGCCGAACACGACCTATCAGGTGTGTCTGCGCTCCTACAAGAAAGTGGACGGCAAGAATTATTACTCCGCCTGGAGCAAGGCCAAGAAATTTACCGTGGCGAAAAGCAAGGATCCTGACGACGGTGGTGACGACGATATTGATGACGGGCCGGCTTTCGCGGAAAAATACATGGTCGTCGACCTTGCCAGCGGAGCGATCAGTTATCTTGACGATAAACCCAAGAAAGGCTGGTCGGACACCTACAAGACCACGAAGATGGTCTTGAGAAAGATCTCGGCCGGAAAATTCATGATGGGATCTCCCACCAACGAGTTCGGAAGGGAAGAAGAGGAAGTCCAGCACGAGGTGACCCTCACCAAAGATTTTTATATCGGCGTCTTTGAGATGACCCAGAAGCAGTACGCTATCGTCACGGGCGACGATCCTTCCTACTATAAGGGCGACCTGAGGCCCGTGGAAGAGCTTTCCTACGACGCAATAAGAGGGAGAAACAAGGGCGCGGAATGGCCTGCCAGCAGCGAAGTCGACGAGGATTCCTTCTTCGGGAAGTTCCGCGCGAAAACAGGAAAGGCTTTCGACTTGCCTACGGAAGCGCAGTGGGAATACGCCTGCAGAGCCGGAACGACCACGGCTTTGAACAACGGCACGAACATCACCAACGAATTTGACGACGGCAATATGTTCAAGCTTGGCCGAGTCTATCACAACATGAAGGACGGCAAAGGCGGCTACGAGTACACGACTGTGGTCGGCTGCTATCTTCCGAACGCCTGGGGCCTTTATGACATGCACGGCAATGCCTTGGAGTACTGTCTGGATTGGTACAGTGAAAACATGGCGGCAGATCCCGTCACCGATCCCAAGGGCCCCGAAACGGGCTTTTACCGCATCCTTCGCGGCGGCAGCTACTATTTCTATCCGAAAGAAAGCCGCTCGGCTTACCGGAGCCGCTATAGCCGCACCGACAACTACAACAACGACTCCGGCATCCGCGTAGTTCTGGTTTTGGAATAGAATTGGCTTCTGGCGATCCAAAGCGACCGGCCGCATTCCGCGGCCGGTCGCTTTGCTGTTTAAGTCTTAAAAACGTGTAAATTTGGCCTTGTCTGACCTCTTAAAAACGTGTAAATTCAGCTATCTATGACCTCTTAAAAACGTGCAAGAGTATTGACTTTTTAAGTTGTAAATACTACAATAGTCGCAAAATAGGAGATAATTATGCTTTTTAAGAGAAAGATCTATGAAAAACTTCTCGAATGGAAGCGCCGATCCAAAGGCAGAACCGCCCTTTTGATAGAGGGAGCCAGACGCGTTGGCAAGAGCACTATTGTTGAAGTATTCGGTAAAAACGAATACAAGTCTTACGTTATCGTGGACTTCATGAAGCCGAACAAAAAAGTGCTTTCAGCCATCCTTGACCATCCTGACGATCTGAGCGTTTTTTTCAACGAGCTTTCCTTCGCCTATAATGTCGTTTTGCACGAAAGAGAAACCTTGATCGTCTTCGACGAGGTGCAGCGCTGTCCTGAGGCCAGGCAACTATTGAAAGCGCTTGTGGGGGACGGACGCTACGATTACGTAGAGACCGGTTCGCTTATTTCCATAAGGATGAACGTGAAGGATATCACCATCCCGTCGGAGGAAGAAGCCATCGGATTGTATCCGATGGACTTTGAGGAATACTTGTGGGCGATAGGTGACAAGGTCACTTTTCCCGCCATCAAAAAGGCTTTCGAGGAAAGACGTCCTATGGGAAGAAGTTTCCATGAAACGGCTATGCACCGCTTCCGGGAATATCTTCTGGTAGGCGGCATGCCGCAAGCTGTCGATAAGTTTATCGAGACGCGAAATCTTGGCGAAGTTGACATGGTGAAAAGATCTATTCTCAGACTATACCACAACGATATTGCCAAATACGCCGGAAAAGACGCCGCGAAGGTCAGGCGAGTTTTCGACGGCATTCCCGGTCAGCTTTCCAAAAAGGAAAAGAAATATTCCTTGGCTTCTTTGGACAAAGAGGCCAGATACAGGAATTACGAGGAAGCCTTTCTTTGGCTCTACGAGGCGAAAGTCGCTAACATAGCGTACAACGCCACTGATCCCAGCGTCGCTCTTTCCCTGAGCGAGGACGACTCAACTTTAAAAGTCTATCTTCTGGACACCGGACTGATGATCTCGCAGACGCTGGGAGACCGCCCGTACACGGAGAGCAGCATATACAGCGAAGTGTATTCCGGAGACCTTTACATAAACGAGGGAATGATCATGGAGAATTATGTCGCGCAGGCTTTTTCCTGCAGCGAGAGAAAGCTCTTCTTCTATTCCCGCTACGACCTTAGCAGCGCCGAAAACAGAATGGAGATCGATTTCCTGATCCGCCACGGAGACAAGATATGCCCTGTGGAGGTAAAAAGTGGAAATTACCGTTCACACTTGTCTCTTGATAAATTCAAGAAAAAATTCAAGAAGCGCATCGGAGAAACATTCATTCTTTACACCAAAGACGTCATGCTAAAGGACGACATAATCCATTTGCCATTGTATATGGCTATGTTTTTGTAAAGAACGATCGTAATATCGCAAAAATAAATATCATAATTCACCCCAAATAACAAATGAAAAAACTCTTAACCTTCACCATTCTGGCGGCGTTTGCCTGTTCGGGCGCGCTTATGGCGGACTCTTCACGCTGGTCCGATGATTTTGATTTCGACGGGAACGAGATCACGGAGAAAGCGATCCTTTTGCAACCCACGGATAATCTGGCCTACAGCAGCGCCATGGCCGAGGGGGAGCCGAAGTCTTTGACTATCACGGCAACGGACACAATTGATCCTGAAGTGACAGCCAATATCTTCTTGGATGATTCCGCGAAACCAGTGGAGGGTACGACCGTCTGGAATTACAAAACCGGGGAATACAAGGATCTTCCGACGGACGATACCTATCTTCTAACCGAGACTATCGTGAGCGACACGGAAACAAAGGTCTTGACTAGGAAGGTGAACATACTGCCGGAGCCTGTGGGATTTTTGCTTCTTGGCTTAGTTGCTGCGTTCTTCCTGCGCAAACGCGTGAAGAGCCTCGTGGCTGTTCTTGCGCTGATCGCTTTGGGCGCTCAGGCGGAAAGCTCCGTAACTGAGGTCTCCTGCCTGCAGATGTGGCCCTTCGACAGATGCGTCATCATAAACTATACGGTGGAAAGCGATTCCGTGGCTCCGCTGGCGGTTAAATTTTCCGGTTCCTTCGACAACGGCGAAACTGTTTTCGACCTTGGCGAGAAGGGGACAATATCGAGGGACGGCGCTGATGGCACGCTGCTCGGACCAGGCAAATACAAAACCTTCTGGATGCCGGACGAGAGTTTCTACAAGACAAAGCCTAGCAAAATGAAGATCAACGTCGAGGTGTCGGAATCGGTCGTTCCTCCCACCGAAGATACTTATATGGTAGTCAACCTCGCCAGCGGCGAGACAAGCTTTCTTAGCGATGTGCCGGAAGGCGGCTGGACGGACGAATACAAGACCACGAAATTGGTCTTGAGAAAAGTCGAGGCCGGTAAATTTACCATGGGCTCGCCGGAAGATGAATTGGGAAGATCTGATAATGAAGTCCAGCATGAAGTTACGCTTACGAAAGACTTTTATATCGCGGTTTTCCAAACCACTCAAAAGCAGTATGAAATGATCACAGGCAGCAATCCCTCATATTTTTCCGGCAATACGCGGCCTGTGGAAAGCGTTTCTTTCAATATGATCAGAGGAACGGATAAAGGAGCCGGCTGGCCGGCCAACAGCGATGTCGACGCGGATTCCTTCTTCGGTAAGTTTCGCGCGAAAACAGGGAAGGCTTTCGACCTGCCCACGGAAGCGCAGTGGGAGTTTGCTTGCAGAGCAGGCACGACAACCGCACTGAACGATGGAAATAATCTTGCCGACATTGAGAAAGACGACAACTTGAACAAGCTCGGCCGCTATTCTTATAACGGCGGTGAGGACGACGGGACCGCCGTTGTCGGTTCATATCTGCCAAACGCCTGGGGATTGTATGATATGCACGGCAACGTCAGTGAGTGGTGCTTGGATTGGTGGGATGACGGCGAAAGCGGGTCCAGCGATCCGGTCACGGATCCGGTAGGACCTGCCGAAGGTTATTTACGCCTCCTTCGCGGCGGTAGCCTTGCCGATAGTGCGGGCGAGTGCCGGTCGGCGTACCGATTCGACTACGGCAAGCCGTACTACGACTACTCCCGCTACGGCTTCCGCGTAGTTCTGGTCCCTTAAAGCGAAGTTGAGCGTTGAGCGCATTGAAAGCGACCGGCCACCATCGCGGCCGGTCGTTTTTCTATTTTCCGCAATAACTTGGTTTACGCCGGAAGCGAAAAAGTGTCAGCACTGCTGACACTTTTAAGACGTTTGGTTATTTGGTATTATTTTAACAAAGTAAGTTAATCAACAGAAGAGGAATTAGTGTTATGAAAGGACACCTTGCCTTTTTGTTTTTTGCGTGCCTGTTTTTTTCCAACACGCTTTTGGCTTATAATGCGCTATGGTCCGATAATTTTCATTTTAACGGAGGTCAGATCACAGAAGAGGCAATCGTTTTAAATCCGACGGATCCTTTGCCCTACAGCAGCGCGATGGTGGAGGGGGCGCCCGTTTCTTTAACCATTTCGGCAACAGATAAGAACGATACCAACATTGTTGCCGAAGTGTTTTCCAGCCACCCGAATCAGTTTGCCGAAGGGTTTATTATCTGGGATTATACGGCCGATGAATTCAAATATTTGCCAACCGACGATACCTACCTCTTAGCAGAAATCATAAAAAGCGACTCTGAAGTTAAGCGATTTGAACGAATCGTCACGATTCTGCCGGAACCGGCAGGTTTATTTTTGCTTGGATTAGCTGTGCTTTTTTATGTCCGCAGACGCATGAATATTTTAGCTATGATAACGATTTCCCTTGTTTTGGGGGCTTTAGGTCTTTCTGCCGAGACTGAGGTAACCAAGGTCAGTTGTATGCAGATGTGGCCTTTTGACAGAAGCGTTATTATCAATTACAACATTGCTTCAGACAGCATTGATCCGACTTTTAAAGTCAGTTTTTACGGTTCAACTAGCGACGGTCAGGTGGTTTTCAATCTTTTGAAATATGGAACGATCAGTGGCGAAGGAGCAAACGGAATAGTTGCTGGCTCAGGAGAGCATAAAAGTTTTTGGACGCCCAGCGATTACTTCAACAGTTGGATCAGGGATAATTTCAAAATTAAAGTGGAGGCTATTGAACAGAGCACCAACCTTTATATGGTAATAGATATCTCCGGCGGGACCAATGCTGCGAATTTTGCCGTAAGCTATCTCGATAGTGTACCGGAAGGCGGCTGGACTGATGAATACAAGACCACAAAAATGGTTTTGAGAAGGATCGAGGCAGGCAAATTCTATATGGGTTCGTTGGAACGAGAACGTGGAAGGTCTGATGATGAGATACTGCACGAAGTAACACTGACGAAATCTTTTTATATAGGAGTTTTTGAGACAACGAAGAGGCAGTATATCCTAATTACAGGATCTAATACTAACTATAACAATAATATGACACATCCTGCTGATTGTGTTTCTTACCGTATGATTAGAGGATCCGGAAACTGGCCGAGAAACAACGAAGTTGACGAAGGCTCTTTTTTTGGCATTCTTCGCAAAAAAACAAACATGGATTTTGATCTTCCTACAGAAGCGCAGTGGGAGTATGCCTGCAGGGCCAACACGACTTCTGAGTTTAATGACGGCAGCAACCTTAAACCACCTATTTATATTAGCGGAGATCTTGCCAAGCTTGGCTGCTACGAATACAATTCTAACGGAGATACTGCCAAAGTTGGGAAATATCGTCCTAATGCCTGGGGATTATATGATATGCATGGAAATGTAAGGGAATGGTGTTTGGATTATTATGGAGCGTATCAGGGAGATGAAATTGATCCCAAGGGAGCTCCTACCGCTAATTTTATTCGTGTTACTCGTGGAGGTCATTGCATAGATTATGCATATGCCTGTCGATCGGCAAAGAGAAGTTTTATCACAGACTCTCAACGCGATATTTATACAGGCTTCCGTGTCGTTCTGGTTCTGGAATAAAAACAAGCTTCAATAATGTGAAACGGCCGGCGGCGTTTTGCCGCCGGTCGTTTTTTATACAGAAATCGCCCCTCGTCTGCTTACCTAAAATTAAGTTACCTAAATTTAGGTAAGCACTATATTGCTTGTAAATATAAGATATGATATACTTACCTAAATTTAAGTTACCTAAAACTAGGTAAGCAAATGGTTCGAGGAATTATGAAAAGAATGTCAAATCCGTTCAAGTTTGGAAGCGCTGTAACGGGCGACCAGTATTACGACCGCACCATCGACGGCGATAAGCTCTATTCCATAATAGCCGGAGGCTCTTCAAACGTCGTCCTCTATGCGCCCAGAAGGTATGGAAAAACTTCTTTGGTTAAGAAGGTCATTGAAAAATGGGCTGACGATGGCTTCACGTGTCTTTATTTCGACATGATGAAGATCGATTCGATTGAGAGTTTCTGCGAAAAATACGCTTCAGCGGTTTATGCGGCGGAAAGCGCCACGGATAAGATCATTCGTCTTATCGGCAGCTGTCTCTCCGGTCTTCGCCCGAAATTCACTGTGGACGAGAGCGGGAAGCCAACCGTTGAACTGGATTTTACAGCCAGGAGATTTTCTGGTGATGATCTTGAGAATATTCTGGATCTTCCCGAAAAGGTCGCGGGAGGAAAAAGAACCTTCGTCATAATCTTCGATGAATTCCAGGAGATAGCCTCATGGTCCGGCGGCATACCTCTTGAAGGCGTGTTCCGCGGCTGCATCCAGCATCATGATTCCGTACGTTACGTGTTTTTAGGCTCAAAGACGCACATGCTTCAAAGGATGTTCAGCGACCATGCTCGGCCTTTTTATAATTCGGCCCGCATTCTCCATCTGGACAAGCCGCCTGTGGAGGAAAGCCGCCGCTTCGTCGCGGATAGGTTCGCCTCCGTAGAGATCACGATTGGGAAGGAAACCATAGACAAAGTGTTGGAATTATCACAGAACATTCCGTACTATGTGCAGGCTTTCTCTTCGGAAATATACGAAACCGTTTTGGCTAGAGGCGGGAAAAAAGTCGTTCCGGAAGATGTCGATACTGCCGCTATGAGCCTTGTTGATATGAAACGCGAACAGTACGAGATCATACTTGAAGAACTCTCTGGAGCCCAAAGACGCCTTCTTTCCGCTCTCGCCATTTCGCCGACCGACTGTTTTGACGAGGCCTATCGGCAAAGATTTGGGCTCGGACAATCTTCGACTGTTCACGGCGCGCTTTTAAAACTCATGGCGAAAGGTTATTGCGAAAGGCTGAACGCCGTGTATTTTGTAGGCGATCCTTTCTTCGCTAAATATCTCACATCCGCGTCATATGAGATACACAAGAACGAATAAAGAGTAATAAGTTCAATCTTTAGATGAAAAACACCGGCGATATTTTGTTGCCGGCTTTTTTTATATACAGAAAGAAAATTGCAACAGCTTATCAAAAATTTAGATACAGATTTAGGTAAGCAATTTTATGCTAAAATGTTGAAGGAGGAGTTGCATATGAAACGTCTCGCTTTTCAAATTAGTTTTGGATTTTTTCTTGCTTTTTTCTTTTTCGCTTCGCTTGTCTTTGCTGAAGAGAAAAAAGGAAACGATACTCTTTGGAATGAGTTGAATAAAAAGATCATGGATTATGATAAGTCCACGCCGATGAACATATTTCTTGAACAGTCATATTATTCTCATATTGACAGTAAAGAATGGCTGCCTTTGTGGAAGGAGATCATTCCGACGGGAGATCTTTCCCAATCTGTGGTCAATTGGCTGAAATTTGTTAATTTTCCAATGGAGAATCTGAAAGACACTGACGGCTCAATTGTAAAGGGCCTGAAGGAGTCTTTCCTGAAGGAATGCGAAAAGGACGGCCATTTCAAGTTTCAGGAATTCTGGAAAGAAATAGAAACGGTGCCGAGCAAAGATTATTTGCCTCTTTGCGGTTTTAATGTATTCTGTTACGCTGAGAGCGATCCTGATCACAATCTGAAAAGAATGGGATTGTATGAAAAGGTCATGGCGCTTTCTTTGATATTCGACAAAAAGGACGAATTTGAAAAGGCTAAAAACGACTTCTTTGAACTATATAAGAAAGCGGCCACAACAAGATATGAACACAATCGGTTTAGCTCCTTGTTACCAGGCGGTTATTATGGGGCAATCGACAATTATGCGACATGTGTTTTAAAAAAATATGGAAAATACATGACAGAAGACGAAGTCAAAAAATGGCGGGATCAAAGCCAGGAAAAAAGGAATTCCAGAGCCTTTTTTTTACTCAACTTAATCAGATAAGGGCGAAAAATCGGAAATGCGACGCTGATTAAAAAATTAAAACGCCAGGACGTCCTGGATGTTCTAGGGCGGTGTAGGCTTTTTGGTTTTGGTTACTTCAGTTCTATCTATTTTAGTGTATAAGTTTGCTTTTTTGATTTGTTTATGTAAAATATTAACATGATCAAATCATTCAAGACAGATGAAACTGAGAAGATTTGGAACGAAATCGTCAGCACTAAATTTCCTTATGAAATTCAGAGAAGGGCATTACAGAAATTAAGAATGTTGAATGCCGCTCTTGTTATTGAAGATTTGAGAGTTCCTTATAGCAATCACTTTGAAGCATTGTCTGGTAAACGCAGAGGGCAATATTCGATTCGCATCAATGATCAGTACAGAATTTGTTTCAGATGGGTCAACAACAATTCTTTTGACGTTGAGATAACGGATTATCACAAATAATAGTGAAAGATTATGACTGAGTTTTTGCACCATCTTGATTTTACGTAGTACGTACTATATAATATTGGGAAACATATTAAGGAGATTGAAGAATGAGCAGATACATAAAACTTA
Source organism: bacterium (assembly GCA_017650925.1). Lineage (GTDB taxonomy): Bacteria > Auribacterota > UBA3054 > UBA3054 > UBA3054 > UBA3054. Next base: position 25,666 of record JAGCDY010000089.1, read on the forward strand.
CGACTGTCGGCGAAATGTTGAAAGAGGAATTCCTGGAACCGCTGGACCTGACGCAGAACGCATTGGCCAAGGCGATATTCGTTCCTCCTAATCGGATCCATCAGATAGTGAACAATCAAAGAAGAGTAACGGCTGACACTGATCTTAGATTGACCAAGTATTTCGGCCTTTCCCAGGGTTTTTTCCTGAGATATCAGGAAGAATATGAACTTAGGATAGCAAGGCGAAAAATAGCAGCCGAAATCGCTAAGATAAAGCCGATCACAGAAGTGGTGTGATGTTTGTTTAGAATGCCAGGACGGATTGGATGTCGGATGATCCTGTGAAGAGCATGACGAGGCGGTCTATGCCGAGGGCGGCTCCGGCGGCGGGCGGGAAGGTCTTCATGGCTTCCAGGAATTTATTTGGGAAGGGATAGGGCTGCATGCCGTTTTGGGCCCTTCTTTGCTGCTCGTTTTCGATATTTCGACGCTGCTTTTCCCAGTCGGACAGTTCCGTGCAGCCGTTGGCGAGCTCAAGCCCCGCAATGTAAAGCTCGAAGCGCTGGCCATTGGATTGGTTGCCTTGGCAGGCGGCGGACATGGGGCAGTATTTGACGGGGTAATCGGAGAGGAAGGTCGGCTTGTTCCAGCCGAGGTTGGGTTCCACTAGCCTTGTCATCTCCTCGTCGAACTGGAAGTCGTCCTCCGGAGCGGGGTGGCCGGCGTATTTTTGATAGGCTTCGGCGATCGTAATGTCTTCCCAGTTGGAGAAGAGGTCTATTTCGCGATCCCCGCGCTCGATCGCCTGGGTGTTCAGGACTTTCGCGATGAAACGGATAAGTTTTACCGTGTCTTCTTTAAGTTTTGCGTAATCGGAGTCGGTGCGGTACCACTCCAGCATGGTGAACTCCTCCCGGTGGCGGGAGCCGTGTTCGTTCCTGCGGAAACATTTCGTTATCTGGAAGATCTTCTGGGCGCCCTGGGCCAGGAGGGGCTTCATATAGACTTCCGGACTCGTGATGAGGAAGCCTTTTTCAGTCTTGATGGCCTCGATGTTGGCTTCCGGGAGAGGCTCGTCTGTTAAGATGGGCGTCTCGACTTCCAGAAAGCCTTCCAGATGGAAAAAAGAACGCGCCGCCCGAATGATCTCGGCGCGGCGCGTTAAGTTTTGAAACTTATTGGTCATCCTTACTTCGTGGAGACGCGGGCGAGATATTCGCCGGTGCGGGTGTCGATGCGGATGACGTCGCCTTCGTTCACGAAGAGCGGGACCTTGATCTCGAGGCCGGTCTCCATGGTGGCGGGCTTCGTAGCGTTGGTGGCGGTGTCGCCCTTGACGCCCGGATCGGAACGCGTGACTTTCATCTCAACGAAGGAGGGGAGAGTGACGTCGATCACCATTTCGTTGTAGAGGGTGCCGTCCACTTCCATGTTCTCCATGAGGTAGTCCTTCTTGTCTTCCATCAGTTCGGCGTTCACGTTGTAGCTCTCGAAGGTCTCGGGATCCATGAAGACGTAGTTGGTGCCGTCGAAGTAGGAGTACTGGAGCTTCAGGTTGCTGACGTTGGCGGGCTGGAACTTGTCGTTACTGCGGTAAGATTTGTCAATGGAGTAGCCCGTCAGCAGGTTTTTCATGCGGACGCGGTAGATGGCCTGGCCTTTGCCGGGCTTAGAGAACTCAAAGTCGGTGATGATGTAAGGTTCGCCCTCGAGTTCGATTTTGATGCCTTTTTTAAGATCGCTGGCTTCGTACATAAGTTTTCTTTCTTTCTTTTTGGTTAATTGATGCCGTAATTATAGCAGAAGGCGGTTTTAGAGGCAATACGTTCGGCACTTGCTCCTTGGGGGGAAATAGGTTATTATTTAGGGAGTTGGACATATTTTTTTAATTTATCAGGAGAAAGCATGAAACCTACTCTTCTTATTCTGGCGGCCGGCATGGGCAGCCGTTACGGCGGATTGAAACAGATCGACTCTATGGGCCCCTCGGGCGAAGTTATCATGGACTATTCCATTTTCGACGCCATCAGAGCCAATTTCGGCAAGATCGTCTTCGTCATCAGGCATGACTTCGAGGAAGAATTCCGCGTCAAAGTCGGCAACAAATACGCGCACATGCTGCCGGTGGAATACGCTTTCCAGGATCTCAACGACATCCCGGCGGGATTCAAGGTCCC
>JAGCDY010000090.1 GCA_017650925.1 bacterium
ACGTTGCCGTGCATGTCGTAGAGGCCCCAAAGGTTCGGCTCGTAGCTGCCGACCACGGTGTGTTCCTCGAAGCCGCCCTTCCCGTCTTTGCGGTTGTAATAATAGCGGGCCACTTCCCCCACGTTGTAGTCCTGATCCTCGTCCGTCAGATCCTTGCCGCTGTTCAAAGCCGTTGTGGTGGTGGCGCGGCAGGCGTATTCCCACTGCGCCTCGGTGGGCAGATCGAAGGTCAGGCCGGTCTTGGCGCGGAGGATGCCGAAGAAGGTGTTTTCGTCCACGTCGTAACTCTTCGGCCATAAAGCGCCATTCTCGGATCCGCGGAGGTCGTTGTAGGAAACGCATTCCACCGGGCGAGAATCGCCTTTGTACATTGAGGGGTTAGATCCGGTGACAAGCTCGTATTGTTTCTGCGTCGTCTCGAAGACACCGATGTAATAGTCGTTCGTAAGCGTAATCTCATGCTGGGTCTCGGCCTCGACTCTGCCCACTTCGTAAGCGGGGCTGCCCATGACGCAGCTTCCCGCCTCGATCTTTCTGAGGACCAGCTTGGTGGTCTTGTACTCTTCCGTCCAGCCGCCTTCAGGCACTCTGTCCAAGTAAGTGACTGGGAAGCTGTCGGCCTCAGGTCCGCCGGAGAGATCGATGACGGCATATCCCTCGTTCGGCGTTGTCTCATCCGCGACGACCTTGATCTTCATGTTGTCGATCTTCGTGAAATAAAACTGATCGTTGGGCGTCCAGAGTGTCTTATGCTCGCCGCTTCCAGTCACCGTGCCAAGCGCGCCGTCCAGTTCCAGCGAGCCTTTTTCGGAAAGGTCAAAAAGCGTTTCACCGTTGTCGATGGATCCGTAGAATTTGATGTTGTAGGTGGGTTCGTCTTTTTCGGAGGTAAGAGCGTAAGTTATGGAGACGCTTCTGGAGAAGGGCCATATCTGCAGACATCTGACGTAGCTGATGCAGTTGGCCTGAGCGGAAATTGAAGTCAGCGCGGCCAGACCGGCGATCATAGCCAGGCCTTTGAAGCGTTTGCGTGCGAAAAACGCGCCAGCGCCAAAAAGAACGAGAAGCAATAAGCCCGCGGGTTCCGGAAGGAGCGTCACTCTCCTATCAAGTGTTATGGTGCCTAATTCAGTCTCGACGCTATGCTTGAGGAGATAGGTGTCGTCCAGGGGAAAATCCTTGTAGGGTTCGGTTTTGTAAGGCCAGAAGACGAAGCCTTCCATGGGTATCCCGTAATAGTCCGCGAAAAGGACCGTGTTGATCTCGGGATTTTCGATGTCTTCCGCCGAGACTACGATGGAGACGAGCTCGCCCCTGGCAAGGTAAGTGCTGTAGCAGACTTTGTCGGTATCCTTCAGAAGGATAGCTTTCGCGGTGATCTCGCTTCCGTCGAAGCGGAAATCATCCGACCAGAGCTCGTCGCAGAAAGCGGTGAGGCAAACAAGCGCCGCAAGGGACGCAAGGATTACTTTTTTCATAAACGCTCCGTATATTGCTTACTTCATTCTATTTTACGCTTTTCTCGGCGAAAAGTCATATGCCCTTGGCAAACAGGCTTCGCTAAGTTTGCTTACGGGCACATGACTCTTTCGCCTCGAAAATCTATCATAGGCTGGTGATACGCCAGAGGAGGGAGGAGCGCTTTTCGGGGAGGGTGGCTTTGAGGCCTTCTATGAGTTCCGCGCCTTTGCGCTCGGTGGTCTTCTTGGTGTCCGCGTCTGTGATGGCGTAGGTTTTTTCCGGGTCGGCGAAGGGAAGCTTCAGGATATAGTCGGCTTCTTCGCATTCGTCCTGGCGGAAGGCCAGCACGGCCGCTTCGTCGGTCTCGGGATCGTGGTAAGCGAAGGCTGTCCAGCCCTTGAGGTCGTCTTCAGCGTGCCAGGGCGTCAGAACGTAGAGATCCTTGAGCAGGAGGTCGCTCAAAGAACGCCATTCCTTCATGACGTCCCTCATCAGCTGAAGGTCGAGATCGGGATTCTGCGTGACCTGTCCGCCGATCTGCCAGGCCGCCGGGAGGTACGAGGCTCTGGAGATGTAGAAGTCGTTGCCCTTGCCGGAAGGCGGATCGAGCTCACCTTTTGTTTCTTTGTTGTTTGAGCCGTGGAAAGGAATCCAGTAAGGCAGCGTGGAAGTCATGGAGAGTCTGAGGCCGGAAGTCGTGCGGTCGGCGTCGGAGCGCATGAAGGGAATGCCGCGGCGCATGGATTCGATGTCGTTGCGGCCGCCTCCGCTGGCGCAGGAATCCACGTAGGTGCAGCCGCCTCTGGTCTTCTGAAAGTCGATTATGGCGTCCCAGAGAGCGTAGTGGCCCTGGATGAGGAAATTCTCGGTGAGGCCGCTGCGCGGGATGCCCAGTCTCTTGGTCTCCTCCTCGTCGTGGAACTTCCAGTTGGGGGCATGAGAGAAATTGTTATCCTCTCTGTAGATGTCGGCGCCCACTCGTTTCATGGTGCCAAGCACTCTTTCTTTCGTCCACTCGAAGCATTCCTTGTTGCCGAGATCGTTGGTGGTCTGGCGGTACTGCGCACCGTCGTTTATAGCCCACTCCGGTTTGTAGCCGTAGTTCTTCACGAGGCCTTCCACGCTGGTGACGCGCTCGGGCTCAAACCACATGAGGTTCACCATGCCTTTCTCGCGGCAGGCGTCGAAGTATTCCCTAAGCGATTCGCCGGGCCACTTGACTGGGTCGACTTCCCAGCTGCCAACGCTGGTGTACCAGTAGAGGCCCGGGGTGTTCTTGTTGGGGTCGGAGTACCAGCCGGCGTCGAACCAGTGCACGTCGGCCACGAGATCTTCCTTTACGAGCTTGTCCAGCGTCCTCTTCCAGGTCGTGCTGTCCTCCGCGGAGGAGCCGTCCCACTGTTCGATGTGCTCTTTGCCGGCGTCGGGGTTGAAGCCCACGGCCGTGAAGGGCTTGATGGGGTCGCCCTGGGCGTTGGCTCTCGGCATGTTGCATTCGATGAACCAGCGGCGCCAATAGTTCCAGGCCTTGGTCTTGTCCCTGCCTTCGTAGGGAAGCAGGACTACCAATCCGGTCCTGATCTTTTCGCCGGGAAGCAGCGAGGCCTCGAGGAAAACGTCGGACTTCAAGATGACGCGAGTCTCCCCTTCCTCCCGTTCGAACCTGGCGCCAAAGGTGCCGGCCCAGCCAAGAGCTATGAATATTCCTCCCTCTCCTAACACGAGATCATAATACGGGAAAGTCTGGTGGGTGGGGCGTCCGCTTAAGCTTAGGAAAGCCACCTTGCCCTCGCCTTGAGAGAGGTCGTGTTCGTAGGGCTTGTGATGTTCCTGAAAGTCGCCGCCGATGCCTCTGAGCACAGGATGGTCTCCGGCGAAGACGGTGTCCAGGGCTCTCAGTTTGGAGATGACTGGCGAGGGCTTGTCGCCCACGTTGGTGAAATAGATGGTGTATTCCGTCTCATCGTACTTGTCGTTGTGTTTCGCCTGGATCTCCCCCACCAGCTCGTCGCTGACCTTGACCTTCTTGGAGTAAGATTCGCCGTCTTTTGTTTGTTCCGACTTTTCCTCTATGGTCGGGAAATCGGCGAAGCCTTTGTAGGGCTTGCCGTCAAGCTCGAAGGAGAACAATTCTCCGTCCTCGTTCTTGATCTGGTCGAAGATGGTCGTTTCATCTTTCGGGCCGACCACGACCGTCGTCATCTTCGCGGGATCGATGTATTTTTTCGCCAGCGCTTTCATTTCGGAGAGCGTTATGTTTTCCGTGATCTTCTGGCGCTTCACCAAGTAATCGATCGGATAACCGAAGCGCAGCATGGTTTCTAATAGGAGCCGGCGGTCGCTGACCGTTTCGCCTCGCCTGACCAATGACTTGGCGACGGTCGCTTTCGTATATTCGAGATCCTCTTCGGAAAGATCGTCGGCGTATTTTTTGACGATATCATTGATGATCTCAAGCGATTCTTCCGTGTGCGCGGCGTCCACGGCGGTCGAGATGACGTAGGCGCCGAAATCTTTTTCCGCGTCGAAATACGAGCTTGCGCCGTAGGTGAAAGCTTTTTCTTCCCTTAGGACGATGTTGAGCCTTGAGGAGAAGCAGCCGCCCAGCATGAAGTTCATAAGGTGCGCTTTGAAGTATTCCTCGTCCTGGCAGCTCATGGCCGGAAGGCCCACCCTGATCTCGCTCTGCGCGGCGTCCTCGCTCTTTTTGAGGACTTTCCTGCCGGGAACGAATTTCTCAAAAACCTGAGGCGCGGCTTTATCCGCTTTAGCCTTGGAATAGAATTCGATGATGCCGGAAGAGAGCTCCTTCAATTCCTCAAGGTCTATGTCCCCCACCGCCGCGATGGAGAGAGGCGAATTGGCGAAGACGTTCTTGTAGTAATCGGCAACGTCTTTTTCGCTGAGCTTCTCAACGCTCTCTATGGTTCCGTTCAGAGGCATGGCGGCGGGAACGCGGCCGTAAACGTTTTCATAGAAGAGATTGTCGGCTAGGCATTCCGGATCGATCGCGTCCTGACGCAGCTGGTCGAGCTGCCTGGCTTTCACGCGCGCGAGATCCTCTTTCCTGAAGGCCGGTTTGGTAAGCGCCTGCTCCAAAAGCGGGAAAAGTTTCGGTATGTTGGAGGAGAGCGTCTGGACTCTCACGAGAACACTGTCAGCGGTCGCCCTGGCCGAAAGCGCCACGCCAAGATCCCTCACCGCGCCGTCGAACTCAAGCGAGTCGTAGTCTTCCGTGCCTTCCAGCAGCATGGCCGCCGTAAGCGTGGTGATGCCGGAATTGAGAAGCGTTTCTTTAGCCTGGCCGCCGTGCAGTATGAACGTGATCTCCGCCATCGGGAGCGTTTCGTCTTTTTCCACCATTAAGCGGATGTTGTCGCCGATCTTCTCATCCTGGACGTCCTGGACCTTTATTTCGGGCAGTTTCCCTTCAGGGGGTATCTTTGACCGGTCGAAGCTGGAAGGCAGGTCTTTGACGGCCTGGTAGCCCTCGCCGGGCTGTCCGAAGCGGCTTTCATCAACAACTGGCTCCTTGATCTCCGGAACGAGCGTCGAATCTTTCATGGCGAGCTCCGCTTGATCGGCGGGCAGAAGCGTGAGCGTGAAGGAGGGCTTGCCCTTCACATACGTTTCATAGACTCTTTTGATGTCGTCCATGGTCACGCTTTCCATCTGGTCGGCCATTTCGTTCAGCCTGTTCCAGCTGCCGGCGTACTCGTCGCTGTAGGCCAGGAGGAACGCTTTGTCGATGCTCTTCTGGAGCTTGGCGTAGAATTCCCTGAGGCAGCGCGCCTTGTAGCGGTCGAGCTCCTTTTCATAGGAAGAGAAATTGTCCTCAAAATCCTTGAGGGCGTCTTTTATCGCGTTTTTCGCTTCATCAGCCGTAACGCCAGGCAGCAGCCTGGCCGTGATGGTGAATTCGCCCGTCAGGTCGCAGCCGTCGCTGTAAACTTCGGCGGAAGGAGCCAGCTTCTTCTCCACGAGGTGGCGGTAAACGGGAGAGCCCTTGCCGGTGCCGAGAAGCGCCGCCAGGGCTTTCAGGGGAATGCTGTCGTCGGAAAACTCGTGCGTTCCGGGGAAAACAACGGAGATGTCCGGAGCGCCGGCCAGTTTGTCGAGGTAGTGGTAGTTCAGGTCTTTCTCAAGCTTGATGGGCCTGGGCTTGGGATCTGGCAAAGCCGTTCCGCCGGGGATGTCGCCGAAATATTTTTCCGCCAGGCGAAGGGCTTCGTCCCTGTCGAAGCGGCCGCACAGAACCAGAGTCGCGTTCCTGGGGATGTAGTATTTCTCATGGAAAGCCTGAACGTCAGAAAGCTTGGCGTTGGTAAGGTCTTCCATGTTGCCTATGACAGTGTGTCCGCAGGGATGGTCGGGGCCGTACATCAGTTTGCTCTTGATTTCCCAATCGTAGCCGTAAGGAACGTTCACTTCCGTCTGGCGCTTTTCGTTTATGACCACGCCTTGCTGAACGGCGAGGGCCTGCGGCGTCATGGTCGGAAGAAGATATCCCATGCGGTCGGCTTCCATCCACATGGCGTCCTCCATGCCGGAAACGGGAACGGTCTCATGGTAGAAGGTGTGGTCGACGGAGGTCCAGCCGTTCATGGTGCCGCCCAGCCCCTGGATCATCTTCCAGGCCACTTTTGGGGGAACGTGCTGGGATTCCGAGAACATCAGGTGCTCGAAAAGATGCGCGAACCCGGTCTTGCCTTTCTCCTCCCTGTTGCAACCGACGTGATAAAGCACGCCGACGGTTACCACGGGAGCGTATCCTTCCTGGCAGAGCAGGACGGTCAGACCGTTATTCAAAGTGACTTTTTCGCAGCTTAAACGCATTTTTTCATCCTCGCACCCGACCGTTAAAGTGAGGGCTGTCAGGATAGGCAGGCAGTATCTTGAAAGCTTCATTGTTAATTTGTTCCTTAGTGTGTTTTATCATGTTATTTTAATTTCATTTCGATCGCTTTTTTGAACTTGCCAGCCCTGCGGCAGATCATCGTGCGGACTCCGCCGATCTCCACGTCGAAGATGGTGGCGTTGGCCTTCTCGTCAAAGTACTGCACAAGTTTTACGGGATAAGCCGAAGCAAAGTCCGGCAGCTCGGTGATACTAAAGTTGCCGGCAAGGTGCGCGTCTTCGAGCTTGGCGTCCGCCTCGTCATTTATGAAAGAGGCAGTGCGCGCTGCCGAATCGATAGTGAACGTGAGCGCGGCGCCGTCTTCTCGTTCCGGCGCGGCCATTAGGAGGAACGGTTGTCCTGGCTGCGCAATGAAAGTTTCAGGCGGAACCGGAGGCGCGATCTCCGGCACCCACTTCGTGCCGAGCGTGCCGTCGGGATTCTGGATCAGTTCGCGGAATACGAGCCAGCCGCCCCAGCCGTAGATGTGGTTTAGCCAGCCGACCATGACGCGGCGGTTTTCGCCGAACGGCGCGACCATCGGCACGGAAAGCCCCTCGTAAGGCGCCAGGCCTTTGTCCGTCCAGTTTACGAACGTGCCCGGTTCCCCCGTGGGACTGTAGGCAAACTTAGTGAAGCCCTGGAACAGATAATAGCGGCCGTTCCACTTGAAAAGGCAGGGACAGTCCCCGCCTATTGGTATTTTGTCGTCGCAGAGCATCCAATCCCCGATGTGATCGCTCTTCCAGATCGTTCCCTCGATGCCGTAGCCCGTCACCAGCCCAAGGAGGCCGTCCGCGCGGTTGTAAATGGTGGGGTTCTGAGTTTCGTGGACGATTTTGTGCGACTTTACGAAGTGGATGCCGTCCTCGGACACCGCGTACGTGGCGCCGATCGGATAGGCGGGGTCTTTGGTGAGACGGCTCGTGTGCAGCCCGTAAGCGAGATGGAGCTTGCCCTCGTAAAGAAACGGCGTGCCGGTGCCAATGGTGGTCCACCAAACGTCCAGCGGCACGGCGGTCGGATGTTCTTCCCAGGTGACGAGGTCGGCGGAGGAAAGGTGCGCGAAGTAGTGCCGTCCCACGCCGCCGCCGGAACAGTGATGGCGCCGATCGAAGAGGTAGAACACGTGGAAGCGTCCCTTAAAGTTTCCAACGACTACGTCGCCAACCCAGGCGTTGTGGTCGTCGGGCGTCCAATACTGGATCGAGCGCGCGACAGGGCGGGAATCAGGCGCCTTGGGAAGAGCGTCCGCGAGCGCAGGCGTTGAGAACGAGGCCTTCTTTACGCGCGGTGAGAGCATTCGCCCCTCGGCGTCGGCTGGCCAGGCGATCACGTCCGGGGAGGGCGGCATGTCGTCGTCCCGCAGACCATCAACGAGGATAGTCCAGCGCGCCTTGGCGAAATTGAGCGTCACGTCGTGCAGGCCGTCCTTCATTGGAAGCGCGCCAAGCGGAATGCCCACGCGCCCGCCGATATCGCAGATCGTCGCCTCAATGACAGGGCACGAGCCGTCGGGCATCGGAAAGTTGAGGTAGTTCCCCTGCCGGGTATCATAAGACTCCAGGTCTTTGTTTTGCCCGGCTATGCGGAGCGCAAGCCTTGCGCAGCCGACCTCGTAGAGAACTTCGTCGGCCTTAACGTCGGAAAGATCGATCCTAAGTTTCAACGTGAAACAAGGCACAGAGGCCTGCGCTGCAAGGGTAGTGCAGAGAGCCAGCGCGGCGGCGAGCGGACGATGTTTCACATTCGTGGCCTTTTCATCGGGGTTAAAACTAGATATTAAGTTAAGTTAATTATACCACATAAAAGCGCGCGGCAAATCACGCAAAAACGCCCCCCATTAATGCTATAATTTAGATGTATGAGCATTATACCTACACCTAAGACCGATCTTCACACCCACACCATCGCCAGCGACCACGCCGACGGTTCCTGGGAAGAGATGGCGCAGGCCGCTTTTGAAAAAGGCCTGCAGGCTTTCGCCGTGACCGAGCACGGGCCAAGCATCGCCCGCTGCCCGCATATCGGCTATTTCGCCAATCTTCCCAAGATCGCGCCCAAAGATCTTCCGGTCATGATGCTCTACGGCGTCGAAGACGACCTCATCGACACCGACGGAAGAACGGCCCTGCCCGACGAAGTGAAAGCGCAGCTGGACATCGTGCTTTTGGGAACGCACACCTTCGGCTGGGTGAGGAACGTGCTGCTCAGCGACATTAAAAAAGGCCTCTACAAGGCGATGGAAAACCCCCATATCGACGTCATAAGCCACCCCGTCAATCCCTGGTATCCCATGGATTACGTGGAAATAGCCAAAGTCGCCCTCGACACCAACACCGTTTTGGAATTCAACCTCAGCAAGATCGATTTCCAGGAAAAGACCTGGCGGGAATTTTTGGGCGTGGCGGCGGAATACAAGCTTCCCTTGATCATCAGCTCCGATTCCCATTCTCCCGACAGAATAGGCTTTGACAACCTCCCATATGAATGGCTGGAGGGGATCGAGCCTACGCAGATAATGAACCGCGATCTTCCGACCGTAGTCGACCGTTTTAACATCAAACGTCCGGAAGTAGTGGAATACGCCAACAAATTGAGAAAAGCAAACGCATGAAAAAGATCTTATTCCTACTTTTCGCCTCGGCCTTCACCCTTCTGGCCGGAAACACGAACGACGTCGATTCCGTGCTCGCGAGGCTCACCGACAAGGTCAAGGACCTCAAAACTTTTACCGCGGACTTCAGGCAGCTCGACAAGGATCCCCTTTTCATGGACGAAAGCGAGCACAAGGGCAAATTGAGTTTCCTGCGCCAAGCGAACGGCAATACCACCAACTGCTTTCTGCGCTTCGATTACCTTGAGCCGGAAAAGTCCGTCACCATTCTCGCCCCCAACGGCGTCCTCATTTACACGGAGGACATGACCGAGCCGCAGTTCTCCCCTTCCAGGGACGTTAACCGCGCCGACATGGTCTTCTCGACTTTCGTTTCGCCGAAAGCCCTGAAGCGCCATTACGACGTGTCGATCGCGAAGTCTGAAAACGGGAGGATCTCCTTCAAGCTTGCTCCGAGGAGCGCTTTCGCCAAGGAGTTCTTCTCCGAGGCTGAAGTCGATTTCTCGGAAAAGACCGGCCTGCCGGAAAGGCTCAGGCAAATAAAGCTCAACGGCCAGGACATCACGATCCATTTCTCCTCCCCCGCCTTTAACGTCTCTCTGCCAACCAACTACTTCGATGCTTCCTGCTTTAAAAAGGCTAAGTAAGTTGTCCTGGCTTCCCCTGGCCCTGATCTTTGTCTTGGGAGCGACTGGCGAAAAAGAAACGGACGAGGCGAAAAAGCATCTCGAAGAGGTCATTGCCGCCATCGATTACTCCGCGAGGCACACCCGCACCTACTGCGCTTATTTCAAGCAGTGCGAGTATGACAAGCACGACGAGCAGGGCGAAGAGACTTACGGGCGCTTCTACCTTGAAAGGGAGCGCTACAACAACGATGAAGCCGAAGAGGAAAGGCTTTACTTCAGGATGCGTTTCGAATACTACGCTCCCAAAGCCTCTGTAACTATTTTGGACGGAGCCCAGCTCTTCACGATGGAGCAAGGCAGGAAAAGCTACAAAACACTCGTCGTGAACAACAGCAAGATGGAAGTCGTCTTCGCGGGTTTCATGACGATAAAATACCTGCTGGAGAATTACAGCATCACGATCGCCGAGGAAAACGCCAAGGAAATAGCGCTCGACCTCACTCCCGAGAGCGCCTTAGCTAGAGACCTTTTTCTTTCCGTCAGACTGACTTTTGACAAGGCGACGTACCTTCCGACTTCCATTTCCCAGAACCGCCTCAACGGCACCAGAAATCTCTTCCTGCTTCAGAAAGCTCAGAAAAACAGCATCTTCGGAACGGCCACCTTCGATCCGGACCACATGGCGGATTTTGTTAAGAAGCATTACGTGAAGCCCCCTCCCATGATCGCCGTGACGAACATAACTCCGGCCGTCATCACAAACAATGTTCCCTGCGTCATTACGAACAAGCTTCTGACAGCGCAGGGTGAGAAACTGGACATCTGCCACGGGCTCCATACCCAGATAAAAGCCGTCGTCATCACCAACATAGTGAAGACGGAAATTAAGAAACCGAAAGAAAAAATACTGCCGCTCTAAGAGTGGCAGGGCGGAAGCATGTCGTAATACTGGACGCTGCTGCTCAGTATGCCCCTAAGACCCATAAGCCGCTCGGCGGCTTCCTTCAGTTCGGATTGCTCGCCGAAAAGAACGCAGACGTCCAGGAAATAATCGTCTTTGCCGAACTGGACCTGGGAGCTTTTCACAAGCCCGCCCAGGGAGCGCTTCAATTCCGAAAAGGCCTTCATCTCCTCGCCGGAAAGCTTCATGACGATCGTCACGACGGCGTAGACTTCGCCCTTGAGCTTAAGGTCGGCGCTCTGTTTGAGAAAATGTCGGACAAGATCCCTCAGGGCCGCGGAACGGTTGCGGTAGCCTATCGCCTCGATCTTGGCGTCAAATTTTCTAAGGAGCCCCTCCTCAAGGGAAACTCCGAAGCGAGTCATCTTCGCCATCTCACCATTCCTCGAAGGATTCTTCCTCGCCGTTGTAGAGGTCGTCCATCCTTTTCTTTTCACGATAGCGCTCGTTGGCCATCTGCTCCTTTTTGTCGGTGTCATTCTCGTCGTTGAGGACCGCCATGCAGCTTTTCGTCATGGGATAGACCTCGCTGGGAGCCAGGGCGCCGATGGGCCAGAGAATGTAGCCGGGAAGATAGTAGACCCAGGCCGTATAGGCCGCCAGGTCGCCGTAGGTGGTGTTCCTGGTCTCCTCGTACACTTTCATCTGGTGATCGTCGCCAAGATCTATAAGCTTATCGGAGCACCATTCTATGCCGTTCAGGGGGCAGACCAGGGTGTCGCCGATGGCCGCGAAAGGCAGGGCGCAGGCGGCTCCGACCTTGCAGCCGGACAAGAAAAACGGTATCAGCAGAACCAGGGATAAAAGGATCTTTTTCATGGGCGTCAATGGATCGGTGTGCCGGGATCCACAACCGGACTCTCAGTCGTTAAAAGCGTTACTTTGTCGTCGGTGCAGGCGCAAAGCAGCATGCCCTGGGATTCCAGGCCCCTCAGCTTGCGGTACGGCAGATTGCAGACGGCCACCACGTTCTTGCCCACGACTTCCTCGGGCTTATAGTAGAGCGCTATGCCCGCCAGGATCTGGCGTGTCTCGCTTCCGAAGGAGACCTGGAGCTTCAACAGCTTGTCCGCTTTGGGAACGTTCTCCGCTTCGAGGATCTTCCCTACTCTCAGGTCGATCTTCTCAAGGTCCTCGATGGAGATCTTCTCTATCGATATGGTGCCTTCCGGAGCCCCGGCTGCTTTGTTTTCCTCAGCCTGCTTGGCGAAGGCGTCCGCGGCCTTCCTCTCGGCATCCTCTTCCTTTTCCATGCGCTCCACTGCCTTGGCCAGGCGCTGCAGCTCGGGCTCAATATCCTTGTCCTCCAGCTTTGTGAAGAGGATCTTCGGTTCGCCGATCGTTAACCCGGCCACTTCGCACTTCCAGGCTTCGTTCCAGGGCGTGTCTTCAAGTTTTCCTGAGAAGCCCATCATGGAATAAAGCGTTTCCATGGAGAACGGGATAAAGGGATAAAAGACCGTGTTCAGAGCCCTGATTATCCTGGCGCAGGTGTACATGACGGCGCCGCACCTTTCCATATCCTCTTTCCTGAGTTTCCAGGGCTCCATGGCGTCGTAGTAGCGGTTGGCGGCTCTCGCCATGTCCATCGCCCGGTTGACAGCCTGACGGTTCTTGTAGTGGTCAATTAGTTCGCCCGTCTCCTGCAATCCGAGACGCATCTCGTCCAGCACGGCCTCGTCATCGCTTGAAAGCTTGACGTTCTCGGGGACTTTGCCGTCGAAGTATTTCTGCAAAAACGTGACAGTGCGGTTGATGAAGTTGCCAAGGATGTTGGCCAGTTCGTCGTTGTTGCAGCGCTGCAGCGTCTTCCAGGAGAAGTCCGCGTCCTTGTTTTCCGGCAGATTCGCCGCCAGGGTGTAGCGCAGGATGTCAGGCGCGAAACTCTTCAGATAATCGGGCACCCAGACCGCGTAGTCGCGGCTGGTAGAGAGCTTCCTGCCCTCCAGGTTCAAAAATTCGTTGGCGGGGATCTGGCTGGGCAAATTGTAGCCTTCCTGGGCCATCAGGACGGCCGGGAAGAAGATAGCGTGGAAAACGATGTTGTCCTTGCCGATGAAGTGGATCAGTTCGCACTCCGGGTTCTTCCAGTAGTCTTTCCAACGTTCCGGCTCCCCTATCTTCTCCGCCCATTCCTTGGTGGCGGAAATGTAGCCTATAGGCGCGTCGAACCAGACGTACAGGACTTTGCCCTCACTACCCGGCAGCGGAACGGGAATGCCCCACTCGAGGTCTCTCGTTATTGCGCGGTCACCCAAGCCTTCCTTGAACCAGCCGCCGCAATAGTTCATGACGTTGTCCTTCCAGTCCTTCTTGGTAGCCAGCCATTCCTCGAGGTCTTTCTGAAAGCGCGCCATGGGCAGATACCAGTGCGTCGTGGATTTGACTACCGGGACAGTGCCGGAAATGACGCTTCTGGGATTGATGAGGTTCATGGGATCGAGCCAGCTGCCGCATTTCTCGCACTGGTCGCCGCGGGCGTTCGTGTTGCCGCAGTGCGGGCAGGTGCCCTGCACGTAGCGGTCGGCCAGGAACATCTTGTGCTCCTCGTCGTAAAACTGCTTCGATTCCTTGCTGACCAGTTTCCCGTCCTGGTGCATCTTAAGGAAGAATTCCTGGCTGGTGGCGTGGTGTATGGGCAGCGAGGTGCGCGAGAAATTGTCGAACTTGATGCCCAAGCCGGCGAAACTGTCCCTGTTGAGGACGTAATACTCGTCGACCAGCTGCTGCGGCGTGATGCCGCGTTTCCTGGCCGCTATGGTAATGGGCACGCCGTGCTCGTCGGCGCCGCAGATGAAGACGACGTCGTCACCAGTGAGGCGGTGGTAGCGGACGAAGATGTCGGCCGGCAGATAGGCTCCGGCTATATGCCCTATGTGTATGGGGCCGTTGGAATAAGGCAGCGCACTTGTAACGAGTATTTTGCGTTTCTTGGTCATGGGCTTTTCCTTCCTTATATATAATGCGTGGAATAAACTTTATTTATTATAGCAAAACATAAAAAAATACCCGCGGGTTAGCGCGGGTATTTTTTATTAGGAACGACCCAAAAGATTACTTCTCAGGGCATTCAGCCTTTTCGCATTCCCAGATCGGGGGGAGCTTCGGCCAGCAGTCTTCTTCCCAAACCGGGGTCAGACTGACGGTTTCATAGAACTTGTCGCCGGCAAAGCCGAAGAGCAGGCAATCGGACAGACCGCAAAGGAAGCGGGCGGTGCCGATGAAGACGCCTTCAGCGGCGCCAATGACGAAACCGAAGATCGGAACAGCGGCGCTGCCCATGAAAGCTTCTTCGGAAACTTCGGCGGGGCTGGCGACCATGTTGTCGATGCCGCGGGCCCAAGCTTTGTTGATCTGGAACCAGATGTTGTCAGTGGTCTTGGGTTCGGGCGGGCAAGGCTGGCAGGGCTGGCAGGGCTGGCAGCAGTTCACGAAGACGTAACCGCCACAGGGGCTGCAAGGGAAGCAAGGCTTGCAAGCGGGCTTGGCGCAAGTGTTGCAGCTGACGACGCTGAGGTCGTAAGCTTTGCACTGCGGTTTCTCGACGCACTTGTAGTTAACAGCGACCTGCGGGCCACCGCAGGAGCCGTCGTTGCACTGCAGTTCGGGTTCAGCGAACGCAACGCCAACAAAAGCGACCAGAACTAAGAGGGTCATGAGTTTCTTCATAGTATTCCTTCCTACTTGTTTTTGTTGTTGAGGTTTTCCGCCGTGTCCGAAAACACGGAGGCGTTATAAATAAAAATTCACTAAACACATTCTACCAGATGTCATTTTGGAAGTCAAGAAGCCTAGGACCCGACCAGGTCAAGCTTGACTCTCAGGTGCAGCGTCTGGCTTTTGGACATTTTCAGCTTCTCGCCGTACTGGGTCACCAAAACACCGCTTTTCGAGTTGTAAAGGCTGAGCTTCAGGCCGTCGTAGGGATAGCGGCCGTCTTTGGGCGCCTGAGACCGCGACTCGAAATAGCCGTTCTTCTGCATAAGGAGGAAATCTCCGCTATCTTTCTGAAGAAGCTTCTGGGGGCCCTTCAAGGGAAACCAATCTTCCAGCTGGTTTATCAAGACACCTACGTCCTTGGCTACGATGCCCTCGTCGGATCCCTTTACGAGCGAATATCCGGGGCGCGTCTTTTCCGCAGGGATGACGACGGGGTATCCTTCCGGGAAACGCGTCACCAAAGAAAGACAGGATATGACGTCGTGGTTCGTTATGTTTTTGGACATCGCGTCTATGGTCAGTTCTCCGCTGCGGGAATCGAGACGGTAGACTATCATCCTCCTGACGCCGTTCAAAAGATCAGGGGCCGCCAGGACTCTGATGGCGCCGTCGTCTTCTATCCGCCATTTCCAGTTCTTGGTGTTGGCGACCATGGCGCCGTACTTCCTGGTCGGAACGATCTCCTCTTCAGGCTGCAAAAAGGCTTGGACGGTGCCGCCGAAGGTGTGCTGGCTGTCCGGTCCGTAATGCACCAGCATGCCGTGGTGGTTGGGGGCGACCATGACGCAGGCGTAAGCGTTGCTGACGCCGATCACGGGCCCGTAGTCGAGGTAATTAGGACGGCAGAAGACCGTCACGCCTTTTTTGCTTTCCGTCGGGAAAGGTTCGAAATCGTCCAGTTTGCACTGCGCGGCGTAATTCGTCCGGCCGAAGGTCATGGTCTCCCTTAGCCTGACGCCTCCCTCGAGCCTCGGCTCCAATATGTCGACGACCGCGTCGGGATCGCCCGTCACTTCGATCATCATGTTCTCGGCGCCCTTGAAGACTTGCTTGACCTCGAAAAAGGAGCTCTTCTTGACATCCTCTTCCCAGATCACCTTGCCGTTCCCTTTTATCTTGACGTTCGCTTTCGCTTCCTTCGGCGAACTCTCATCCATGCACACGCAGGCTTCCAGCGTCGTCTTGTCCTCGTTCAGAGCGTATACCAAGATCGCGTCGCCCGTGACGGAGACGCCCCTTTCGTAGGTCGTTCCGCCGTTAACTAGTTCGCGCCCGGAATAAGTGGCGTTGCGGGCGAATTTCGGCTTCCCGCCCTTTTGGGAATACACTTCCATCGCCAAAGGCTCGCTGAGCAGCGCGTGGCTCCTGTTGTAGACCCGTTCGTTGGTCGCGGCGCAGCCCGCTAGCAGCATCGCCGCGCCGAAAATCAGAAATTCTCTTTTCATTTCTTGGGATACATTCCGCTGCACATCTTGAAGTACGAGCCCTTCTCGCCGACGTCTTTCAGCCACATGCATTCGCAATAGCCGTTGCCGCTCACCAAGAAGTTGCTCAAAACATAGGCCTTGCCTTCTATTATGACTCTCGTCAGGGCTTTCTTCTGGAGGTTGATGACGAAGATCCAATCCTGCCACTCTTCCGCGATCTTGGCCTTGGGGTAGCTGACCTTCTCGCCGCTGTTCAGCTGCATCCTGCCGTCTTCCGTTATGAAGGCGTAGAAGAGCGATTCGCCGCTGATGTCCTTCAGGTCGAAATAGCAAGTACCGAGGCAGGGTTTCACGCGCACCCTGAATTCCAACGTCTTGGCATCCTTGTCTTCCGGCTTCAGGGCCATCGGCGCCATGACGCCGCTGCCGCCGTGATGGGTCCAGAGCACTCTCCCCTCCTCCGGATCTTCCACGATCTCGCCCTGGGTGTCGGAATCCAAAGGCATCAGACCCTGCTGATCTTTCACGTTGCCCAGTTCGAAATCGCTGAAGTCGAATTTCCTGCTGCTGACTTCGGGTATGGGCGCCGTCAGATTGACGGTGGCGTAGTTGCCGAAGGCGTCGATGGCGTCTATCTCCACCATTCCCCTGTTGTAAAGGTTGAGCGCCTCGAAGATGTTGATCTTCACCTCTTTCGTCTCGTAGGGGGCCGGGAAATAGTGCGTCTGGTCAAGGGACAGAACGAAGAACGGGTCGGTGATGGTGTACCACACCAGGCCGTTTTTGGCTTCGATGTTCACGGTCTCCCTGTCTTCGCTCAAAGTGATGACCGGGCCTTCCTCGCTGACGTCGCCCTTTCTGACCTCGTTGAAGAAGGGAGAAACGTTCAGCCAGGCCGTCTCGGGCTTGTTCCAGCATTCTTCCTGCTCCTCGCTGAAATAGTAGTTCGTCGGGCAATAAGCGTGCGGCGTCTCGAAGAAGGTGAAGATCCTGTTGATGTGGTCGCCGGCTCTGGCCATGATGCCCGGGCCCTCGATGTGCGGCAGACCGAAGCTGTGGCCCAGTTCATGCTGATAGGCGCCCAGGGTCGTCGAGATGTGGCCCCACTGCACGTTCCTGTCGATTGAGTCGTTGTTGGGGGAAACGATCTTGGTGTTGTTCGTGAAGGACTGCACCACGTCGGAAAGCGAGCTGGGCCAGCCGTAGAGGCCGTTGGCGCCGAACTGCCCGAGCATCGTGCCGCCCAGGGCCGTGTTGCCGGATAACTTCCCATTCCTGATCATCTGGGTATTGCAAAGGCCCGTTATGTGACGGCAACCCTTGCCTTCGTTGCCTTTGCCGACCGCGCTCAAAAATTCTTCGTAAAGCTTGTCCTCGTTGAAGTCGTCGTTCAGGCGGCGCCAGTTGTTTATTTCCGCCCTGGTAAATTTGCTAGTCACGACCTTCACGTCGATGTCGCCGTTCTTGTCAAGATAAAAACTGAAGGTCTTCCTCTTGAAACCGTTTCTGACCATGCTGTCCGCGGAATAGGACTGCAGAAGCTCGAGGCTCGTGCGGTATTTTTTCAGCCAAAGATCCGGATCCTGTTCCTGGGGGTCGTTTTCCAGATTCGAGATATACTTCCTGTCGCCTGTGGAGTCCACCAGATAATACGCCTGGTATAAGAAGTCCGTCTTCGGCCTTTCGTATTTCAGCTTGATCGTGCCTGTCGCTCCCGCGGCGCTGATCGTGATCTCGTTCACGCCGAGTTTCAATCTCGTCCAGCCTTTGAAGCGCCCCTTGTAGGCCGGGCACTTCAGGCTAATACCCGTGGTCTTGTTCGAAACGGTGACTTCCACGACGCTGGGGTCGCAGTGTCCCCTGAACAAAGGCACGGGATAGGTGATCCTCTCGCCGTCCGTGAAGTTGTCGACGACCACCTGCTGGGGTTCCTTTTTTCCGCAGGCGGAAACGAGCGCGCAAAGCGCGATCAAAGCCAGTATTTTTTTCATTATCGTTCCTGTATTTTTTGTGTTATTTTCTTTTCCAAAGGAGGCAAGCCAGCGCGAGCAAAGCCAGAAGCGCGGCGGGTTCGGGAATCTGGGGTCCCAATTCTATCCTCAGTGAGGCCAATTCCACCATGTCGCCGTCCTTGGAATCATAGATCCTGAACTTGTCCACGTAGTCAACGGACGAGAGCGCATCTCCGGTCAGCTGCTCGTTAATGAAAGCG
This sequence comes from bacterium, assembly GCA_017650925.1. Taxonomy (GTDB): domain Bacteria; phylum Auribacterota; class UBA3054; order UBA3054; family UBA3054; genus UBA3054. Next base: position 17,925 of record JAGCDY010000090.1, read on the forward strand.
GACCTTCCGGCGAAGGTCACTTCCCTCAAGTATTTTCTCTCCGCGCCGATGCTGGAGATGACGTTGAGGTCAAGGAATTCCCCGCTCTCGCCTTGCCAGGTAATGACGCCCGGCCTGGTAGCGAAGTCGGACATGGAGAGCCTGACTTTCCCGTTGTTCAATATTAGGGCGCTCTGGCACTGGCGGGTCTCAAAGTCTTGGGTAAGGTAGAAGATGCCTTTCTGATTCTGGTTGATCTTCACCTCGGCGAACATATAGAGATCAAGGGAATCGCTGACGCCGGAGGGCGACTGCAGGCTGCAGAAGGCGCCCACGTTTTCGGGAGAAACGCTTTCATCGGAACCGCTGGTGAAGACAAGCCTCTTTTCGTTCGTGTAAGGCAGATCAAGCGTCGCTTCATCCTCGACGGCCGCGACAAGGTCTATGCAGACGTCGTCCAAGCAGAGCGCGCCGCTCCCCCACTGGAAGAACCTGACTGCCGAGAAGGTGTCGCCCGGCTGCTCCTGGCCGCAGAGCGCGCGGCAGTTCTCTTTCTGACCGTTGATGGAGATCTGGCGCAAAACGTGCCTGTACTTGCCGTCGCTCGCGGTGACGTGCGCGGCGTCGTAGATAAGTTCAAGCTCGGCCCAGGAGCCGGGAGCGATCGAGCCGTTGGAATGGAACTCCGCGTGGCCGTCATCGGAAGCTTGGCTGTTCACGCGGTAGCTGCCGCTGTCATACCAGAGCTGGTTCTCGATAATTGAGGGATCCCAGAAACCGATGTTCTTCGAGATGTCGCCTTCCGGGCAGACGCGGCAGCGGATCCTGATGTAGCGGCCGTTGTAGCCTCTGCCCCAGCCTTCGTCGAATTCCGGCATGCCGAGATGCACGCCCCATAAGCCGTCGGTGTTGCCCAAACGGAGGTAGCGGTTGCCTTCGCTGTCTTCATTGATAATGGCGTTGCCGTTGACTTTGTTCTCGCCGTAGGCAGCGTACCAGCCGCCCTTGCCGATCATATCCGTTCTGAGGTCGTAAGTCTCGAAGTTTTCGTTGACCAGCCTTTTGAAGACGAACTTGTCGCCTTCGTTCTCAGCCACTTCCAGCCTGTTGCCGGAAGAGACGCTCCAGTTTACGTCGCA
>JAGCDY010000091.1 GCA_017650925.1 bacterium
ACCAACTGAGCTACCTCGGCACAAAATTACGGGGAACATTCTATTATTTCGGCCTTCAAAAGTCAACCAAGGTCAGAGGAAAGTCTTTCATAGTGCTTGACCAACCAAGGGTTCTGTGGTAAAATCTCTTATATAATTTCAACTATCAGAGGTGAGCATGAAAAAATCCGATCTCTTCTTCCTTATCGTCTTGGCGGCGGTCGTTACCCTGACCGGCTGCAAATCCGCTCCGGAACAGAATGATTCCGCTTTCTCTTCCGACGTTGAGCTGACTTCCACCGAAGACAGCAGCTTTTCAAACGACTCTTTCGGCGGCACGGCGGACAGCAGCGAAAGTTTCGCTTTGAGCGATAACGGCAGTTCGTCAGCCTTCGGCCTTGGCGAACAGGTCGACCAGGAAGTCCTGGGCGGAAGATCCGGCGACGACGTCTTCATCGATCCATCCGCGCCGGCTGTCGATTCCACCTATACATACCGTGCGGGAAGTGACGGCTTCGTGCCTCTGAGGGGCGGATACTCCAACTACCAGCCGACTTCTTACAGCGGCAGCTCTTCTTACTCAAGCGGCACCGGCTACGTCGATTCCTCCTGGAAGTCCACTTCAAGCTCCTCCGCGAAAGCCTACGGCGGAACCTATACCGTGAAAAAAGGCGACTCTCTCTGGAAGATCGCCCGCGCCAACGGCTGCACCGTCCAGGCTCTGGCCGACGCCAACGGCATCAATCCCAACGGCATCCTGCAGATCGGCACCAAGCTTAAAATACCCGGCGGCGGCTCCTCCAGCGCTTCCTCTAAGAGCGCTTCCAGCGGCAGCACGTACACCGTTAAGAAGGGCGACTCCTATTACACCATCGGCCAGAAGCTCAACGTCAATTACCTTAAGCTGATGAAGGCCAACGGCGGCAGCGACAAGCTCAAACCCGGCCAGGTCATCACCATTCCCTGATCGCCATATGGTTGAAAGCTCCTTTGTGATTACCCGGGAGAAAACTCCCGAGGGTCTTCTGTTGAAATTGCAAGGCGCTTTGAACCTTCAAACTGCCGAAAAGGCCCTTTCCGAACTTTCCTCACTCATAAAGAGCGGGGAAAAGCTTTCCCTTGACCTTGGCGACGTGAGTTATATCGACGGCCAAGGCGTCGCCGTCATAATCGAACTGAAAGCGCGCTGCGCCGCCAGGAAAGCCGGCTTCGAGATCGCAGCCAAAAGCGCGGTCTGCGAAAAGATGCTCGGCCTAATAAACACCGACAAGATATTGCCGGAACTTCCAGTATACAGAAGGCAGGCGGGTTTTCTAGAGCAAATTGGCGGAGCGACTATAGCGATCTACGAAGATCTGAAAGAGATCGTTCGCTTCGTCGGCGACTGCTCCATCATGATATGGGAGGCAATTCTATCCCCCTCCAAGATCCGCTGGCGCGCCGTCCTCACAACGCTCGAGTCCACTGGCGTCGAAGCCCTTCCGATCGTTTGCATGATCCAGTTCATGATCGGCGTCATTCTGACCGTGCTCGGCAAAAGCGTGCTCGGCATGTACGGCGCTACCGCCTTCATCCCGGACCTCGTCGCGATCGCGCTGGCTCAGGAACTCGGCCCCCTGATCACAGCGGTGGTCTTGGCCGGCCGCTCCGGCGCGGCTTACGCCGCTGAGATCGGTACGATGCAGGTCTCGGAAGAGATAGACGCCCTGCGCTCCATGGGCTTCGAGCCCGGACATTTCCTCGTTTTGCCGAAGATGATGGCCGCGGGCATCGCGATGCCCTGCCTGCTAATTTTCGGCAACATCGTGGCCCTGATCGGTTCCGTCATTATGTGCCTTTTGACTACCGACGTGACGCTCCCCGCCTACGTCAGGGAAGTGTACAAGGCCGTCTCCTTCTCGATGTTCACCGAGGGGCTTATCAAAGCCTTCTTCTTCGCCGTGCTTATTGCCGGCATCAGCTGCATGCGCGGCATGCAGGTTAGAGGCGGAGCCGAGAGCGTCGGCCGCTGCACGACCGCCGCCGTCGTGAGCGGCATCTTCATCACGATATTGACGGACGCTCTCTTCACCATTCTCTTCCACCCGCCCTTCTGATCATTATGGCTGAAGAATCGATCATAGAAGTAAAAGATCTCAAGATCGGCTACGGCGGCAGAGTCGTCATGCAGGACCTGAACTTTTCGGTCAAGAAGGGCGAGATCTTCGTGATCTGCGGCGGTTCCGGCTGCGGCAAAAGCACGCTTTTGAAGCATCTCTTCGGGCTTTACACCCCGATGTCAGGCGACATTCTCTTCAAGGGAAAGAGCATAGTGAATTCCAGCGAGGAGGAAGTTGCCGAAATGCTCAAAGATATGGGCGTGATGTTCCAGGGCGGGGCGCTCTTCGGCTCCGACACGCTGCTTGAGAACGTCATGCTTCCCATGCAGGAATACACAAATTTCTCCCCGGAGCTTCTGGAACGCTCGGCCCGCTTCAAGCTCGCGCTCTTCAATCTTTCCGGATTCGAGCATTTCCTGCCGTCCGAGATCTCCGGCGGCATGAAAAAACGGGCGGCCCTGGCGCGCGCCATGGCGCTCGACCCCGAGGTGCTGTTTTTCGACGAGCCCTCCGCCGGACTGGACCCGAGGTCTTCAGCCACGCTTGACAAGACGATAATCGATCTGAACGCCTCGCTGGGAACAACGATAATAATCGTCACCCACGAACTGGACAGCATTTTCTCCGTGGCCCAGCGCGTCCTCTTCCTTGACGTCGACAAGAAGACCATGACGGCCCTGGCTTCTCCGCAGGAATTGAAAAACGACAAGAGCAACGAGACCGTCTGGAACTTCTTCAACCGCGAGCCGTTCTGATGCGGGAACTGAAATTTTATATTCCGAAAGTCCGGACGAGAAGGCAGGGAAAGATCCTGGCTCTTTCGCTGGCCGTCTCCCTCATCATCATAATCGTTCTCGCCCTGGGATTGAAGGTCGAGGAGCCCGAGCGGGAAACGCCGCCCGAAAGGCCGCCCCTGAAACTGATGCTGCTCAAATGATCTCCGTTTCTCTCATATCGCTTCTCGCTTACTTTCTTTGCGTGCCTCTGACCGCGATCATGATCCTTTGGCTCTACGACGATGAGAAGCGCTATTCGAAAAAAGCAGTGCCGACGCAGAAGACCATGTGCGAATGCGACATCTGCCTTTTTCACTTCACGGCTGACAAAGAGGAAGTGTTCGTGCGCTGCCCGCAGTGCGGAAACTTAATGGAGCGCAAGGGCGCGAAACACTAAAACTTCGCCTGTTCGACGAACGAGGCGATGGCCTCTTTCAATTCCTCCGCGCTTTCATAGCGCTTTTCCGGCCCCAGGAATCTTTTCGGCGCGACCTTCAGCGTTTCGCCGTAAACGTCTTCTGAAAAATCCAGAAGATATGTTTCCGCCAGACTTTCTCCTCCCTCTTCGAAGGTCGGCCTGCTGCCCAAATACAGCAGCGCCTTGCCGCGCCTTTTTCCAAGTTCATATTCGGCGCTGTAAACGCCCTTGGGCGGCGTAAGGAGCCCGTTTAGGCCCATGTTGGCGGTCGGGTAACCAAGTTTATGCCCCAATCCCCTGCCCGGCCTGATTTCCCCGTACAGCGACCAGGGACGGCCGAGCGCCTTTTCAAGCTCCATAAGCTTGCCTTCCTTCAGAAGCTCGCGGCAAAGCGTCGAACTCACGATCTGGCCGTCAAGCAGAAAAGGCGGCTCTTCCTCGCACAAAAAGCCGAGCTTCGGAGCGAGCGTTTTCAGGACCGCGATGTCGCCCGCCCTGTCCTTTCCGAAACGGCAGTCGTAGCCGGCCAGAACGAGCTTGGCGTTGAATCTTTCGCACACCACTTCCTTAAGGAACGCCTCCGGGGAAAGGGCAGCGAACTCCTCCGTGAAAGGCTGGACCATTATCTCGTCGATCCCCGCTTCCTTAATGAGCCTGACGCGCTCCTCGAGGCTTGTGAGCAAAAGCTGCGAACGGAAGACCGGACGCGCGTCGAAAGTCAGCACCAAACTTGGCATCCCAAGCTTGGAGGAAAGTTCCCTCAAACGTTTCAGAAGAGCCTGGTGGCCTATGTGAACGCCGTCAAAAAAGCCCAGCGTCAAGACACACTTTCCGCGCATAGCCTACTCGTCTTCCTCTTCCAGGTCCGCTATCTTGCGCAGAAGATCCTGCTCGTAATCTTTGTCGCTCATCATTTCCTCGTCCTCGCGGCGGCGGCGCTTCTGGGTCCTGACCTTGGCGCGGCTCTTGGTGCGGGAGACCACCGTGACGTCGGAATATGGCAGCGTAGTCAAGGTGCCGTCGTCCATCTGCAGAGTGACGGTCCCGGCCAGAAGGGAATTGTCCACCACTTCGCCCGTGCCGTTTTCCGTCCTGACGATCTGGCCTTTCCTCGGTATCTGCTGCTCAAGGTCGCGGTAATTGCGCTGCTCGTAGGCCAGGCAGCATTTCAGGCGCCCGCAGGCCCCGGAGAGTTTGGCCGGATGGAGCTGTATTTGCTGAAGCTTGGCCATCCTTATGTTGACGGGCACGAACTCGGAGATCCAGTTGGCGCAGCAGGCCTCCCTGCCGCAGCAGCCGATGCAGCCGGAAATGCGCATCTCGTCCCTGATGCCGACCTGATGGAGCTCGATCCTTATGTGGAGCTCTTTCGCCAGGTCGCGGACCAGCTGCCTGAAGTCCACCCTTTCCGGAGCGGCGAAATAAAAGATTATCTTGGTGCGGTCGAAAACATACTCCGCGTTGATGATCTTCATCGTCAGATTCAGCGCGTTGGCGGAATCCTGGCAGAACTTCATGTGCCCGACGGCGTCCTTGTTGTTCTGCTTCATCTGCGCAAGGTCCTCTTCCGTGCAGACCCTCACGACCCTCTGGTATTCAAGGAGCTGGATGTTCTCCATCTCTTCCAGGGCCATGATGCGCCCGCAGTCGATTCCCCTTTCGGCTCCGACTATGACCCAGTCGCCAAGTTTGGCGCCGGGAACATCGATGTTGTAGTAGTCGGTGTTGCCGAACTGCCTCAGCCTGACCGTCGCTATCAGCTGCCTGGGAGTTTTTTCCTTGTTTATCTCGCTTGCGTTGTTTTCCATGATCAGAGTCCTGTGGCCTTTATGGCGTTGCGTAAAAACACCCTGGTCTCGGCCGGCGCCACGTGCCTTGCCAGAAGCCCCTGCAAAACCACGTCGAACTGCATGGCCAGGAAGACCGCGGGACCGCGGACCAGGTTGATCTCGTTTATGTTCCTAATTATTTCCTCTTCCGTGTAGATGTCCGCCACTCTTTCAAGCTGCGGAAGCAGGAAGGCGTGGAGCACGCTTTCAGCTCCGGCTCCTTTCTTGACGATCCAGATGTCCCGCCAGATGTCGGTCAGAAGCTCGTAGCAATCGGCCCTCATGTCCTGCAGAAGCTCGGCGTTCTCGATGACCATGGCGTCCTCCAGCTTCTGGAGCTCCACTTTTTTTACGCTCGGATCGGCGTCCTTGAGATCCTCGGAGAGCTTCTTCTTCGCCTTGGCGATCTCGAGTTCCCAATCGTCCCTGAGCTGCCGCATGGCGCGGTACTTTTGTACGGAAAATTCCCTGATGGCCGGGAGCGCCCTGTCTCTCAAACCGTAGATCTCGAGAAGATCGGCGGCGTCCTTTTTGTATTCGGAAAGCGAGGGCGCCAGCTGCAATGCTTTGGAGCGGCGGCCTCTGCTGAGCCTTATGACAAAATCCGCGTCGGAACCGCCAAGCTTAAGCTCCTCCTCGCAGACGCGGCGCATGTCCTTTTCCGAGAGCGGCAGCAGCCTAATGATCTGGCAGCGCGAGCGGATAGTCGGCAGAAGCCTCTCCCCTCTCGTAGTCAAGAGAATGAAGTAGGTCCTCGAGGACGGCTCCTCCAGCGTTTTCAAAAACTTGTTGGCGCTCTCCCTTGTCAGGGCTTCGGCCTGCTCGATTATCACGACCTTGGCTCGGCCTTTCAAAGATTTCGTCTGCAAAGACGCCATCATCTCCCCCATCGATTCGGGATTGATGGCGCGCATCCTGCCGACCGGCCTCACGTAATAGACGTCCGGGTGCGTGCCCTGGGAGCGCAGATGGCAGCCGGAGCATTTTCCGCAGCATTCCAAGCCTTTCCCCGGCTCCTCGCAGACGAGGCGGTCGGCCAACCTTTCCGCCAGTTCCCTTTCCCCGACGTCGCCGGGGGAAATCAAAACTATGGCGTGCGGCAGATGATCGTTGGAAAGAGCCAGGTCCAGAGCGTTCCAGGCCTCTTTCTGCCAGGTCCTCACGAGATCAAGATCGATCATGCAGCCTCTCCAGAACGAGAGCGAGGACCTCCTTGGAAACCTCCCCGACGGCGCGCGACCCGTCCACCACGCGGACGCGGTCCTTTTCCTCTTCGGCCAGGGATAGGTATTCCTTTCTCACCCTGCGGTGAAAATCCAGGCTCTCTTTTTCTATGCGGTCCAATTCTCCAGGCGGGAGGTCTTTGCCGGCGGCGCCTTCCTGGCAGCCCTTAACTCTTCTCAAGCCCTCCTCGCTGTCGATGTCCAATATGATCGTAAGGTCGGGCCAGAGGCCCCTGGTGCCCAATTCGTTGGCGGCGGCGACTTCAGTAAGGGGCAGTCCTCTTCCGCCGCCCTGATAAGCTCTGGTCGCCTCGGCGTAACGGGAAGCGATGACGACCTTGCCCTCTTTTATTGCGGGCTTCAAAACTTCCTCGACGTGCTGAGCTCTCGCCGCCTCGAAAAGCAAAAGCTCGGCATAAGGCGAGAAATTCTCCTCCTTGCTGAGGAGCAAAACTTTCCTGATCTCCTCGCCAAGCCTCGTCCCGCCGGGTTCCCTGGTCAGGACGACGTCGAAGCCGCGCTCTTTTAGAGCGGCGGCCAGCAGCGCTATCTGCGTGCTTTTGCCACAGCCGTCTGGGCCTTCTATCGCTATGAAAAATCCTTTAGCCATCAGCCTAATTTCTTGAGGCGGGGACCCTCTTTGGTGTCCTCGACGGTTAGGCCCATGGCGGCCAGTTCGTTTCTGATCTCGTCCGCCCTGGCCCAGTTCTTGGCCTTCCTGGCCTCCGTTCTCTCTATGGCCAGCTCTTTGGCGCGCTGCGGGAAGTCTTCGTCCTTTTCCGCGACAGCCAAAACTTCGTCGGTCTTGTCAAGGAACGCAAGCGCCGCCTCGGCGCCGGCTTTGCCCAGAGGATTCTCCAGCCTGATCTTGTTGATGGCTTTCACTGCTTCAAAGAGCGCCGCGAAAGCCGCGCTGGTGTTGAGGTCGTCGTCCAACGCTTCTTCCCATTTCTGGTAAGAGACGGACAGTATGTCTTTCAATTCTTCGGAAACGGGAGCGTCGCCGCCATTAGCTTTTTCCTTTTCCAGCGCTTCCCTCAGGTCGTCCAGGCGCGCAAGCGCGCTCCTCGCGGCGTGCAGTCCCTCGAAGGTGAAGTTGAAGGCCTGGCGGTAATAGGTCGAGAGCAGAAGGAACCTGACCTCGCGGCCGGTGTAGCCTTTTTCGAAAATGTCCCTAAGCGTGTAGAAATTGCCGGCGGATTTCGACATCTTTTTGCCTTCCACCATCAGGTATCCGTTGTGCACCCAATAATGCACGAAGGGTTTTCCGGTCGCGGCCTCGCTCTGCGCGATCTCGTTCTCATGATGCGGGAAGATGAGGTCCTCGCCGCCCATGTGCAGATCGATGGTGTCGCCCAAATACTTTCTCGCCATGACGGAGCACTCGAGGTGCCAGCCCGGGCGTCCTTCGCCCCAGGGGCTGTCCCATTTGACCGGGCCGTCCGCCGGCACCCACTTTTTCCAGAGCGCGAAGTCGCTGACACTTTCCTTGTCGTACTCGTCGCTTTGGACTCTAGCGCCAACTTTCAGTTCCCTTTCCTTTAGGTGCGAAAGCTTGCCGTATGGCTCGTATTTCTCGATGGAAAAGTAAACGCTGCCGTCCTCGCCCTGGTAAGCGATGCCCTTGTCCATCAGGATCTGGATAAGCTCGAGCATCTCCTTTATGTGGTCGGTGGCCCTAGGCGTAACTTCCGGCGGCTGGACGCGGAGCGCCTTACAGTCCTCAAAGAAGCACTTGGCGTACCTTTCCGTGAAGGCCCGGAGTTCCGTCCCCTCTTTCCTCGAGTCGCGGATGGTCTTGTCGTCCACGTCGGTGATGTTCATGACGTGCTTGACCTCGTAACCCCTTGACCTCAGCCAGCGCTTGGCCAGGTCGTAGGTCAAAATGGCCCTGAAGTTGCCGATGTGCGCGAAATTATAGACCGTCGGCCCGCAGGTGTACATCGTTACCTTGCCGGCTTGCAGCGGCTTGAACTCTTCTTTTCTTCTAGTTTCGGTGTTCGTGAAATTTATCATAAATATACCTCTTGAATATTTTATTATACCTTATCGGGAAAAATAAGAAAAGGCTCTCCGCCATCTCAGATATATGGTAAAATCGCATTGAAACAACAATATTCATGAGGAATGTTATGAAAAAAGCTATCTTGGTTTTGGGGGCGCTCGCTTTTGCCTGCGCCGCTTTCGCCCATGAAATTAATTTCGCGCTCACGGGCGCCGGCGACTACTCCACCAATTTCACCCGGTCCGTCACGGAGCCCGATTCTTTCGACTACGTCGCACAGCTTCCCAATGGCTATCACATAGACGGCGTGGAGTTCAATTTGTCCGATCCGGAGCAGGCCGGCAAAAAAAGCCAGGTCCTTTGCGTCGGCATCGACGAATACGAGGACGAATGGGCCAACGAACTTGACACCTGCGTGAACGACGCGACCTCAACCGCGGACACGCTGGCCAAAGGTTTCTATTCCGTGGCGACCGTTCTTACCAATTCCTTCGCAAAAAAGGACGCCATCCGCTCCTTCATCCAGAACGCCGCCGCCTCCCTGGGACCGGAAGACCGCTTCGTCTATTTTCATTCCAGCCACGGCAGCGATGAGCCTTCTTACTGCCTCTGCACCTACGAGGAGGAGGTATTCTACACCGACGAGGAACTGGCGGAGGACCTTTCCCAATTCAAGGACGGCGTCGTGATCATCGTGATCTTAGACTCCTGCTTCTCCGGCGGCATGGTCCCCGGTGTCGACAAGTCCGAATTGTTCGCTGAAAGCGTGAGAGCGAAACTGATGGCAAAGAAGGCGGAAAAATACCGCAGGCTCTACGGCGACATGGCCCCGGACCTCAAGGAGGACGCGCTTTTCCTGACCGCCTGCCAGTACGACGAGTATTCCTACACTACCTATTTCGGCCTCTCGCTTTTCACTCTCGGCCTTTACTCCGCGGCCAATTCGAGTTCCAGCGATCTCGACTACGACGGCCTCATTTCCTTTTACGAGATCTTTGAGAGAGCGGCCGCCTGGACCTGGTGGACGATGCCATTTCAGACTCCTTACATCAGCAACGAAAACCTGGCCAAAAAGACCTATCTCAAAAACGTCGAGAACCCCGGCGCGAATTTCGGCGAGATCGTCCAGAACAAAGAGAAATACAGAGTGTTTTTCAATCCCAAAAGGGACGTGGACGTCACGCTTTCCTGCGCCCCCGACAGCGCGCCCAAAGAATCCTACGCCTTC
>JAGCDY010000092.1 GCA_017650925.1 bacterium
GCTGGACGTAGGGCGAGGCGAAAGCTATGGCCTTGTCGACCAGATCGAAGGGGAGAAAATATTTCAGCTCGTAGCGGCCGTGGAAATTCGCCATTTCTTACTCCTTGCTAAGGGAGTTGCTAAATTTCTCGTAGAGAGCGCGGAGAGCCGCAAGCGAGGAGTGGAAAGGATCGATCTTGATGGAAGGGATGGAAGCTTCGCCGGTCATGGATGAGATGGCGGAGAAGGGGACGTCCCTGATGGGAATGAGGGCGTGCACGACGGAAAGGCCCATCAAAGGGACAGGGACGATGGAAACGGATTCCACTCTGCCGGTAACAGTCAGATCCTCGTTGTGGAAAGTGAGGACCGCTTCCAGACCGGGCTGAATCTCGTTGGAGAAAGTAAGCGGAGCCACAACTCTGGCGTAAATGGGATCTTCGTTCACGACGCGCAGGATGGTCTTGATCTCCGGGTCAAGGGAGACTTGCGTTACGCGGCCGGAAACTGGAGTTGTTATCGTCCTGGCCGCCAGGCGGTCGTTGACCATCTCAAGCTCTTTCTGAGCGACTTTGAGCTCGGCCCTGGCCGTGTTTATGACGTTGGAGGAGCAGGCCATTTTTCTGGCGTTCAGATCGGCTTCCGCCACAGCGATCTCGGCGAAGCGGCTGTTCAGCTCCTCCTCAAGCTGCTGAACCTCGTCGTTGGAGATGTAGCCGGTGTTGAAAAGCTCCCGGCGGCGTTCCACCAATGGCAGGTAGCTGTAGTAATTCGTGTAGGCCAGCGTGACCAGCCTTTCGCCCTCCGTGACGCGGCTCTGCAGTTCGCCGGACAAGAGATTGTCAAGCGTGGCCTGGTACATTTCGACCTTGGCCTGGAGCATCTTTTTCTGGGACTCGTCGTAGAGGGAGCGGAAGGTCAGGACGTGGTCGCCGGCCTTGACGAGCGAGCCTTCCCTTATGCCGGGCGCCAATTCCGTGTTGACCACGTCGTAGCGCTCGAAACGGAAGGTCGTCACGCCGGCCAGGGCCTGCATGCGGCCTTTGAGGTGCTTGGCTATGAAATCCCCGGGCCTCTCCTGCTGGATGGTCCACTGCTCCGAAGCTTCCAGCTCAAACGGGCACTTCAGGGCGGCGACGTCGGTCTGCAAAATGAAATACAGCACGACGCCTGAAATTGCGATGATCAGGAGATATCTCAGCCAAAGCAGCACTTAATACACTCTCAAACTACCTTTTGAGGCAGACAGCCGCGAGGGCCAGCAGAGAGACGAGCGCGAAAGCGGGTTCCGGCACGCTGTTGGTATCGCAGGGCGTTCCGTAGATCGCTATGGAGGCGCCCCAGGAGGCGGGCAGAGAGTTGTCGGCGTTGGGATCGGTCAGTTCCAGGGAGGGGCCGAGTCCCGCGCAGCCGGTGGGCCAGGGGGCGGTGGATTTGTAGGTAACGGAGTCCACTTCCTGACCGTTGGCGTTCTGGATGGAGATGGTGTCGCCGGAGTTGGAGAGACCGAAATCGAACTCGAAGATCTGGGCGCCCGCGGGGAGGGCGTAAACGGTCTCGATGGCGGCCTTGCGGTCCGTTATGAGCAGGAACTCTCCGGGTTCAAGAGTAGTGCCGCTGGGAAGGCGGTATTTTTCCTTCTCGACCTCGAAGCGCCAGTAGCTCAGGTCGATCTCGTCCTGCGTCTTGTTGAACAGTTCCACGTACTCGTAGTTCTTGCAGTTGCCCTTGGTGTTGGTGTAGGCGGTGTCAAGGCACTGGTACATGATCTCGTTGATGACAATGCCGGAATAAACGGGATCGTTGGTGACGACGTACATGTAGGGAGCCCTGAAGGCGTTCCAATATTTTCTCAAAGTGGTGCCGTCGGCGCCCTCCACCAGGGCGTAATAGAAGACGGTGGTGCCTTCCGCCATGACGGGAAGGCTGCAGACCCATTCGTTGCCTTCCGAAAGCGTCATGTTGACGGGTTCGTAGGTTCCGTTTTCGGAGGTGGAGTAGAAGATCTTGGCGCTCTGCACCTGCTTGTCAGCCGCGTCGGCGTCGTAGGCCCAGATGTGGATCTCGGGGGCGGTGACGGAGGTGGGGGCGTTGGGGTTGCGGCTGTGTTTGGAAACGTAGAGGCCGCTGGTCTCGGCGTTCTTAGTCCCGGGGGAGCCGCCCTGATCTTCGCTGACGTTCCAGGTCTGCCAGGTGTTGTTGTAGTCGGCGTAGGGGAAGACCAGAACGTTGGAGTAGGCGGAGCCGTCCGGCCATTCGCCGCCTTCGTCGATGGTGGCGTACTCGATCTTGTGCTCGACCTCGCCGTCGGCGTTAAGCAGCACCACGGCGTCCTCGCCCTTGCCGAAGCCTATGCCGGTGGGGCCCAGGATATTGCCGACTTCCGGATAGATGTCGGTGAAAGCGGCGTCGGAATAGAAGACCACGCATGCGTTCGGTTCCAGCGTGGTGCCGTCCGGGACGGTGTAAAGCGTGCCGCCTTCGTCGTATTTGTCGTCGCCCAGCTGCCAGCCGGAGATATCCACGGCGGTCGCGCCGTAGTTGCAGATCTCCACCCAGTCGTCGCTCTTGAAGGGCTTCTTGGCGTCGTAGGTGAACTCGCTGATGAGAACGTCAGCCCAAAGGCCTTGGGCGGCCAGCAGGGCCAGGGCGGCTAAAAAGAAATTCTTGTTTTTCATGGTCAGTTTCCTTGGTAACGGTTCGGAGGAACCTTAGGGAGTCCTCGAAACTATATATAATCAATTGTATCTTTTAATTTTACCTTAAATGGGGAAAATAAACAAGGTAGGTCCCGCTTTCCCGCCGCGAAGCGGAAAGGGGAGGGAAATTCGGGTGCGCCAACTTTTGACGGCGCCCGCCGCCAAAATTTTAAAAGTTAATGTAAACATACCCGGTTTTTGGTAAACTAGTAGTATGTTTTAAAAATCAGGAGGTAACAATGCTTAGACCCAACAAATTTTTGTTAGCGCTTTGCGCGGCTGCTATCAGCTTGTCTTCATTCGCGGCGGACTTTGTCCTGCCCCTGGGCTGGGACAAGGCCGGCCAGGACGCCATCTGCGCGGCCTATTCCGAGCCCGAGGCGCCCCAGGTCGCGGACGCCATGTTCGCTCTCGCTTCGCTTAAGATCGGCGACACGGTAACGTTCCTGACGCCCCAGGGCGAACTGAAAGGCAGCGTCACTTACGCCGTCAAAGACGTTAACGGCATCGTGTGCCGGGCCGGCGATCTCGATGATTTTGCCGGGCAGTGGCGCGTCGCGGCCGGCCCGAACGTCCTTTACGGCGTCGTGGAAGATCTCAAGGCCGACGTTCTCTATGAGATCAACGGCACCAAGAGCCAGGGCGTCTATTCGGTCAAGGAATGCTCTTTCAGCGAGCGCTGCGCCGAGCTGACCTGCCCTGAAGAGGTGCCTGTCTGGGGAGAGAA
>JAGCDY010000093.1 GCA_017650925.1 bacterium
CCCCGGCCTTTGCGATAGCGGAGCGCGACGACGCTCACGCCTTTCCTTTTCAAGCAGACGTTAATTTCAGAAAGGCTATTTCGCATCTCCTCTTCGCTCTCGAAAGGACAGTTGAAAACGCTGCCCGTCTTAAGAGCCGCCATGGTCGGGGCGCAGCAGTGAATTATCATTTCATCGGACATTTTTTCTCCTAGTTAGTCATAACTAACTAATAGCCTACCAACCCTCCCCCAAAAAGTCAAGAGGGCTCCTCAATTAGTCCGGCATTCCTTTAGATTTCTGCGCGCTTATCTCTTTCAGGTCTTTTATGGCCAGTTCGGGAGCGAAGGTGTGGAACATAGGATAATTGCGCTTCATCGTTTTGGCCGGAGCCTGACGGTAGATCTTCGCGCTGTTTTCCCCGGTGTAATAATGCCAGTAACGGTAAAGATAGCCCATCCAGTACAAGCGTTCCTTGTCGAAAACTTCGCCGGGCTTTTCAAAGGCGTCCTTGGCCAGATCCTCTGTTTCCGCCAAAAGATATTCCTCTCCCGCCCACTGCAGCCGGTTGAACGCGGAATCCAGCCCTTTGGCCACAAAAGAGCGCATGAAGGTCTTTATAAACAGCTCGCTGGGCAGCTTGCGCTCCCCCGACAGCTCGAAAAGCCGCCCCTGAATGTCGCAGAGTTTCAGTTGCAGTTCGTTCAGCATTATTTACCCCTCTTTTTAGCTTCCAATATCTCGTCGAAAAACAGCCCTTCTCTTCTTTTATCCTTGCAGATCTTGTTGGCCAATTTTATCCCTGTCTCTCTTTTCTCTTCCGCCACCTTTTTTATGAACTCGCGTTCCAGGTAAGACAGCTCTATCTCCTTTTCTATCTTCACGCAGTCGCAGGCTTTCTGGGTTACGGCTACATACTGCTTTCCCAGTCTCAAGGCGGACAGGCTTTCCGTCAGGGCGATGTCTGTTATATGCCCTTGGAAAAAATTGTCGACCACATAGAAGATCCTGTCGTTGGCGATGCTGCCTATGACAAGATCTTTCTTTAGGAACGCACGGCTGTATTTTTCATAAAAGGGCGTCCCTTTGACCGCTTCCATTCTCCCTCTGTGAAAAGCCACCAGCAAAGCCCATTCCAGATCGGCCTTGACTTTCAGGGTCTCCAATTTTGAAACGTCCAGAGAAACGATATAGAGCTTCGAATCGTCATAATCGCACACAAGCGTCAGCGCCTGGCTTATTTCGTCGCCCATATAGAACCCTGTCCCGAAATCGCACTCCGGCCGGCTTATCGGCCTTATCTTTCCCGCGATCCCGCTTTTGGAAGCGTGGTAAAGCAGCATACGATCCCCCGCAACGGAACAAGCCTTCCTTTGCTCTTCTATCCTTCCAAGCGTCAATTCGTAAACCGGAACGCCTTCCCCTTCGCAAAGCGCGAAGAGCTCTGCCTGCGCCAAAGCGTTCGGCAGCGCGTGCCCGTTCTCCCAGCGGTTGACCGCCGTAAACGAGACTTTCAGGCGTTCCGCCAATTCCGTCTGGCTCAGCTTAAGGCGCTTCCTTATCTCTCTCAGCAAAATCTTCATATATATAGCTTTGTTTATAAAAAATATTATAGCATAAGCTATATAATTTTCAAATACCGCCGCGCAAACCCCTGCTCACCTCAGGCTCTCTATTCCCCAAATTTAAAAAATCATCGATTTTGAGGAATAGAAAAAAGGAGCCCCCGCTGGGGGGCTCCTCTTTCTTTTTTTGATCGTTTGTGGGAACGGTCGATGATGTTTTAGAGATTGCGGACTGGGATGTCGGCTTCGCCTTTTTCGCGTTCAAGGGCGGAGACGGCGTAGCGGAGGCCGTCTATGGTGGTGGTGACAGGGACGCCGGCAAGTACGGCTTCCGCGCGGATGCGGAAATGGTCGTCAGCTGGTTCCATACCGGATTCGGAGGTGTTGACCACCCAGCCTATTTCCCTTTCCCTGATGTAGTCGATGGCGTTGGGGCGGCCTTTGGAGACGCGGTAGACGCCGGTAGATTTGATGCCGTTGTTCCAGAGGCAGGTGGAGGTGCCAAGGGTGGCGTAGATGAAGAAACCCATGTCGACGAGTTTTTGAACGAGAGGAATGGCTTCCTCTTTGTCCTCGTCCTTTAGGGAGACGAAGATCTTACCCTGCTTGGGAAGCGGGCTGCCGGCGGCCTGCTGGGATTTGTAGTAGGCTTCCATGGGGTCGGAGCCGATGGCCATCACTTCGCCGGTGGAGCGCATCTCGGGAGTGAGGTCGATAGCGGCGCCTTTGAATTTTATGAAGGGGAAGACGGCTTCTTTTACGCAGTAGCATTTGGGAGCCACTTCCTCGGTGAAGCCGAGGTCAGTTAGCTTAAAGCCCACCATGCAGAGTGCGGCGTAGCCGGCCAAGGGAACGCCGATGGCCTTACTGACGAAGGGCACGGTGCGGGAGGCCCTGGGGTTAACTTCGATCATCCAGAGCTCGTCGTTTTTCACGGCCAGCTGGAGATTCATGAGGCCTACGACGTTGAGCTTCTTTGCGAAGATCTTGGCGTAGCGTCTTATTTCCTCGATGACCTGGGGTTTTAAAGAGACGGGCGGCGTAATGGCCGCGGCGTCGCCGGAGTGGCAGCCGGCGGCTTCCACATGCTCAAGGATGGCGCCAATAACGACGGTCTCGTCGTCGGAGATGCAGTCCACGTCGAGCTCCACGGCGTTCTCCAGGAATTTGTCGATGAGAATGGAGTTGCCCTCGGAGGCCGCCACGGCCTCCCCTACGTAGCGGTCGAGTTCCTTTTCGTTGGAGACGATGGCCATGCCGCGTCCGCCCAAGACGAAACTCGGGCGGACCAGGACGGGATAGCCGATCTTGTCGGCGATCTTCTTGGCATCCTTGACGGAATGCGCAATGCCGCTCACAGGCTGCTTCATGCCGACGTCGTTGACGAGTTTCTTGAAGAAGTCTCTGTCCTCCGCTAAGGCGATGTCCTCGGGCGTGGTGCCGACGATGGTGGCGCCGGCGGCTTTTAATCTGGCGGCGAGGTTAAGGGGCGTCTGTCCGCCGTATTGGACGATGATGCCGTCGCAGTCTTCCTTCTCGTAGACTTCCATGACGTCCTCGAAAGTCAGAGGCTCGAAGTAGAGTTTGTCGGAGGTGTCGTAGTCCGTGGAGACGGTCTCCGGGTTGGAGTTCTGCATGATCACTTCGAAGCCCTTTTCCTTCAGGGCGAAGGCCGCGTGGCAGCAGCACCAGTCGAACTCTATCCCCTGGCCGATGCGGTTGGGGCCGCCGCCCAAGACCATGATGCGTTTCTTGGTCTTGGGTTTCTGCTCTTCCGTTTGCTTGTCGTAGGAATAGTAGGAGTAGTAGTAAGGCGTCTTGGCCTCGAATTCGCCGGCGCAGGTGTCCACGGCGCCGAAGACGGGATGGATGTTAAGCCCGTTTCTCTTCTTCCTGACATCCTCTTCCTTGGCGTTCAGTTCGCGGGCGATCTCTTTGTCAGAAAAGCCCATTACCTTGGCCTGGAGCAAAACGTCCTCGGGAATGGTGTCAAGTTCGAAGATGCCCAAAAGTTTTTTGAAGGCCTTCAGTTCCTTCAGCTCGTTCTTGAACCAGGGGTCGAAGGAATCCTCGTCATGGTACTTGAGAGGCGCTTCCAGAGAGCGCACGGCCTTGAGGTAGGCCTGCTTGAAGGTCTTGCCGATGGCCATCACTTCGCCCACGGAGTGCATCTGCGTACCGAGCTTGGTGTCGGCGCCGGGGAATTTCTCGAAGGTGAAGCGCGGGATCTTTACGACGCAGTAGTCTAAGGCCGGCTCGAAGCAGGCGGGCGTTTTTTCCGTAATATCGTTTTTCAGTTCGTCAAGGGTGTAGCCTACCGCTAAGAGCGCGGCGATCTTGGCGATGGGGAAACCGGTGGCCTTGGAGGCCAGGGCGGAAGAGCGGCTGACTCTGGGGTTCATCTCTATGATGACACGCCTGCCGTTCTTTGGATCAACGGCCCACTGAACGTTGGAACCGCCGGTGGCGATGCCGATCTTTTCCAAGACTCTTATGGAGTCGTCGCGCATGGCCTGATATTCAACGTCGGTCAAAGTTATGGCCGGGGCGACGGTGATGGAGTCGCCGGTGTGCACGCCCATGGGGTCTAAGTTCTCGATGGAACAGACGATGACGGCGTTGCCGGCCTTGTCGCGCATGACTTCCATCTCGAATTCCTTCCAGCCGATCAAGGATTCCTCTATCAGGATCTCGCTTTTAAGGGAGGCTTCAAGGCCTTCCTTGGCAATCTCGAGAAGTTCCTTTTCGTTGTGCGCGATGCCGCCGCCGGTGCCACCTAGGGTGAAAGCGGGCCTTATGATGAGGGGCCAGGTGCCGATCTGTTTGGCGACCGCTTTCACGTCCTCAAGGTCCTGGGCGCAATCGCTCTTCGGCATGTCCAGACCCAGTTCCGCCATGGCCTGCTTGAAGAGGTCGCGGTCCTCGGCCCGGTCGATGGCCTTGTCATCGGCGCCGATCATTTCCACATTGTATTTTTTGAGGACGCCCGACTTGGCCAGTTCCATGGCGAGGTTCAGGGCGGTCTGTCCGCCTAGGGTCGGAAGCAG
>JAGCDY010000094.1 GCA_017650925.1 bacterium
GTAGCCGCCTTCCTCAACGAGGGCGTTGCCGTCCGTGCCGGGGGTGCCGTAGGCGGTGGTCCAGCCGTTCTGGCCGATAACGTTCGTGCCGACCGCGTAGCCTTCGAAGTTATCCTCGACGATCGTGGTGGGGTCAGCCTGAGCCGTGGCCGCGCAAAGCAGAAGCGCGGTGGTTAAAAATAGAGCTTTTTTCATTATTTGTTTTCCTTCCCTTTTTAGGGGGTTGTGGTTAAGATGGTTGCACGATTATATTTTGGGATAAGCATTTTACCAAATGGTGTTTCAAAAAAGCAAATGACGATGTTTTAAGCGGCTATGCTTCGGCCGCCGCGGCTGTGCCAGCCCTTTGCCGGAGGGGCTCGTCAAGCATGAGGGGCGGAGACTTGGCTCTTTTGATATAATGTAGGAAACTTTATTAAGGAGCTTTATGACTTACGAGATCACAAATCCTCCCCCGGACCTGGCGGTCCTGGTAAAAGGGCGGCTCGACACGCTTACTTCCCCGAAATTGGAAAGCGAACTGGAGCCGAGCATAGCCAAAGCTAGCTCTCTCGTCCTGGATCTGGCCGGGGTCGATTATCTCTCCAGCGCCGGGCTGCGCCTCCTTCTCACTTTGCAGAAGCGCTTCAAGCGGGAAGGCGGCAGCTTCAAGCTTCGCAACATCCAGCCGGGCGTTATGGAAATCTTGCGCATGACCGGTTTTCTGAAGATCTTATCCGTCGAATAAACCCGGATCTATGCGCAGAACTTTTCAATTGTGGCTTTTCATCGCGGTGGCGCTTTCCTTCGCCGCGCTCTTCTATTTGACCTACTATCTGCAGACGAAAGAAGCTTTCCACACCGCGGAAAACCTCATCGAGCTGAGGATGGAGGACGCCAAAAAGCAGATCGCCATCAACGAGAACAACCTCAAGGCCGTGCTCGACATCTGCAACTCTTCCATGGCCAACGACGTCAAGGCCGTGGCGTACATCCTTGCCTGCGCGCCGGCTTTCGCCACCAATTCACACAAGTTGGAAGAGCTGCGCAGGGTCTTGGGCTACGACGAGATCCACGTCATCAATAAGCACGGCATCATTGAAAACTGCGCCATCGACCCGATGATCGGCAACGCCGACAAATACGTCGGCTTCAACCTTAAACTGCACGCCCAGTCCGAGCCTTTCGTGCACGGGATCGGGAAACCCGATTTCGTGCTGGTCCAGCCGCCCCTGCCCAGGGGATTGGACCGCAAGCTCTTCCAGTACGGCGGCGCCGCCAGACAGGACGACGAGGGCATCGTGCAACTGGGCATCTCCGTCAGCTTCCTTGAGAAGGCCATGGAGAACAACAGCCTGGCCACTCTTTCCCCCGGCCTCCGCGTCGGCGTCGGCGGGGAGATCATGATCCTTCGCGGCGAGAAGATCGTCGGCGCCGCCAGAGTCGACTTTGAAGGCCGCACCCTGACTTCCATCGGCCTGGACGAAAAACTCATAAACGACATCTGCCAGGGAGAGGGTCTGCTCCACACCGAAATAGAGGGCGTCAAATTCTTCGGCGTGTACATCCAGAGCGGCGACCTGACGCTTATCGGCGTCATGCCCGACTCCGAGGTGACGAGAAAGCGCAACGGCATCGCCCTCCAGCTCGTCATTTCCGGCCTGGTCCTGATGCTGGTCGTCTTCCTTTCCGTATCGAAACTCGTACAGACGATCGTCATCGACGGCATCGACCGCATCAACGTCTCCTTAGGGAGGATCACGGCCGGCCATCTTGACGAGAAAGTCGAGGAGGACAGATCCGAGGAATTCAGGAAACTTTCCGGCGGCATCAACACCATGGTCGACACCTTGAAAGGCGCCATCGCCGCGGAAAAATCCCGCCTGAACAGCGAACTGGAATTCGCCAAGATGGTCCAGGAATCGACGCTGCCCCAGCTCCATTCCGACCCGCGCTTCCAGATCTTCGCCTCCATGGACACCGCCAAGGAAGTGGGCGGCGACTTCTACGACTTCTTCCGGATCGATGATACCCATCTGGCTTTCCTTATCGCCGACGTTTCCGGCAAGGGCCTGCCGGCGGCCATGTTCATGATGAACGCCAAGGCGCTCCTTAAGTCAAGCCTTATGGCCAGCGCCGGCAAACCGCTGGACAAGGTCGTGGCGAGCGTCAACGACAGCCTCTGCGAAGGCAATGACGCCTGCATGTTCGTGACGGTCTTCGTCGGCATCCTCGATCTGGACACCGGAAATATGACTTACGTCAACGCCGGACACAACGCCCCCATTCTGCGCCGCGGAAACGGCGAGGTCTCCTGGCTGCCCGTGGAGAACGGCTTCGTTCTCGGCGGAATGGACAGCGTCAGCTACACTCAGGAATTCATTTCTCTCTCTCCGGGCGACGGTGTCCTTCTCTACACGGACGGCGTGACCGAAGCCATGAACCGCCAGCTCACTCTCTACGGTGATGATAGGCTGCTCGCCCTAATGCAGGGGCCCGTCATGAGCTCCGCCCCGCCAGACTGCGTCCTGACCGAACTTAAAGACGATGTGGAGAATTTCGTTGACGGAGCCCCGCAGTCGGATGATATAACCATGCTCTTCCTTCATTACTTAGGATAAAAGAGGAAATATTATGAACGTCGCCGTAACTCTGCAATTCCCAGCCGAAACGCAAAAACTTCCCTTGGTTCTGGAAAAACTGGACGCCCATCTGCTCTCTGCTGGTTGTCCCGAAGACGCCAGGATGCAGCTGGCAGTGGCAGTGGAGGAGATCTTCGTCAACATCGCCAACTATGCCTACGAAGGCAAGCCCGGCTCCGCCACCATAAACATCAAGGCTGACGCTCACAAGGCCAGCGTCTGTTTCGCCGACAGCGGCTTCCCCTACGATCCTCTGAAGAAAGAAGACCCCAACATCGAGCAGGCCGCGGAGGACCGCCCGATAGGAGGACTCGGCATCTTCCTTGTCAAGGAAATGTGCGACGAGGTCCACTACGAGCGCCGCGACAACATGAACATCCTGACGATCGTCAAGAAATACTGAGCCTTATTCCACTTCCCTGAATTCGCCCTTGCCGTGCGAGGCCACTCTTTTTAAAAAAGCGCAGCCTCTCTCCGCTTTTTCCCTTCTCTTTACGCTCCCATCCCTTGCCGGCCTGTAGGCGATAGCGTTTATCTGTGTCGCTTTCTCCCTTCTGCTTTCGTCGATCAGCGCCATTATCCTTCTTTCGTGGACGATTTCGTCCTCGCCCTGCAGGTACGGCGGGTCGTCGCTTATCAATACGACCGCGTCGGGCTTAAGGGAGAGCGCGAACTCCAGGGCCTTTATGGGCGTGCTGCCGCTTGTGTCGGGGTCGTTGCCGCGGTTGACTTTCATCTCCTTGGCGAGCCAGGAGGAGAGTTCCCTTTTGGCGCTCTTGGTAGCGAAGCAGAGATTCGTCCGGAAGGGGAACTTCCCGTCTGTAAAGAGCACGACATTGAAGAGCGTGTCGGGATGGAACAGCTCCACGGTCTTCTCGGCCTCTTTCCTCACCGCCTCAAAAACGCCCTTCTGGACAATCGAAGAGGAGGAGTCCACCAATATGACGATCGACCTTGCGGCGATCCTTTGTCCCAGGAACTCTATCTCGCCCCAGCCGTCGCCGCCCTTGGGCGCCTTGCCGAGCCCCGCGTCTCCCAGGGAGAAGCTCATGTTGTCGCTGAGGGAGAGGCCTTCGTTTTCCCGCTTTACGTTTGGCTTGACCATTTCCGGTTCCGGGAGCGTAAGACTGCTCGTGTCGCACTTGGCCGAGACGCGCATGTTTTTAGCCATGCTCTGCCCGTAGGAGGCCGCCTTCTTGCACTGCAGCCTGTGCTTCAGTTCCCGGGCCTTCAGTTTCGGCCCGGCCGCGCTCGCCGTGAAGAGCGGTTTCGGCGGCTTTACCGCCCGGTAGACTACTATCCCTCCCGCCACGAGAAAGAGGGCAATATGGATGCCTACGCTCACGATTAGGCTGCCGTAGCGTGAAAAGTCAATCTTCATCTTCCCCGCAGCTGAAAGTTACGTTCGTCAGCCCCGCCTTGTGGCAGCAGTCCAAGACAAGCGCGATCCGCTCGTGGAGCGCTTCATCGTCAGCGGAGACCGAGACCAGAGCCGGGATCTTCGCGCCCCGGGAAGCCGCTTGAAAGCGCAGCAAGGTCTCCGTGAGCTCCGCAAGGTCCCGGCTTTTGGCCCTAACGAAAGTCTGCCCGTTCAGAACGACCGCGCCCTCTGGATCGATCTCTATGACCTGCTCGTCCGGCATGACGACCGCTTCCGTCTCCCTGCCTTCCCCAGGCAGCGAAAAACCGAGATCCCCTTCCGTCTTGTTAAGAGAGCAGGCGGACATGAAATAGATCAAAAGCAGAAAGGTGCAGTCTATCATGGAGGAGATGGGGAAGCTGATCTTGCCCGTTTCTTTTTTCGCTCTTCTCATCAGCTCTCCTCATAGACGGAAAAGATTATTTTCGCGAGCCCCGCTTCGCCGCAGAGCTTCACGAATCTTTTCGTCACCACGCTCTTGCTTCTTCTGTCGATCCTTAAGAGCACCGTGCCCTTGGGCGTCGTTTTCGCGAAGGTTTCCAATTCTTTCTTCGCTTCCTCAACGTCGACCTTCCTCCCGTTGATGAGGCAGCTCTCGTCACTAAGGATCGTCAGCGCGCAGAAAGCTTCCTCGCCTTCCCTCTTCCCGAAATTCTTGACTTCCGGCAATTCCAGCTCTTCCGGAGTGGAAAGATTCTGCATGGTGGCGCTGCACATGAAAAAGATGAGAAGCAGAAAGACCATGTCGATCATGGGCGCCATGTCCAGCTCACACTCCGCTTTCTTTTTCTTTTGCCGCAGCACTTCTTCTCCTTTTCGGTTTTTCCTTTTCCTCCTCTTCCTCCAAGCCCCGCCTTATCCTCACTTTCTCCCTGGCCAGCCCGGATCCCGCGTAAACGTCGATTAGTTCCGTCGCCTTGGAAAGCAGCTCCCGTTCCCTGATGTCGAAGCGGCTCTTCAAAACGAAGAAGAAGACCATGGCCGGGATGCCGACGATCAACCCGGCGGCGGTGGTAAGAAGCGCCTCGCCGATATCGCCCGCCAGCAATTCCGGCTTCCCCATGCCGCCCAAGCCGATCTTGGAAAAGGCTTTTATCATGCCGCTTACCGTTCCCAGCAGCCCCAGCATCGGGGAGAGCGCGGCGATCGTCGAAAGCAGATTGAACCAGAACTGCATCGTTATGCTTTTCCCTTCCCACTTTTCGATTATCGCCTCCTCCGCCTGCTGCCGCTCCTCCTTGTCGAGAGGGTACTTCAGCTTTTCTATTCCCGGCGTCAGAACGAGCGCCAGAATGCTTTTGCCGATCGCCAAAAGATCCAGCGCCGCCTTAAGATCGCGCCTGTAAAGCGCCTCTTCCAAACGCTCCGGAAGGCCTTTGGGAATAAACTTTCCTTTACGCGTCTCGAAGAAACTGTAGACGGTTAGCCAAACTACCACACAGGAACAGAGCGCCAGAGGGTACATCAAAGGCCCTCCCGTTTTGAAAAGCCCCAAGGCGGTGGTGGATAAAGACTCCTCCTCCCCGAAAGCGGAAAGGGAGAAGAAAGCAAATAAAACAAACAAAACTCTCACGGCAGCAGCTCCTCGGTGTAAGTGTTTATCAAATGCGTTTTGGTATAGCGGTCCCCAACTTCCAGCCAGCGCAGGACGAGCTTCCTGTGGCGGCGGAACTCGACTTCCTTGTATTCGTTGGTCAATATGCCGGCTAAGCGGACAGCCGTGTCCAGATCCCCCGACATAACCGCGCAGACGCTCCCCAAAAAAAGGCAGTCCGCCCCGACCTTCCTTTCCAGCGCAAAGAAAAGATGCGGCGGAAGAAGGTAAAAGAGCGCGTTCCTATAGTCCTCTTCCCGGTGCAGGATCCGGCCCATATAGTAATGCCAGAGCGCCGCCGCTTCGTCTCCTCCCTCTTCCCAAGCATACTTTTCCAAAAACGCCTTGGCTTTTTTGTGATCTCCTGTCTTCCAGTGACAGATGCCCAGATACAGTCCCGCCATTTCATCCTGGCTCTTTAAAAAATAGCGCTTGGCTTCCTGATAGCGCCCGCAGTTGAATAGCAGTTTCCCGTAGACGAAACACGGCGCCTCTGCTCCGCCCGGCCAACTTTCGGCCCAGGAATAAAGCTCCCACAATTCATGCCCTCTTTCCAGCGCTCGCTTTCGTTTCGGCCCTTTGCGATAAACCATTTCCGAAAGCTCCCTGAGCTCCACGGGATCCGTGAGTCTCAATTTCGTCACCTGCTCCTTTTTCGCCCGGCACTTCATTAAGGATCCGTCCTTGGCGTAGCGCTCATAGACGATCGCGTTCTCTTCATGCTCCAGCAATCTTCCGCTGAAACTCTGTCCGGACTGCAGCGTCAGCCTGATAGGCAGAAGCACCGACAGAAATAAAAGGCATTTTCTTTTCATAAATACCCTTTCTCCCTGGCCTCCTTTTCCGTCGCGGCCCAATCGTTCGTCCTTCCCAGCGCCCGAAAGCAGAGAATGCTTTTCTCGTAGGCCTTCCCAACTTCCGCCTTTTCCCCTTGGTACATGACGTATACGCGTTGGTAATAGCCCAGCGCCTCGCCGTACTTTTTCTCCAGGAAATAGCAGTCTCCCGCCAGCAGCAGCAAAGCGGCTTTCTTTTCCGGCGCCAATCCTTTCTGCCCCAAAAGCGCGAGAATCTTCTGAAGCGCTTCCTCTCTTTTGCCCTGCTTGAAAAGCGCCAGCCCCGAAATCTCATCCCTGCGGAAAATGTCCTCCAAGCGCTGGAAGGAATCCTCGCCTTCCATGAGATACGTTTCCATCTCCTGATAGCGCTCCTTGTCAAGACTTGTCTCGGCCAAAAAGAGCCAGCCCTCGGAGGCTGCCGGATCTTTCGGGAACTCCTCAATCAAAAATGTCGCCAGTTCCTCCGCCTCCTTCCCCTTCTTTTCCTCAGACAGGATGAGCCGGCGCCTTAAACTCTCCGGCCCCAGGGAACGAAACTTAAGTTTAACCAGCTTCGCGTCGTCCTTTAAAAACAGGCAGGCTTTGGCAAAGGCTCCGGTCCGGCCTTTTTCCAGTTCTGACTGCGCTTCCTTTCTCAGCGCTTCCTTATACTCCTCCACATCAGCTGCCAGTTTCGCTCCGACTTCCAGCGCGCTCAGCGCTTCCCGCTCAACTATGTCGTCTTTCGTCTTCAGCCAGAGCTTTCTGGCCGCGGTTCTCCCTTTTTCCGTTTCCCCCATAAGCTTGCAGGCCTCCAGATAATTCTGCAGCGCCTCGCCTCTGAAACCCGGCGTTCCATCCGCCAGCAGGTACGGTTCCAGCAATTCCATTTCCAGCCGGGGCCTTCCCAGAACTTTGTAGATCTCCGCCGCTTTCAACAGCGCGTAGCAGGCGAAATTGTCCGGCCGTTCATCACCCTCGGGCAGATTCTCCCTGTAGGCCGCGAGCGCATCCGTAAGCTCCCCCAGAGCGCCCAGGGCGTCGCCTAAGGTGTTCTTCACCTCTTTAGCGTTATCGTACTCGGGGTAGCGCTCCAAGACCGCTCTCAGGGCCTTCTGGGCCCCGGAATAGTCCTCCGCCCGGTAGAGTATGGCCGCCAGGCGGAACTCCACGTCCGCCAAATGAGTGTTCTTGGGATATTTCTTCTTGAAAGCAGAGAATGTTTCCCGCGCCGTTTCGTCCAACCCTTGGTAATATTCCAGCATGCCTTTCCAATACGTCGCCTCGCCCGACAGCTTATGCTCTTCCCCGAACTCCGCCAGCCACTTCTCCATTTCCCCCAGAGCCGCCTTCTCTTCCCCCATGAAACCCAGAGCACAGGCGGCGTAAAGTTTCGCCTCGCCAAGCATTGAGGATTCTCTGTATTTTTCCGCGTAGGCCAAAAAGCGCTCCCGCGCCCGTAAATATTCCCCCGAACGCATGGCGCCCTGGGCCGGCAGTAGCGCCAGCGCTTCCGTTTCGTCGCCCTTAAGCTTTTCCCTCAGAAGCTCATCCACACCTCTGTCCAATCGATCCAGGTATCCGCCCTGCAGACAGGCGTAGCAGCCAAGTTTTCTTAAACCGACCTTCACGAAATCGTTGGTCGTTATCCTTATCCCTTCCTCGCAATAGACCGCGCACTCGGGATAATACGAGGCGTCATAGCAGGCTCTGGCCAATCTCGCTAGCCTCGCCTCTCCGCAGGAGCTCTTGTCCGCCAGGCGGTAAGCGCTGAGCGCGCCCGCGAAATTATTGCTCATGTACATGACGTCCCCCAGCCGCAGCGCCAAATAATTCCTCAGCGTTTCCGTTTCTTCCCTTTTGTTCAGCGCCAAGCCTTCCCGCAGATACGCAAGTGCCGGATCCGCCTTCCCTGTTTCCAAAAGACACCAGGCCAGATGCAGACTAGAGAGCGCCCGGAACTTCTTTTCGTCCTTCCCCTCTTCCCAATAGGGCAGCGCCTCTTCATAGCGCCCCGCCTTTGTCAGAGCCATGGCCAAATTAGCTTTCACTTCCGCCGCCTCGCCAACACCTTCAGACAAAAGCGCGCGGAAAACATCCGCCGCGGACATAAAATGCCCGAGCTCCATTTCCGCCAGGCCGAATCCAAAGCGCGCCTTCCCAGCTTCTGAAAAATCAGGATAAGCCTTCCCGACTTTATCGAAAAGCTCCGCCGCGTCCTCAAACCGCCTGATCCTGTAGGCCGCCACGCCCCCGAAATAAGTCATGCGGGGAAAATAATTCGACATCGCCTCCTCTTCCCCATAGCGCTCTAAAAACGTGCGCGCCGCCAGAAAGGCGTTGGTCGCCTCGCCTCTTTTCAGCGAAGCGTAAGTAAAACGAAAAAGTCCCGCCGAGTCGAGGTCGTCAAGCTCTCCCCCAAAAACGAGGCCGAGCCACAGGACACTTATTCCGCAAGCTATGATAATTTTCTGACCGCGCATATATTGCTCCCAATATATAAGCGGTCGCGAAAACGAAAAAATTGCGTCAGCTTACTTCAAAGGCCCTATGGTAAAGGAAAGCGAGTGGCTTCTGGATGTGTCGATTATGTCGCGCTGCATAGGCGGAGGTCCGCAGCTCGCGCCTCCCAATCCCCTGGTCTCGGCGTAGATCCCGAACTCCGTCTTCCCTGAAGGCGGTAATTCCAGCGGATGGGTGTATTCTATCAGTTCCAAAGGCGAATAAGGGTTGACGCAGATCGCGAATGGCTTCCCTAAAGAAGCGAAGTAAAGCACGCCGCTTTCCGTCATGAAGGTGATCTCCCGGACGTCCTCTCTGTTGCCGCTATCCTGGTTGCGGGCGTAGGGGAAGTAGAAATCATTCGCCTTCAGAGAATATCGGCCCAAAAAGGCGCCGGATTTCCTGTCGCGGTAGTTCTCATAAGGCCCCGCACCGAAGTATTCCACTTCCGGATCTTCAACGTCCAAAACAAAATGATAGCCGATCCTGGCGAGCTCGATTTTCGTTCCGGAAGGTTTGATCTCGCTTTCGCAAACAAGCTTTCCGTTAAGAAAGAACGTCCACTTAGTCGTTACAAGAAACTCGACATCGTTGGTCGCCGCGCCGCGGTCGATCAGTTCGGCTTTCACTCCGCCGTAATTGTTGAGTTTCAGGCTGCGCCCGCCCTTCCAGCGCACGACTGTCTTTACGGAAAACCACTCTTTTTTCTCAATATCAACAGGAGTCGGCGAGACCATCTCGATCAACGCCGGCTTCGGATCCATCAGCCCGAGTTTCGCCAGTTCCCGGCCTAAGCCTTCCTCGTTAGAGCTGGGCGCACGAAAAACATCCAGAGTCATAGGCGCTTTAAGCCATTCCTTGTCCAGCTTTTCGCCAGTTTTAATAGACGTTAGCAAACCGGTTTTTCTGTCGAAAGCGTAGCGGACACCCCGTGTATAGAATACATATTCTTCCGGAGTGTTTTTACCCCAAAGTGCGAACTGTTTCCCCGGCGCAGTCGCGGTCTTGCGCGCGGGATAGTCGATCTGATCGTCGGCAATACAGACTTCGCCTTTCATGAACATCACCCTGAGAGAGACCTCGCCGCCCCTCTCCAAAAGCTCTTCGACACTAGGCGGAACGTCCACAAGCTTTGTTTCGCCCGGGCCGATCGCTTCGGCCAAGGGGAATTGTCCCTCCGCCTCCTGCAGCCCGTTCCGCAACGCGATCCATTTAAAGGTCACGCCTTTGGAATCCACGAAATAGTTTTTGTTTTTCAGCACGATCTTGCTTGGATCGTTCGTCGCGAAGGCCGTCCAGTTCTGGAATACGTGGCGGATCTCATACCAGCCCGGTTCCCGCGTGCGGTCGGACAAAACGCAGCCGTCCATCACGAACTGCCCGTCGTTGGGATGGTCTCCGAAATCTCCGCCGAAGGCGATGAGGCGTTTCCCATTCTTGTCCAGATAAAGCCCCTGGTCCACCCAGTCCCAGATCGTCGCGCCAAGAATTACGTCCGAACTTTCTATGGCGTCCTGGTAGTCCTTGAGGTTGCCCATGGCGTTCATCATGTTGTGGGCGTATTCGCAGATGTAAAAAGGCTTCTTCGCTCCGCGGTCCGCCGCTTTCTTTTTCACCCAATCGACGCTCGGATACATGCAGCTTTCCACGTCGGCGCAGGACCAGTCCCGCTCGTAGTGGATGGGCCGCGTGGTGTCGCGTTTCTTTATGGCCGCAGCGGCAGCTGCGAAATTCTCGCCCGGTCCCGCCTCGTTGCCGAGGCTCCAAATTACAACGGCGGGATGGTTCTTGTTCCTCTCCACCGTAGCCAGATTGCGGTCCACCGTAGCCTTTTCCCATTCCTTGCAGTGCGAGAGCGAGCTTTCGCCGTAGCCGTAGCCGTGGGACTCCACGTTGGCTTCGTCCACGAGATAGATCCCGTTCACATCGCAAAGATAATACCAGTAGTCGTCCTGGGGATAGTGGGAATTGCGCACACAGTTGCAGTTCGCGCCCTTTAGTTCGCGGATATCCAGTTCCTGCGTTTCCGGCGGCACGTAGTGCCCGTACATCGGGTGCGTCTCGTGGCGGTTCGCGCCTTTCAGTTTGATTTTCTTTCCGTTCAGATAATAGCGTCCGTCCTTGATCTCGCTCACGCGGAAACCGAACAATGACGAAACGAATTCAGCTCCGTTCCCCAAAACTATCTTGTAGCAGTTGGGCTCCTCCGCGCTCCAAAGCCGAGGCTTCTCGACCACGAAGCTTTTTTCTTTGCCGCTGTATACAAGCTTGTCGTCGAAGGTGTACAAATAAACCGTCACGTCCGCGTCGCAATCGACCTTAACCCGCCAGTCGCCGGAAAACTCCCCTTCCTTAACGGGCGCGGCCGTCACGAAGAAATCGCGGATCCTCTCTTTCGGCCGGCGCAGCAGCCAGGCGGAGCGGAAAATTCCCGAAAGCCGGAACATGTCCTGGTCCTCGAGATAGCTGCCGTCCGAATAGCGGTACACTTCCAAAGCGACCACATTGCGGCCGGGATGCACAAACGAAGAAACGTTGAATTCCGCCGGCGAGCGGCTGTTCTTTGAGAAGCCGACGTAATGCCCGTTCACCCAGAGATAGAAGAAACTGTCCACGCCGTCGAACTTAAGGAAAACGCTGTCTGCTTCCCAACCTTCCGGAAGCTCGAAGTCCCGGCGGTAGCTGCCGACGGGATTGCGCGCGGAATAGTTGGTGTAATTCTTTGGCGGTTCGCCCATAACGTTCGATCCGCCGGGCCTGTCGACCGCGAAGGGGTAGCGTATGTTCGTGTAGAGCGCCGTGCCCCAGCCGCCTTTTCCGTTGGCGCCCATAGCCTGCCAGGAGCAGGGCACCTTTATGACGGGCCAATCGGAGACGTCAAAGTCCAACTTGTAAAAATCCGCTGGCCTGGAGTCGGGATCCTTCGCCCAGTTGAAGCGCCAGGCCGTGTCGGAATCCAAGCATAATTGCCGGTCGGAACTGCGCGGTAAAATTTTGAGCGCTCCCTCCAGCGTGGAAAAAGATGAAAAAGACGCGCGGACCGCTTCCCTGCCAAAAGAAAGCGCCTGATTGTCCTGCCATTCGTCGCCGCGTGGCAACGAGCCTATCGTGGTTAGCGTGCTGATCATAACCGTGGTAAAGAATAAAGCTGCTCTCATGGAGAGCATTTTACCATACCTTTGATTTGACTTTCAACCTAAGAAGTGCTAACATATCTCGCACAAAATGAAAAACGCGCCCGTGGCTCAATTGGATAGAGCGTTTGGCTACGGACCAGAAGGTTAGGGGTTCGAGTCCCTTCGGGCGTACCATATTTTCCGCCGGAGTTTCCGCTCCGGCGGTTTTTTATAAAAACTACCGGCTGCAGATCTCTTCCACCATATGGACGAAATTTTCTTCGCCTTTTTTGATGGCAAGCGCGACTTTCAGGTAGTAAACGGGCGGCGGGGACATTTCCTGCCCGGCGTGCTTGGAAAAGCGCACGGCGTCTTTTTCGGTGACAAGCACGGCCTGGGCCCCAAAATTCTTGGCGGTCTCGTATATTTCCTCGATCTCGTAGCGCCTGAAGCGGTGGTGGTCCGGGAAAAAGCGCTTGCAAACGACGTTCGCTCCCTGCTTCTCCAATATTTTGACAAAACCGTCCGGCTGCGCGATGCCTGTGACCACCATGATCGGAAGGTCCTTGAGCAACGAGACGGGAGATTCTTTTTCGGTGTGGACGCTTATGAGTTTTTCGGGCTCGTACTGGCAAGTCAGGATGTCGGCCTCCTGATTATAAAGCCTGATCTCGTCCACAAGCTCCTGATACTTTTCCTCGGTCAGGTTCTCCGCTTTCGTGATGAAGATGTGATCGGCTCTCTTGAGGCCTTCTAGGGGTTCCCTCAGAAGGCCGGCTGGCAATATCCTGCCGTAACCAAAGGGGCAGTTGGCGTCTATCAGGACGATGTCGTTCTGGCGACGCAGCCTCATGTGCTGCATGCCATCGTCTAGGATTATCGTGTCAACGCCGAATTCCCGCATGGCGTAGCGCGCGCCCCTGACTCTGTCGGGATCCGTCACGACGATCACGTTCTTCAGTTCCTGCGCCAGCATATAGGGCTCATCGCCGGCGATCTTGGGGGAAAGCAGAAGCTCTTTGCCGTCGCAGACAACCTTCGTCTTGTTGCTGAATTCCTTGTGTTTGAGCCTGAAGCGCAGGCTCGGGGAATGCGATTTGTATCCGCGGCTCACGATGGCAACTTTTCTGCCGCCCTTGCTGAGCGCTCTGGAGAGCATGGCCACCACGGGCGTCTTGCCTGTGCCGCCGACCGTTATATTGCCGACGCTGATGACATGGCAGCCGGGCCAGTAGCGTTTTTTGTAGCCTTTTTCATAAAGGCGGTTGCGCAGTTTTATCACCGCGCCATAAATTTTGCCGGCAGCCAGAAGGAGAGGCCAAATGAGATAGCGCCGCCAGGTGCGGTCCTGGCCGGACACTAATTTTTTCCACTTCTGCTCTCTCGAGAGTTTGTTTTTTCTCATTTATTTTTGGCTTCCTGTTCCGCGAAGTCTATGAGTTTTCTGGCGACGGCCGCTTTGCTGATAAGGCCTAAGCGTTCCTTTGCCTTCTTGGGATAAAGGAAGGTGGCGTTCAGTTTTCCTACCGCGAAACCGGCCAAGGGTTTGGAGACGTCGTTGGCGACGATCATGTCGAGGCCCTTGACGAAAAGCTTTCTTTTGCCGGAGGCCTCGAGATCGTTGGTCTCCGCTGCGAAACCGATGACGATCCTTTTCCCCTTGTCGGGGGAAAGGGATTTCAGAATGTCTTTCGTGCGGACTAATTCCAGGATCGATTTCTCGGCGATCTTGTGTTCCTTTTGCTTCAGGGTCTTGGCGGGCTTGAAATCGCTGACGGCCGCGGTCATGATAAGGACGTCGCAGGATCTGAATTCTTTCTTTAAGGCCTGGTACATGTCCTCGGCGGAAACGACGGGAATGAATCTGCAGCCCTTGGGCGGCCTTAAGTTGACGGGCCCGCTCACCAGAACGCACTCATAGCCGCGCTTTACCGCCTCTTTGGCGACGGCGAAACCCATTTTGCCGGAGCTGGGATTGGAAAGGAAGCGGACCGGGTCGATGTATTCCCTGGTCGGTCCCGCGCTGACTAGAAATTTCAAGGGCATGTTTATTTCTTGACGATCTTCAAAATGTCTTCCAGAGGAGCGAGCCTGCCCAAACCCGCTTTACCGCAGGCCAGTTCGCCTTCGGTGGGATAAACGACTTCGACACCTCTGCTCTGCAGTTTCTGGATGTTTTCTTTCGTGGCGGGAGCTTCCCACATGCCGTCGTTCATGGCGGGAGCCACGATCTTTCTGCCCCTGTGGGCAAGCATGACGGAGCTTGGTCCGTCGTCGGCGAACCCGTAGGCCATCTTGGCGATGAAATCAGCGGAGGCCGGCAGAACGACAGCCGTTTCACAAAGTTCGGCCAAGGCTACGTGCTCGGGGCGCCAGTCAAGCGGCTGGGCGAACTGGTCGATGTAGACAGGATTCCTGGAGAGGGTCCTGAAAGTCACTTCGCCGACGAATTTCGTCGCGGCTTCCGTCATCGCCACATGCACGTTGAAGCCTTCCTTTATGAGAAGACGCGTGAATTCGCAGGCCTTGTAGGCCGCGATCGATCCTGTTACGACTAAGAGAATGTCTTTCATTTTTTTCCTCCGTAGATGAGAGCTTCCAGCTCTTGCGCAGCTCTGTCGGCGTCATCGTTTACTATGACGTGGTCGAACCAGACGTTTTCCGCCATTTCGCTTTTGGCCTTGGAAAGCCTTCTAACTATCACTTCCTCGCTGTCGGTGGCGCGGCCTCTCAGCCTTCTTTCCAGCTCTTCGTATGAAGGCGGCATGATGAAGATAAGGTGCGCCTCCGGCATCTTTTCATGCACGGATCTTGCGCCCTGCACGTCGATGTCCAGAAGAACGTAATAGCCTTCCTTAAGCTGCTTTTCCACCGCCTCCCGGGGCGTTCCGTAATAGTTGCCGTGCACTGTAGCGTGCTCGAGGAAAAGGTCTTTTTTGAGCCATTCCTCGAAGGTCTCTTGGGAAAGGAAAAAATAATCCTTCCCTTCGACTTCTCCCGTCCTTGGGGGCCTCGTCGTCGCGGAAACGGAGAATCTCAGATCGTCGTGACGCGCCATAAGCTTGGCGACGATCGTCGATTTTCCCGCGCCGGAAGGTCCGGTCAGGACGAACGCTCTGCACTTCGGATCAGCCATTATTTTTTCGCTTTGGTCGTCTTTTTGGCGGCGGGCTTTTTGGTTTCTTTTTTGGCGGCCGGTTTTTTCTCGGCTTTTTCCTTTTTGGGAGCGGCTTTCTTCGTGGGAACGAGTTCCTCGAAATAAGTTTCCCTGTTGGCCCAGATCTCCTCGATCTTGTACTCTTCCCTGGCCTCTTCCGTGAAGAGGTGGACTATGGTGTCGATGAGGTCGACCGCCACCCAGGTGTTGCCGGAGAGCGTCTCGTCGGCGCTGTAGGGTTTGACGCCCAGGTCTTTCAGCTCTTTCAGAAGGTTCTGACCGGCGGCCTGCATCTGCCTTTCGTTCCTGACGGAGCCGACGATGAAGAAGTCCGTGATGGGAGAGAAGCCCCTGACGTCATAGATCTTGATGTCGCTGACCTGCTTGTCTTCCAAGAGGTCGCGGTAAGTGAAGACGATCTCGGGAAGATCGGGATTTTTCGCGGTTTTTGCCATGTTATTTTCCTGTATAGAGTTTTTTGCTTCTTATGAGCTTCGCTACGGAAGCTAGAATTTCTTTCTTATCTATCTTACCTTCTTTTAACTTTTGACGCAAAGCCGTGGAAGAAACGGCCGTTTCGGGGCCCTTTATGAGGAGGTCTCCCTCTTTGATATTTGCTTCCTGTCCTTTCCTCTGGTAAACGGCCAGACGGGCAAGTTTCCTTATCTTTTCCGGCTCTCGCCAAGTATGAAAACTCGTGTAGTTGTCGGAGCCCAGGAGGAAATAGAGTTCGCAGGGCGCGAATCTTTTTTTCAGCGTTTTCAGGGTTTCCACGGTGTAGGATACGCCGCCCCTTTCCAGTTCGCAAAGTTCGAGGCGCAAAGCCGGATCGCGTCCCAGCGCGGCGCTGATCAGCTCGCAGCGCGCTTCGTTGCCGGCGTAGATCTTGTCCCTTTTGTGCGGCGCAATGTAGGCCGGCACGAAAAGCAGAAGGTCCAGCGCGAACTGTCTTGCCGCCCTTTTGGCGATGGTCAGGTGCGTTCTGTGGATGGGATCGAAGGAGCCGCCGAAAACGCCGATCCTAAGAGGCGCTCTCAAAGGCGCGAGAAGCTTCGCGAGTTCTTTGGGCGTTTTGGCGTAGATTTCGGGCTTGTAAGGAGCGACGTCCTCCTTGTCCCGGAAGCCCCAGCTTACCGCCGCGACGGGGATCTTGGCGTTGCGGGCCGTCTGCATGTCGACTTCGGAGTCGCCTATGTAGAGGGCTTCCTCCGGCTTCGCCCCAAGGAGCCTCAGGGCTTCCCAGACGGCGTCGGGGGCGGGCTTCCTTTCCCTGTCGGGCTTGTCTCCCAGGGCCGCGTCGCAAAGAGAGGGGAAGAAGCGCTTGACCAACTTTCTGACCGCCCGCTCCGGTTTGTTGGAAACTATGGCGGTCTTGAAGCCTTTTCCTCTCAAGATCCGCAGTGTTTCCGCAATGCCCTGGTAGGGCTTCGTTTTTACGACGGTATGCGCCGCGTAGTAGCGGCGCATAGCCGCGAGGACTTCCGGAAAATCCGGATCCTTTTCACCCTTAATTAGGGAGCGCGCCACGAGTTTGGCGACGCCGTTGCCGACGTAGCGCCTGGCTTCAGTGAGCGTTATCTCGGGCTTCCCAAATTTTCTTAAGGCGAAGTTGACGGCGTCTCTGAGATCCTCAAGAGTATCAAGGAGCGTGCCGTCCAGATCGAAGATCAGGCATTTGATGGAATTGGGTCTCAATTCCACCAGAGCTCGCCCTCCATCTTTTCCCTGATCATGTTGCGCTGCAAGAAACCGATGGCGCTTTCCAAGCCTTCCTTCGGCGTCATCAGGCTGTCTTCGTGCTCGATGCTGAGGGCGTAGTCGTAGCCTTCCATCCTGAGCGCGCCGAAGATCTGCTTCCACTGCTGCTCGCTCATGCCGTGGCCGACGGTCCTGAAGAGCCAGGCGCGGTCCCTTTCCTTGTCGAAAGGCTTCGTCTCCAGGACGCCCGCCCTGGCGACCACTTCCGGATGCATCTCGGTGTCCTTGGCGTGGAAGAAGTGGATGGCCTTGCCGAGGTAGCGGATGACGGAAACGATGTCCATGCCCTGCCAGATGAGGTGCGAGGGGTCAAGGTTGGCGCCCACGATGTCGCCCACGGCCGCCCTGAGCCGCATGAGCGTCTCGGGGTTGTAGACGCAGAAGCCCGGGTGCATTTCCAGGCCGACGTACTTGACGCCGCCGTTCTCCGCGATCTTCGCGGCCTTCTGCCAATACGGGATCAAAACTTCGTTCCACTGGTAGTCGAGGATCTTCCGGTACTCGGTGGGCCAGGTGCAGGTCACCCAGTTGGGCTGGTCGCCCCTGCCGTCGCCGGGGCAGCCGGAGAAGGTCACAAGATGGTCGACGCCCAATTGCCCGCACAGTTCGCAGGCCGCCTCAAAGTCCGCCTCGAACTTCGCGGCGATCTCGGGGTCGGGATGCACGCAGTTGCCGTGCACGGAGAGGCAGACGAGGTTTATCTCGTGCTTCTTGAAGGTGTCTAAGAGTTCCTGCCTGGCTTTCGCGTCCTTGACGAGCTTCTTGGCGTCCGCGTGGGCGGTGCCGGGGTAGCCGCCGACGCCCAGTTCCAGGGCGTCCACACCCAGGCCTTTCAGATAGCCCAGGGCGGCGTCAAGGCTCATGTTGGCCAAAGCCGGGCTGAATACGCAAAGCTGCATATTGCCTCCTTATTTTTTGGCGCTTTTCTGCTTTTTGAAGTAGAAGGGTTTGCCGGTCTTGGCGGAAGTGTAGATGCCTTCCAGGATCTGCGTCACAACGAAGGCCTGCTCGGCCTTGACCACCAGTTCGCCTTTGCCGAGGACGGCCTGCGTGAAGACGCGGGCTTCCCTGTCTTCCGAAGATTCGGAGTGGCCGTCATAGAAAGCCACGCCGCTGGCCTTGAGGTCAGGTTTGAGGACGTAGCGGGCGTTGTTCTTGATGCCGTTGATCCTGAGGCCGTCCTTCATGTCGGCGCCGGCCAAGGTGCCGCTGAATTCCGTGCAGGCTTCGCCGGTGGAGAGGGTGTTAAGCGCCCAGCTGGATTCCACGATGATGGTGGCGCCGTTCTTCATGACGACGAAACCGAAGGCGCTGTCTTCCACCGTGAATTTCTTGGGATCCCAGTCGCCCCAGGCGTTGCCTTGGTCGGTCTGCTTGTTGAGCTTGTGGTACGTCGTGCCGACGGCGTAAGCGGGCTCGTAGTTGTTGAGCATGTAGAGCGTCAGGTCGAGGGTATGCGTCGCGATGTCGATCAAGGGACCGCCGCCCTGCTGCTTCTCATCAAGGAAGACGCCCCAGGTCGGGACGGCCCTGCGGCGGATAGCCTGGGCCTTGGCGTAGTAGATGTCGCCGAAGGTGCCTTTCTCGCATTCCTTCTTGAGGAAGATGGCCTGCGGGGTGTAGCGGCTCTGATATCCGATGGTGAGGATGCGTTTATACTTCTTGGCGGCGTCCAACATCTTCTGGGCTTCCTTAGAGTTGATGGCCATGGGCTTTTCGCACATGACGTGCTTGCCGGCTTTCATGGCGTCCACGGAGATGAAGCTGTGGGAGATGTTCGGCGTCAGGACGAGGACCGCGTCGATGGTCTTGTCCTTCAAGAGTTCCTTGTAATCCTTGTAGACCTTGGCGCCGGGAATTCCGTATTCCTTGGCGGCCTTTTCGGCTCTTTCCACGATGATGTCGCAGAAGGCGACCATTTCGGAATCAGGGTTGTGCTTGTGGGCGGGAAGGTGTTTGCCGTTGGCGATGCCGCCGCAGCCGATGACGCCGATGCGAACTTTTTTCATTTTTTTCTCCTTTGAGAGGTGTTATATTTATTTACTTTTCTGCGATGGGTTCCAGAGGCTTCACGTTGGGGCAGTCGATCTCCGTGAGCCACTTGTCGGGCTTCACGAATTCCGCGATGTTCGTTAAAAGCTTCTGGATCTTGGGATCCTGGTAAACGGGGTAGGTCTCGTGGCCGGGCTGGAAATAGATCACCTTGCCGTAGTAGCGCTTGAAGAACACGATGGAGCGGAAGACTTCTCCGCCCTGGAACCAGCCGATGGCGAGAAGCCTGTCGGGCTGCGGGATGCCGAACGGCTCGCCGTACATCTCTTCGTGCGGGATCTCGAGGTATTCGCCATCAAGACCTTCGAAGATCTGGTGGTTGGGCTCCACGAACCACAGCCTTTCCTTTTCGGCCACCTCTCTCCACTTCAGCGTGCAGGGGCCGCCCACCAGGGCGCGGAAGGGTTTGGATAAGTGCGCGGAATGCAAAAAGACTATTCCCATGCCTTTCCAGACTCTACTCACGATCTTCTTGACGAGTTCATCGTTAACCTTGCCGTGATAGCAGTGTCCCCACCAAAAGAGGACGTCGGTAGATTCAAGGATCTCGTCGGTCAGACCCGCGCCGTCGTCGCCTTCATTCTGCAATACGACGGTCGTCTTGTTGCCGGCTTTCTCAAGGAACGCGGCGATGGTCTCGCCCATGCCGATGGGATAGGCTTCCTTGACTCTGCCTTCGCGCATCTGCTTGTAATTTTCGCACCAGACCGTGATGTTCATAAGTTCTCCTGAGTTTGGTTTAAAAATCGATCTCTATCACTTTGTTTTCCGCGGCTGATTTGGCGGCCGCGGTCATGATCTTAAGAACGCGCAGGACTTCCCAGTTCTTGACGTAGGGTTCCTCTTCCTTTCTCATCGCCTTGATGAAGTGCTTGTAGAAAGCGAAAGGCTCGGGCTCGACTATCTCTAGGGGCAGCGTCTCGACCGTGTCGTGCGGACGATAGGCCATGGTCTTCGTAAAGCCGTTGCCGGCCTTGATGCCCGTTATCTCCCTGGGCTTTTCGGTGTAGATGGGACGGACCATTCTGCCTTTCAGATCCCAGTCTTCCACGACCGCCGTGCCGTCGTGGCCGTAGACGACCCAGCGCGGCAGCGGCGTGAAGCAGTTAGTGTCGACCACCACTTCCACGCATTTGTTCTCGGAGAAGACCATTTCCAGCTTGAAGGCGTCGTCGCAGTCGTAGCCCGCTTCGTAAGAGTACTGGCAGTAGAGGTGCAGAAGCTTTTCCTTCATCATGAACATAACTTGGTCGATCATGTGCACGCCCCAGTCAAGCATCATGCCGCCGCCTTTTATTTTTTCGCAGCGCCAGCCGGATGGGACGCCGTTGGCGCCCTGGACCCTTGATTCTATGCGGCCGATCGGCCCCAGCAGATTCTTTTCGTAGATGTTTTTGACTATGAGGTAATCCTCGTCCCAGCGTCTGTTCTGATGCACCATCAGAAGCGTTCCGCACTCTTCCGCGGTCTCGGCCATATCCTCGAAAAGACAGGGATCGATGGCGGCGGGCTTTTCGCAGATGACGTGTTTGCCGGCTTTGGCGCAGGCCTTGGCGTAGAAGGGGTGCCAGTCGTTGGGCGTCGCGATCAAAACCGCTTCCAGTTCCGGATCCGCCAGAAGTTCCTCGTAAGTTTTATAAACGTACAGTCCGTTTTCCTTAGCTCTCTTCTGGCTTTTGGGATCAATGTCGTATATGCCTTTCGCTTCGATTATCCCGCTTTTCGCCATGTGTTTGACATGGTATCCGCCCATGCCGCCGTAACCGATGACGCCGATCTTTACCGTGTTCATAGTTTTTTAGTTCTCTCTCCTCTTTTTTTGATTAGGGGCTAATATTTTACTTTTCAAGTAGGTTATATTGTAGCATAAGGCGAAGGCTTTTAATTAAAGGCTTTCACAGCGTGGATAATTCGTTTTTTCAACAAATTTATCAACACGTTACCGACAGGTTATTCACAATTTGCACCGAACCCCGCCAAGCCCGATCCGCACAGGCCTTCCCACACCCTGAAAGGGCTGCCGCGCACGCCCGCGCCGAAAGCTTCCTACAAATTTTCACACCGTTATCCACTTTTATATAAACGCTATAAAATCAACGATTTAAGCCGTTCGGCGGCGCGCCCCTTGCTTTTCTCGCCCGGGTTTGCTACATTTTTTGCCGTACTATTTGCCAAAATACCCTCTGACAAAGCCCGTTTTGACAAGATATCAACATGCCGGGCGGACTTTTTCAGAAAAACCGTCTTTACAAACGGGAGGGATTATGGTAAAGTGGTGCCGTTCTTTTTTGCTTAAAAGGCAAAATGGAACAGCTGGAAAGAGCGCCGTGCTCTTTTTGGTGTGTGTGAAAATGAATTTATCGGGCCAAGCCCGTGTAACAATATTTCGTGTAAGGTTAATTTGTGAGCGACTATCAGAGAATGTGGGAGAAAGTCCTGGAGCTGGTTAAGCAATCTACCGATCCAATGGTCTTTTCGGCTTTCTTCTCTTCTGTTGAACCTGTCAATTTTGCGGATGGCCTCTTTTCTATTCGTACCAACAACGCGTTGACTGCGGAGTATGTGAAGAAGAACCTGGGTTCCTTCATTGAGGAGAATCTCTCGAAGGAAGCCGGCTCTCCCGTCACACTGAAAGTTATCGTCAACGGCGAGCCGGAAGAGGAGATCGTTTCGGATTCTGTCTCTGAAGATCGGGAAAACAAAACGAAAGTTCTGCGCGCTCAGGAGCCGCCTAAGCTCAACCGCGCTTACGTTTTCTCAAACTTCATAATCGGTCCTTCGAACCAGTATGCTCACGCGGCCGCTTATGACGTGGCCAACAATCCCGGAACTTCCTACAACCCGCTCTTCATCTACGGCGGATCCGGACTTGGCAAAACGCATCTTCTGCACGCTATCGGCAACGCCATTTACGAAAGGGACAACAGCAAGAGGATCCTCTACATCACCTGCGAGAACTTCTGCTCCGATTTCCAGGCTTCCCTCTCCTACAAGAACAACGTGCATTCCTTCAGGGAAAAATACCGTTCCAATTACGACGCTATCCTTATCGACGACGTGCAGCATCTCTCTTTGGTGAACCGCACTCAGGACGAATTCTTCCAGCTCTTCGAGTACCTCTTCGCCAACAATTGTCAGATCGTCATGACCTGCGATAAGTCCCCGAGGGAGCTGAAGAACATCAGCGACAGGCTCATCACGCGTTTCGAATGGGGTCTTGTCACGGACATTCAGCCGCCTGATTTTGAGACCCGCCAGGCTATCATCAAGAAGAAATGCCAGGACCGCGGCTTCGCCATAGAAGACGACGTCTGCTCCTTCCTTGCCGGCAAGATCCAGAATCACGTCAGGGAGATCGAGGGCGTTCTCACGAGATTGAGGATCTACGCTTCCGTTCAAAACCAGCCTATTTCCATCAAGCTCGCGAAGGAATGCATGAAGGAGTATGTTTCCAACCAGAACATCTCCTTGGACGTCATCAAGCGCGCCGTGGCCGCTTATTTTGACATAAGCATAAGTGATCTCACTTCCCACAGAAGACCGAAGAACATCGCGAAACCGAGGCAATTGGCCATGTTCCTCTGCCGTTCGATGACCAACAGCTCACTTAACGAGATTGCGGCTTCTTTCGGCGGCAAAGACCACACCACAGTTCTTTATGCCTGCAAGAAGATCGAAGAAACAAAGAATGGCGACGACGAACTTAGTTTCCAAATAGACGCTCTGAAAAAGTACATCATGAAAAACTGTCGGGAAGAATCTGACAGATAAAAAAAGGCCCTGAAAAACAGGGTCTTTTTTTTGACATTTTCTCCACAAGTTCTTCTCAAGTTAGGAAATTATCCAATAAAGTGTGAGTAATGTGAGAATAAAAAAAACTAGTTATCCACCTGTTGAAAAACGACCTTTTTTTCACTTCTCTATCCACAGTTTCTTCAAATGAAAAATATCATATATCACGTTTACAAAAGCCTATTTAAATACATTTCACAAGCAATTCACAAAGCATAATGATAATAATCCTTATAAAGATCAATAATTTATTTTTAACAGTGTCCTGTGTAAGAACGGAACTACACGATCCATTTTCACATTTTCCCCTTTGAGACAGGCTGTAAAAAAGAAAAGCAAAATATGCTAGAATAGGATACCTTGAAATTTAACCTCAATACCAATTCATAATTATGAAATTTACTTGCGCCATATCTGATCTGCGCGACGCCGTGCAGCTCCTGCAGCCTGTCTGTTCAAACAAACCGGCTTTCCCCATAGTAGCCAACATTCTGATCCGCACGAAGGAGAATTCCGTCGAGCTTACCGGCACTGATCTTGACATAACGATCAAGACTTCCATCGAAGCTTCCGTAGAAAAGGAAGGCGAAACGACCGTTCCGGTCCGCTATATGAGAGACACTTTGATGAAGATCAAAAGCGTCGCCCAGATCAGCGTGGAAGTCGACGAAAACAACGTCATAAAGATAACGGCCGGCGAAAGGATCAAATGTAATTTGAGAGGCGTGGCCGCCGCTGATTTCCCCTCCTTCCCCGTTCTTAGCGAATGTGAATCCGTTTCCATTCCGGCCAAGGAATTTTCCAAGATGCTGCGCTACACCGGCTACGCCATGAGCCACGACGAACAGCGCTATATCTTAAACGGCATCTGCTTCTCTTTCGGCGAACAGCTTGACGTCGTCGCGACGGACGGCAGAAGACTGGCGAAATACACCGTGCCCGAGATCAGAACGGAAAAAGCCAGCCAGATCATTATTCCCGTGAAAGCCATCAACATGATGCAGCAGCTCTTGGTGGGAGACGATCCTGTTTCCATGCGCTTCTCCTCTTCGCAGGTCGAGATCATCGTCGGACGCAATACGCTGGTCGCTCGTCTGATGGACGGCCATTATCCCGATTACAAGCAGGTCCTGCCGAAGAACAAGACTTTCTCCCTGACTTTGAATTCCGGCGATTTCTCCAACGCCGTTGAGCTCGCCTCCGTCGTCACAGACAAGAACAAACAGGGCGTTGTCAAACTGAGCCTGGCTTCCGGAAAAATGAAAGTCTCCGCGCAGACGGCCGACATCGGCGAAAACAGCTCCGAACTCGAGACCGAATACGCCGGTGAACCGATGGACATCTCCTTCAACCCGGTTTTCCTCCTTGACGTGTTCAGGAACATCGACGAGACGGAAGTGACGATGGACGTCATAAATCCCATCAGCCCGACTGTCATAAGGACTACCGACAACTTCATCAGCATCATCATGCCGATGCGTTTCTAAGCTGAAATTGGAAAAACCGATCCTGAGAAGACCGCCCCAGAGGCGGTTTTCTCATCTAAGGGAAAGATGAAAGAATCTCCTTTCAAGAGAAGCGACGAACTGGTGGACGTTTTTTTGGACAAGCTGCTTGATTCCAAAAAAGGGCTGCTTCTGAAGATCAAAAACGCCTGGCCCCGCCACGTGGGCCGCGACCTCGCCGTTCACACCGATCCAGAGGAAGTGAACAACGGCGTCCTTTACGTCAAGGTCAAAAGTTCCATCTGGCGGAAAGAGCTGAAAATGTCCGCGGGAAAACTCGTGGAGACGGCCGTCAAAGAGGCTTTCCCGGAAATCAAAAAGATCGTTTGGCGATGAAAAAGCTGTTTTTTGCCTGCTTCGATTTTTTCCGGGACGAGGAACGGTGCCTTTCCAAGGAAGCCTTTGAGATCCTGACAAAGAAAAAGGAAAACGCCGTCCTTCTGCCCGTCGATTGGGAAAAGATCGATGGCGACGTCGAAAAGATCATGCGCGGGGATTTCGAGGCGCTCGTCATTTTTGGAAACGGCCGCGGCGAGACGCACAAAATAGAAAAGCTCGCCGTGAACGCCCAGGGCACCAACATTCTAGACAATCAGGATAAGCGCTGCGGAAGCGACCTGATAGCGCCCGACGGCAAAGCGGCCTTCTTTTCCACCTGGCCCGTGGAAAAACTGTTCGACGAACTGCAGAAGGCGGGTCTTCCTTCGCAAGTCTCCTATTTTTCCGGGCTCTTTCTGTGCAACGGCGCCTACTACCGCGCCCTGAGCGTAGAGCGCCAAAAGGCCGCGCCCCGTCCGGTCATTCTTTTCCACCTAAGTCCGGAGCGGGAAATAAAAGAGGATCTGCCCAAAATTTTAACTGCGCTCGACGCTTCCCTGAAATAGGGTAATCTTGCTATAATTAAGATATGCTAGAGAAAAAATACGAAACGGACGTACTCGTCATCGGCTGCGGAGTCGGCGGCGCGGTCACGGCTTTGGCCGCGGCCGACAACGGCTGCAAGGTCATCATGCTCTCCCGCAAAGAGGGTGTCGAGGACACTTCCACGGTGCGGGCCCAGGGCGGCATCATCTACAAAGGGAAGCTGCCTCCCGAGGAACTCGGGAAAGACATCCAGACCGCCGGCTGCGGACGCTGCTGGGAGGTCGCCGTCGACCATCTGACCAAGGTGGGCCCCGAACTGGTGGACAAGTGGCTGGTACAGAGGGCGGGCGTCAAGTTCGACGAAGGCAAAGAAGGCTACGACCTGACCAGGGAAGGCGGCCACGGCGAACCGAGGATCGCGCACTGCCGCGACAAAACGGGCTATGACATCGCGCACTGCCTCTTTGACACGGTAAAAAAGCACCCCAA
Source organism: bacterium (assembly GCA_017650925.1). Classification (GTDB taxonomy): domain Bacteria; phylum Auribacterota; class UBA3054; order UBA3054; family UBA3054; genus UBA3054. The sequence goes on from JAGCDY010000094.1 coordinate 25,689, forward strand.
CGTCACCATTCTGGAAGACGCCACGGCCATCGACCTTTTGACGACGACGCACCACTCCAGGGATCCTCAGGATCTCTACCGTCCGACGGAATGTTTCGGCGCCTACGTGCTTTTGAATAAGCCCCATGAGATCATCGAGATCTACGCCAAGGAGACCGTGCTGGCGACAGGCGGCGTGGGCCGCATTTATCTGCACACGACGAACAACGAGAGCGCCCGCGGCGACGGCTACGCCATGGCTTACCGCGCCGGCGCCAGGCTTCTCAACATGGAGTTCGTGCAGTTCCACCCGACGACCTTGTATCTCGAGGGCGCGAAGAACTTCCTCATCACGGAATCCTTAAGGGGCGAGGGCGCTGTTCTAAAAGACCGCCACGGGAACACCTTCATGGAACACTACCACGAGATGGCTTCCCTGGCGCCCAGGGACATCGTGGCGAGAGCCATCCATCACGAGATGCTCAAAGAACAGCAGAACTGCATGTACCTCGACATCTCCTTCAAGGATCCCGAGTGGCTCAAAGAGCGCTTCCCGACCATCTACCAGAACTGCCTGCAGTTCGGCGTCGACATAACCAAGGAACCCATCCCCATCGTGCCGGCCGCCCACTACTCCTGCGGCGGCGTCCTGGTCGACCTTAAGGCCAGGTCTTCCATCGACAGGCTCAGGGCCGTCGGCGAAGTCAGCTGCACCGGCATCCACGGCGCCAAC
>JAGCDY010000012.1 GCA_017650925.1 bacterium
ATCCTTCCTCGTCTTCCTGACCGACGGCACCGACGGTGTTGAACCCACCGTGGTCTGGTCCTACGAGATCGCTGACACCAACACCAGCAACCATATGCGCCCGGTCGTTCTCGAAAACGGCGACGTGTTCTGCGGCACTCCCAATACGATTGCCTGCGTCCGCCCCGTGGTCCCCGAACCGGCCATCTTCGGTCTGCTGGCCTTGGTTGCTCTCTTCCTCCGCAGGAAGTAAGCGATCACGCCGAACCGCTAGTTAGCAGCTAGCAAAAAAAGGCTCCCTCTTCGGAGGGAGCCTTTTTTTATTCTGTCGCAAAGTGCGACACCGCCACTTGTGCGAACGCAGCATATACCCCCCGCTCACGGACTACGCGTGTATGGCCTTTGTTTGCGTCCTCCGTGAGTTCGCTTAGGGGTACATGCTGCGTTCGCCTTCGTTCATGATAAGCATTTTGTCGAGGACGAAAGAGTCATGCTCCCGTAAGCAAACTTAGCGAAGCCTGTTTGCCAAGGGAACATGACTTTTCGTCCGAGACAAAACAAGAAGAGCATAATGTGGTAAAATAGCAACTGTAAAGACGCTCTATTTACCAAACGATGAACAAAAACATGCAACGCTTTCTTTGCCTAGCCATAACGCTCGCTTTGGCATTCGGCGCCCGGGCCGCCGCTCCCGAAAACGACAACTTCGCCGATTGCGGCATCCTCACGATCGGAACGGACGTATTCGGCACCAATACGGAGGCTACGCTGGAGGCTGGCGAGGCCGAACATCTCGGCCAGAGCTGGGAACACTCCGTTTGGTACAAGTTCAACCTAGGCACGTCTTACAAGCAGTTGGTGACGATAAGCGTCCACAACGACAACAGCGGACTGGACCCCTGCCTTGTCATCGCCGCGGGAAGCAGCGTAAAGGATCTGAGATACATTGTCGTCCAGGACACCAACATTGACGAGACCTATTCCGGCACCTTCAAAGGGGACGTGGATTATTACGTCGGCGTTTACTCCTATACCGCCGAGGCTCACGGCGCTTTCAGGATCGAATCTCTCAATTCTCCCCTGAACGACTGGTACTGTTCTCCCGACGGCAAAGGTTCCGGGAGGACCGCCGACGACCCCTGCACGCTGAACATTGCTCTTGAAAGCGCGGGAAGCGGCAGCGCCGTCTACATGGCCCCCGGCACCTACAAGCTCTCGAAAGTTGGCGCGATGCAGAATCTGCGCTGGACGGACGGCAATTTCCTGCTTGTCAACACCGCCGACGTTTCCGTTATAGGCGCGGGTTCCGACCAGACGGTCATACTTTGCGACGAACCTGACGACGTGGGCGTATACTTAACCGGGACTGGCGTGACCTTAAAGGGCGTTTCCATCCGTCATCCCAAGGACGTCAAAGGCAACACCGACTGGGGCGGTTCCTACTACGGTCTGACGGGCGCTCTGACAGTGGCGGACGCCGACAGAGTGACTTTGGAAGACGTTTACGTCTACGTGGGGAGCGAGGGGGAAACGGAAGACCCCGACAGGGGCGAACTCATTCGTCCGGCTTCCTTGCAGCTCAATCCCGGCGGCAGCCTGAAGGCTATTGACTGCGCCTTCGTTTCCGACGGGCTTCTGACCTCCTGCCTCATCAAGCCCTTCACTTGGGACCCTGAAGCCGACGCCGACAAGCAGACCAGGATGGACTTTTCTTTCTGCACCTTCAGGAGCAACAGGGATATCATCGCCGGCAAGAAAAGTGAAGATACCCTGGACCACCAGACGGCCCTTTACGGCAACACCTGGTACGGCAGCGTTCCCTTTACTGTCAACGTTGACAGCTGCGTCTTTCTGAACACTCTGATCCCGGTCTCCGAACAGGGAGGAGGATCGGACAAGCAGTGGGTCTTCAATGTCAGGGACTGCTTCATGCCGGGGGCGAAGTTTGAAAATTCCTCCCGGGCGGCCGTCACGTACACGAACTGCGACAATGTTTTCGATCCGCTGGTAGACGAGGAATGCCGTCACGCGGCCGTCAAAGCCGGAAAAGACACAGTCGTTCCGATAGAGCCCTTCGTGACCGTTCTGGAGGAAGACTTTTCCGGGTACGAATCGGGCAGCATAAAGGGGAAGTACGGCTGGGGCGACGGCTACGGCAGCGACGGCAGCATCACGGCCGTGAAAGAGGATGGCAACACTTACGTTGAGATCCATCCAAACAGTCTCTGGGGCGCCCATTACGATTTTGAAAATCCCGTTTCCACCGGCTGGGGCGGAGGAGCATCCAACCGTTACCGCATCTGGCGGTACAGCGCCAGGATGAAAATGCCCGCGACCGAAGGATTCCATAACTTCGGTTTCTGGAGCCCCACCTGCGCGGAGGTGCAGTTCAGGATGGTCGGAGACCATTACCAGCTGCGCGCCACGGACGCTCATCAGGATTCCCAGCTGGATATCCCCGCCGACGAGTGGTTCGATTTGACGCTTGACTATTACGCCAACTTTACGGACGGCCGCCACTGGCTGAAGTCCGTTACCGTGAACGGCGTGACGGAGGAGATAAACGAAGCAACCATGCAGGAGAACGCCTCCGACATCTTCAGCACGCTGCGCTTCTTTTTCTTCGCGGGCGGCGTGACGCTCTCGCTTGACCGCATCAAGCTGGAATACTGTCTGGACGGCCCCCTTAACGATCATCTCTCCCGTCCTTTCGTTTACGAAAAAAACACGAACGTAACGGGCGACAACACTTTCGCCAAGATCGAGCCGGGTGAAGACACAATGAGCCGCGCCACCGTCTGGTACCGTCTCAAGGGAGAAAAGAGCGAGACCATAGAACTGTCCACCGCCGGCAGCTTTGGATTTTACGGCAACGACACGACGCTTTCCATATATTCCTCCGCTTCCGATTCCGCGGATTTTTCCGATCTTGCCGTTGTCGTTCCGCTGACCGACGCCGGCAAAGACGAGACTGTCAGTTTCACAACGGCTGCCGGCAAGTATTACTACATCGCCGTCGGTTCAGGCAGCGGCGGGGGAAAGTTCCTGCTGCGCTCCGGCTGGGCGGGCAACATCTACGTCGCGCCCGGGGGAACAGGCGACGGCCGCTCTCCTGAAACGCCCACGAACGATTTGGCGGCGGCTCTGGATAGCGTCGAGGCGCCCTTCGAAGTCGTTTTGGCGCCCGGCACTTACTCCATCGCCGACTACCACAACAAGTACGACTGCTGGGGCGTTGGCAACACCGTGCTTTGCCTGAAGGCGGAGGGGACGGGACTGAGAGGCGCCGGCCCGGGCAATACCACCATCCTGGCGCCGGAAGGCTACACCGGCTTCCGTCTGGAAAAAAGCAGCTGCACTCTGGCGGATCTGACGATCAAATCCGTCGGAACTTCCCATAACCCCGCCGCCGGATACCGCGACCTCCTCCAGGGAGCGCTCTGCGTCTGCGACGCCGAGGGCGTTTTCATTACCAACGTGGCCGTGATAAGCGAGCAGACGATAAACGGGATCCGGCCTTTTACGCTGTACAACGTCAAAGATTCCACGATCTGCCGCCTGGCCCTTTCCGCCCCGAACCATTCCGCGCCCGCCGTCATGCTTGGCTGCCAGAACGACGTTCTGAAAAACCTGACCGTATGCGGAAAGGAAGGCGCCCAGTGCGCCGTCTACCAGAGCAAGCAGAGGCTGGGAGCCTCGACCGGCATCAGTTACAGAAACAGCCTCTTCTACAAGGCGGCCCGGCCTTTCTTCCTGGAAGACAACGTGGAAGTTTCCGCCAGCAACTGCGTCTATTACGCATCTACGAAAGAGAGCTATGTTGGGAGCGGCGCGAAGCTGAGCGAGGAAAAATGCGTTTCTCTTGAGGAAGGCGTCAACGATCCCAACTTTAAGGAAGTCGGCGGACATATCATGAGCGCCACGAAGATCTACTACGCCAATATCGGCTGGCACACCATGGCGAGCTTGGAAAACGACGACCTTTTGGACGCTATCACGGTCGAGCCGGGCGACACCTTGGGCGACAACACCGGCGCCACGGTGGAGCGCGGCGAGAAAAAATCGCACAGGGCCTCCGTCTGG
>JAGCDY010000095.1 GCA_017650925.1 bacterium
GGCATGATCAAGTACGTCTACGTCAACAACAGCAACAAGCTGGACCTTTCCGGCAGCGACCCAATCGGCAGCGGACTGAAAGTAGGCGACAAGATCAGGGTGAGAGGCCTTACCCGTCAGGGCGGCTTCGTTTCCTTCACCCTGAAGAACGAGTACGGCCAGGTCGCGGCCAGAACGACCGAATACGGCTCCGTGGAAGAGGAGGAGTTCGGTTACTCTACGGAAAAGGACGACCCGGCCCACTACACCTGGAAGAAGCATTCCCGGCCGACTTTCGGCGGCACCATCAGGGAAGCCGAGAGCCGCAGGATGAGAAGCCAGTCTAAAAACAATCAGACGCACATCAAGAACGCCGGCATGGCGAACATTTCGGAAGTCCAGAAGATCAAGACCGGCGACGACTGGGAGAACGTGGGCGGCGGCTCCAGGTCCGACCTGAAGACCATCAAGGCGGTCGGCAAATATTTCACCACCACGGGCATCAGGCTCGACGCGGAAGAGGAAGGCGTGCACATTTCCGGCTGGGAGCCGGCTTTCGGCACAGTCACGAGCGCCAACGGCAACGTCATGAGCATAGAGGGCGTCAACTGGGAGCCCGACACCTGGAAGGGACACACCCTGCGCGTCATGACCGGAACGCAGAGGGAAGAGAAGATCCCCATCATCGCCAGTTCCAGGACAGGCCTTACGGTCGACGGTCTGACCGCGCCCAGCGAACTGCAGCTGAAACTCAAAAAGGGCGACATGGTGAGCGTCGGTCCGGGCTACGCGACGCCTTTCTACTACGCGACCAAGGACGGCGAAGCCGGCGAATGGGAATGGCGCGACAAGGGACTTGAGAAGGCCGATTACGGCCTTTACCTCTTCGGATTGAACGACGCCATCGACACGACGGAGTTCCTCGAGGAGAATCACAACGCCGAGATGGAAGTCTTCATCTACAATTACCAGACCGGCGAATACGATTCCCTGCCTCTCGGCACTGACGAGCTCAGGAACGCCGCGGACGACCCCTACATGGTCGGGTCGATGAGGAAGCGCGTCCGCTACGACAAGAACGACAGGGCTTATCTCGGCCTTATCCACGGTTGCCACGTGTCGGCCAAAGGCGGCATCAAGATCAAGATAATACCCCATAACCTTTCCGGCGTGGACTCCTCCGGCAAAGCCTGGCTCGACTACGTCTATCTGGCGCCCGGGCCTTCCGCCGGCAGGATCAACGTCAACACCGCGGAGGAGCGCGTACTCACTTCCCTGAAGGGCGTCACTCCGGCCCTGGCCCGCAACATAGCAAGAGGCATCGACTCCTACGGCGCCGCCTCGCTCAAGCCTTACAAGAACACGACGGACATACTGAACGTCAAAGGCTTCACTCCGGAACTTTTCGGCAGCATCGCGAACCTTATCACGACCAGGAGCGACCAGTTCAGGGTCAAGGTCATAACCCAGACGATCACGAAGCTTTCCAAGGACGAAAATTTCAACGAGCAGGACGGCGACAAGATAACCTCGCAGTCCGCCATGGATCTGATCGTCGACCGTTCCGACGCCATCGGCGAGAACGGCGCCAATTTCCGCATCATCTCAAGAGAATTCGAATAACCAAACACTGATAGACTATGAAGAAATTATCGCTTATCGTTTTAGCTTTCATCATCAGTTTTTCCTCTTTGGCCGAGGTGCACATCTACGGCCTCTACATGGCCGACGTGACCATTCACGAGGACGGCCAGCGCTATTACCAGGACACCATGTTCGTGACCTACAAACCGAACGCGGCTTTCAACGGCTGCGTGGACGTCATGGTCCTTAAAGGCTGGTACAGTTTCGGCAACAATTTCGAGTATCCGGAAGTGGACGACAACGTTTTGGATAGCGGCCAGAAGGCCCGCTACGTCAACATGGGCACCTGCTCGGGAGTCAAAGTCAAGTGCCTGGACCCGGAAGTTTATCCCATCCTGAATCCTGTCACCGGCAAAGAGGCAACGTCCGACACCCCTGAAAAATACATCAACGCGGCCAACATGAGGCGCTCGCTGCTTTTTGAAAAAGCGGTCCTGGAGGAAGGCACCAACTATTTCACCATCGTCTGTCCTCAGGCAAACGAGCTCATGTACAGCGCCATGGTCGGCCTTTACCTGGTGGACACCACCAACGGCTGGTCCAGCTCGCTCATCCCCAAGGAGGGAACGGAGCCCAGCGTTTGCGCCAAGGAAGCCGGCGCCGGCACCCAGGACATGGAAGGGGAGCTGGTCTGCGGAGCCCCCGCTCCCAGGAAAGACGCCACTTATTTCTTCCCCTCCAACGTGAAGATGGACCACCCAACGCGTGCCTGCGTTCTGGGGGAATACAGGGTCTCCATTCCTTTCTTCTACCTGGCCGGCTCCAACAGCGTGGAGATCAACGAGAACGGTCTGACCAGCCCGTCCTCCGTCGGCTGGGTGACGGAAGGCAAGGTCGATCCCGACTGGGCCCTCAGGCAGGATCCCGGAAACGAGATCGCTTTCCTCACCGTAGTGGTCTCCAAAGAGGGCGTCAAGCCCAAAGTGGCCACGAAGACCGTCTTGGTGCCGCCGGGCTTCTACAGCGGCAATATCCTGCTAGAGAACGAAGGCGCGGGCAGCTTCAATTACACCGCCGCCTCCAAGGCTGACTGGCTGACAATAAACAGCGAGGATGCTCGCGGCACGGTGGAACTGCAGAAGAAGATCCCCTTCAGCATAAAGAAGGGCGTCCTGGACGTCGGCCGCCACGAGGCGGAAGTGGAACTGGACTTCGGAAGCTATGGAAAGCACACCGTGAAAGTCATCGTCGTGGTGGAACCCCCGGCCACCGGCGCCATCAGGCTGGCAGGGCTGTACATCATGAGCACCCAGGGAGACAACCTCTA
>JAGCDY010000096.1 GCA_017650925.1 bacterium
CAGTCCGTACTTGGCTAGGAAGTTCTCGCCGACCACGGCCGGCAGGGGAGCGCCGCCCGAGACGCAGATGCGCCAGGTGGGAATTTACGGCGGAGCTTCCACGTTCGCCAGAACCGCGTACATGGCGGGAACGCCGAGGAAAATGGTGGCGTTACGCTTTTTCATTTCCTCCAAAACTTTCAGAGGCTGGAAATTTTCTATGATGAGCATCGTGGAGTGGCAGGAGAGAGTCATCAAAAGACAGGCGGTGCCGGCGTAGGCGTGGAAAAGCGGAAGGACCGTCACCATCACTTCGCCCTCGCTTCTGGCGTCCAAGCCTTTGTGGCACATCCTGGCGTTGGCGAGTAATTGCTCATCGGTCAGGAGCGCGCCTTTTGGGTGTCCCGTCGTGCCGGAAGTGTAGATGCAGACGGCAACCTTGGAAAGATCCTCGGGGAAGAAAGGTTTCTGCGCTGTCAGTTCCGCCGGAGTCTTTTTTAGGACGACGGAGTATTTGCCGAAACTTATCTTAGCGATCTCTTCGCCCGCGATGGCGCCGCCCTTGCCCTCCAGACAGATGGAGAAGGGAACGCAGGCGTCCTTAATTATGTACTCCAATTCCTCCTTGGCCAAGCGGGGATTGACGGGCAGGACCTTGCCGCCCAAACGCAGCACGGCGTGGTAGGCGATGACGAACTGCGGGCAGTTGGAAGAGGAAAGCAGAATGAAGCGCCCTTTATAGTCGCCGTAGGCGGAAAGTTTTTCGGCGAGCTCCCCCACGAGCTCGTCGGTCTCCCTGTAAGATATGACGTCGTCCTCATAATACATATAGGGGACTTCCGGCCAGGTCTGGGCGGTCTTAGATAGTAGTTCCGAGATCCTCATAAACACTCCTTTTTGGTTAGCCAATTGTACCAAAACCGCCTTGTTTTGGGGTCTAAAAGGGGGTCTTGACATTCAGAAATGAATGTAATACAATGGTGCCCACAATCAATATTCTGGGTTTTTTGAAAGGCAAAACACAATATCTTGTGGTGCCAAGCGAAAAAGCCCGAAGAATGTGGAAAAATAAGACATTTTAAGGAATAGGAATTATTCCTAAAAATGCTACAATATTAATCCAACACCAAAACCAGAGGAAAAAAAGATGATCAGCGAGATCGTAAAACGAGACGGGCGCAGAGTACCCTTCGATGAATCCAAGATCGCGGACGCGATCAAAAAAGCCTTCGCCGCCACCGGCTTCCCCCAAGATGACAAAGCCGCCGCGGAACTGGCGAAAGAAGTCTCCCGCCGCGTTGAGGAAACGATCCAGGAAGTTCCCGACGTTGAAAGCATCCAGGACGTCGTCGAACAGGTCCTAATAGACGCCGGCCACGTCAGGACCGCCAAGGCCTACATACTCTACAGGGCCAACAGAAGCCGCGTGCGCCAGATGAACACCCGTCTCATGAAGATCTACGAGGACATCACTTTCAAAGATGCCAGCGACAGCGACATCAAAAGAGAGAACGCCAACATCGACGGCAACACCGCCATGGGCTCCATGCTCAAATACGGCAGCGAAGGCGCCAAGCAGTTCTATGAGATGTTCATATTGAAGCCCGAGCACGCCAAGGCGCACAGAGAAGGCGACATTCACATCCACGACATGGACTTCTACACGCTGACCACCACCTGCTGTCAGATCGACCTTCTTAAGCTCTTCAAGGGCGGCTTCACGACCGGACACGGCGTTTTGAGGGAACCGAATTCCATCGCCAGCTATTCCGCTCTGGCCTGCATCGCCATTCAGGCGAACCAGAACGACCAGCACGGCGGCCAGTCGATCGTGAACTTCGACTACGGCCTGGCTCCCGGTGTCAAGAAGACTTACGCCAAGCAGTACCGCAAGAACATCCTCACCTATATAGAGCTTCTTGATTCCGAGAAACTGGAAGCCGCGACCAAGGTCGAGGAAGAACTGAAGAACCAGGGGCTCACGGCCACCATCGAAAAGGGCGAGGAATACGCGCTTAAAGAAGCGGAAGAACTGCAGAAGATCGGCCTCCCCGCCGAGGAGATCAAGAAGGCCCAGGAATTCGCCGCCAAGAAAGCCTATAAGGAAACGGACAAGGAAACGTACCAGGCTGTCGAGGCTCTCATCCACAACCTCAACACCATGCACTCCCGCGCGGGCGCGCAGACTCCTTTCTCTTCCGTCAACTACGGCATGGACACTTCCGCGGAAGGCCGTATGGTCGTAAGGAACATGCTCTTGGCTACGGAAGCCGGTCTTGGTCACGGCGAGACGCCCATCTTCCCAATACAGATCTTCCGCGTCAAGGAAGGCATCAACTACAACGAAGGCGAGCCGAACTACGATCTCTTTAAATTGGCCTGCCGCGTCAGCGCCAAGCGTCTCTTCCCGAACTTCTCCTTCCAGGATGCGCCTTTCAACAAGGCCTTCTACAAGGAAGGTCATCCCGAGACCGAGATCGCCTACATGGGCTGCCGCACCAGGGTCATCAGCAACGTCTACGATCCTTCCAAGGCCATTTCCAACAGCCGCGGCAATCTTTCCTTCACGACCATCAACCTGCCCCGCCTCGCTATTCTCGCGCACGGCAACATCGACGTTTTCTTCCAGTCGCTGGACCGCAAGATCGATCTGGTCATCGATCAGCTGCTTTCCCGCTTCGCCATCCAGAGCCACAAGAAAGTCAGGAACTTCCCGTTCCTGATGGGCGCGGGCGTTTGGCTTGACTCTGAAAAACTCGGACCCGACGACGAGGTCGGCGAAGTTTTGAAGCACGGCACGCTCTCCTGCGGCTTCATCGGTCTGGCGGAAACGTTGAAGAGTTTGATCGGCGAGCATCACGGCGAATCCGTGAAAGCGCAGAACCTCGGCCTCGAGATCATCGGTCACATGCGCGACAGAATGGACCAGGCCAGCAAAGACTACGGCCTGAACTTCTCGCTGCTGGCTACTCCCGCTGAAGGTCTTTCCGGCCGCTTCGTCAAAATGGACCGCAAGCGCTTCGGCGTCATGCCCGGCATCACGGACCACGAGTTCTACACCAACAGCTTCCACATTCCCGTTTACTTCCCGATCAGCGCGCGCGACAAGATCCGCCTCGAGGCTCCCTATCACAACCTGACGAACGCCGGCCACATCACCTACGTCGAACTTGACGGCGATCCGACCCAAAACCTGGAAGCCTTCGAGAAGATCATCCGCATGATGCACGACTACGGCGTGGGCTACGGCTCCGTCAACCACGCGGTCGACAGAGACCCCGTCTGCGGCTTCAACGGCATCATAGGCGACACCTGCCCGCACTGCGGCCGCAGCGAAGAGGACGGCAAAGGAAACTTCCAGCGCATCCGCCGCATCACCGGCTACCTTGTGGGAACCTTGGAGCGCTTCAACAACGCCAAGCGCGCCGAGGTCGAGGAACGCGTCAAACACAACGTCTGATAAAAAGATGAAATTTCGTTTGGCCGGTTTTCTTTCCGAATCGATAACGGACGGGACGGGCTTTCGCGCGGTGGTCTTTTTCCAGGGCTGCCTGAGAGCCTGTCCCGGCTGCCAGAATCCGCAGACGCACGACCCGATGGGCGGCTCGGAATCGACGACGGAAGAGATGATAGAAAAGATCCTCGCCGATCCTTATCTCGACGGCGTGACGCTTTCCGGCGGAGAGCCTTTCTTCCAGCCCGAGCCCGCCGCGGTGATCGCGGAAGCTGTCAAAGCCGCGGGCAAGAACGTCTGGGCTTTCACGGGCTACACCTATGAGGAACTTCAGAAAGGCATAGAGGAGGGGACGCACGACGACTGGGCGAGGCTTCTAAAGTCGATCGACGTTCTGGTGGACGGGCCTTTTCTGCTAGCGGAAAAAAGCCTGGAACTGAAATTCCGGGGCAGCAAAAACCAGAGGATCCTAAAGCTAGAGGATGGAAAGATAGTAGGACGCCTCGATCAGTGAAAACAAAAAACGGCTCTCAAACGAGAGCCGTTTTTTTATCATGTGAAAGACAAAGCTTTCACAGTTTCAGAACGCCTTCGAATTCTTCCTCATTCTGTCCGGCGTCGATAAAGCCCAGGTCGAGCTGGACCTTGTCTCCTTTTATGAGACTGTAGAAATAAGTTTGGAGAGTGCGCGCGTCGCTTTCGTTTTCCGTGAGGTTATAGAAGTAGCGGGTCTGTCCTTCGTCGTTCGTGACCGCCAGGCGCAGATACGTAGCCTTGACGACTTTGCTGCCGAACATTCCTTTTTCCGTGCGGTCCATTTCCATTATCTGTTTGTCCACCAAAGTGCCGACGTAATATTTTCTGGCGGAAGCGAGATCATCTTTCGTAAGGGACGTGGTCGCGCAGCCGGCGACGAAGAGGGCCGTGAGCGCGAGGCTTAAGAAACGTTTTGTCTGCATATGACGCTTTCTCCTTTTTTGAAAGTAAAAATAAGGCTGCGGACGTGACCGCCCGCAGCGCTTATTTTGCCAAAAGACAAATTACTTGCCGAGCAGAGCGGAGCTGGCTTTGAACTTGACAACGGTCTTGGCCGCGATCTTGATCTGTTCTTTGGTCTTGGGGTTGATGCCCTTGCGAGCTTTGCGCTTGCTGGTGCCGAAGGTGCCGAAGCCGACGATAGCGACTTTGCCGCCCTTCTTGAGGGTCTTCTGGACAGAGCCGAGGACAGCGGCGACAGCGGCGGCAGCCTGCTTCTTCGTCAAACCGGTGGCGGCGACAACGTCTTCCACCAACAGACCTTTGTTCAGGTTTTCAGCTTTTTTGGTAGCCATAGTAAATCTCCTACAGATTTTGGGTTTGATTTTTTTGTGCCGCCTAGTCAAACTGTTAGACAAGGCGCGCAAAAAAGTAATAAAAAAATTAACTGCGTAATTATACATAAAATCAACGCTTTATGTCAATATCCGATCCGCTATCCCTTTTCCAAGGCGGATTCGGCCGGACCATATGGGCTAAAATTGCGATGAATACAGGCTTTCCGGACCGGCGGCGACAGGCATATGGCAAAGGACGGGGTGTTTTTGATAAAATAGACAATATGATACGAATATGGAGGAATTGCATGATCGCGAGCCGAGGAATTGCTACGAAAAAACCGGGAGGCGTGGCGCTTTTGGCCGTGCTGACCGTGTTGACGGTCCTTTCGCTTTTGGCGGCGACATTTTCAGCTTTCATGACTATGGAAAGCCAGACCAGCGTGACAACGCTGGCGAAATCGCAGTCTGATCTTCTTGCCCAGTCGGCGCTGGAGCACGCGCTCAGCGTTCTGCGGCAGGACGTCTACGCGTCCCCGGGCTGGGATTCTCCGGACGAGCCGTGGTGCAAGGAATTCCAGGCCGATCCGAAATCGGCGAACAGGGTGAACATATCCGAAGCGCTTTCCCATTCGCCTTCCAAAGATCTGCCCGCCGTCCCGCCTTCGCGCTGGTTCTATGTCAAGGACAACGCCGGAAATATTCAGGGACGTTACGCCATCGCGGTCGAGGACGAAGCCTCGAAGATCAACGTCAACATCGCTTCGTCCATGTATGACAACGAACAGAACGAAGGCTTCTCAACCAGAGAAGTCATCCTGTCCGACGGCCAGCCCAGGGAAGGCAAGGGCCTTCCTCTTTCGAAGGAAGCCGTGCAGAAACTCATAAAGTACCGCTACGGCCGCGACAACAAACCGGGCCAGGCCAACGTCGACGACAACTACAACCTGCCGCTCTACGCCAGCGACAAGATCGACAACAACGCCAACCAGAAAGTTGACGAAGCCGGCGAAGGTTTGGACGAAGCCGAGGAATTCATGCCGGACCGTCCGCGCTGGGACGACATGGCCTTCACTTCCATGCAGGACGTCATCGACATCTGCATGCCCGGGCAGCGCAACGCATCCGTCGAATGGATCAAGCACCTCGGCACGACGTACACTCACACCAGGGACATGTACGTCGACAGCACGTCGAAAATCTACAACCGCGTGAACATCAACGTGGCGGAGCGCGAACAGATCAGAAGGATCTTCAGGCGCGCCAACTCCGACTACAAGTTCGAGCCCTCCACCGTCGCTCTTCAGAGCCTGGTCGCTAACGTCATCGACTACCGCGACGAGAACCACGTTCTGACGACGGTCGGCAACGAATACGGCGTGGAAGCCGTGAACTTCAACGAGATCATGGCGAACGACGGCTCCTTCAGTTTCGAGGCGGACCGTATTCTTTTGGGCTCAGACCCGACCGACAACGCGCACCTTCTCTCCAAGTGGTATTACTACAACGGCGGCTCGATAAGGACCGCATTCCCCATAACCCACAAGTCTTCCGCGAGCGGCGGCGCCGTCACTTACTTCGGCAAGAGCGAGCATTTCTCCAGCGGCTACCAGCTTAAATTGGGCGATTCGCCGAAGAGCCCGGCTTACAGCAGCCTGTGGCGCAACTTCAGGAAGCTCATGAACAGGAAGTGGGGCGGCATCCCGAAAAATCTTCTGAAGGGCGGCACGCTCGTTCTGATAAACAACAACAACCAGAAGATCGGCTGGTACCCCATTATTGAAAACTCCGGCGACAGCATCCGCGTGGGCTGCGGCACGACGTTGGCAAACGCCAACCACTTTACGAACGATAATCTTTACGCCTGCCTGTACACCGGCTGGAGCTGGGAGTGCGGACACGCCGGCGTCATTTCGATCGTTCCCTGCGCCCAGGATGTCTGGGCTTTCCCGACGCAGATCCAGAGCGAGATCAGGCCGCCCAAGGATCTCTATTACTACGCTTTCATCGGCGACCAGAACTTCACCGGCTCTTTCGGAACGGGCGGCGACTCCGTCATGACGAAAGTTTTGGGCAAGAGCTACACCGTCCAGTGGAAAGGCTTCAACGAATTCATGGACCTGGACGGAGACGCGAACAAATACTCCGAGACCAGAATGGTCGAACTTAGGAAGGAAGACCTCAAGGGCAGCGAGATGAAAATGCCCGGCGGCGAAGACAGGGTCTGGATGAAACGCTATCCCTACAAGGACGGCAACGCCGTGAGGGCGGTGGACGGCCTTCTGCCGCTGGTGGTCTCGACCGCCAGGACGACAGGCTTAAGGAACGGCTCCTCGACTTCCTCTTCCATCCTGGCCAAAACGAAGAACGTTTTCGACGTCGTATATATCCAGCGCCCCGACATCGTCGAATTGATCAACATCAGCGACAGGGACATTTCGCTGCGCAACTGGCGCGTCGTCATCAATACCGGCGACTACGCCGACCAGATCGCCATCATCGAGAGCGCCCCGCACTTCAACCAAAGGATAGGCAGTCTCTACGATGATCCCAACCCGGTCATCCCGGCCAACGGCTACTTCTACCTGACGAACAACCGCCACGTCTTCGACTACACCTTCGGCGCTTCCAAAAACGGCGTCTGGGGCGACAACGTCAAGGAATCTTATCCCTGCTACGAGCTGCCCGACGTTCTCTGGGGCGTCAGGTATAAAATTTCCCGCGTGAGCGGCGACAAGCTCTGGCTCTCCGGCGCGAACTGGAAGCACGACCAGATGAAGTACGAGATCATCGAGATCCACAGCCCCAGGACCGAGAGCGGCCGCAACGGCGTGACCGGCATCAGGAAATCCGTACACTACTCCGGGTCCAACTGGATCCAGGCCCAGCCCGGCATCAGTTGGACTACCGACGGCGCCAAGAGCGGCGACGACGCCATGTTCCTGGGAATTCCCCGCGAGGGCGGCTTCCTTTCCATGACCATGAAGAACGAGTACGGCCAGATCGCGGCCCGTACCGTCGAATACGGCACGCTGAAACCGAACGAGCTCACCTATTCCACGCAGAAGAACGACCCCACCCACTACACCTGGGTGAAGACGACGAAGCCGACCATCGGCGGCACTCTTAGGGAAGCGGAAAACCACAACGTCCGCTCCAGAGAGGAAAGCAGGGCCTACGTCAAGAACTCCCCGTACGCGACCGTCGGCGAACTTAGGAAAGTCAGGCGTTCCGGCGACTGGGAAAACATCGGCACCGGCAACAAGATCCAGGAGGCGAACCGCTACATGCAGGCCATCGCCAAGAGCTTCACGACCTACGGCGTCAGAATGGACGCGGAGGAAGAGGGAGCGCACCTGGGCGGCTGGCGCCCGGCCTTCGGCACGGCGGCCAAGACCGACACCGGCAAACTGCAGACCAACGATTCCAACTGGGAGCCCGGCATCTGGGAAGGACAGAAACTCAGGATCAGCAGCGGTAAGCAAAAAGATCAGGTCTTCGTCGTCAAGAACAGCACGGCCACTTCCGTTACGCCAGACGGCTATTCCGTCGGCGCCCAGGAAACGCTGCATATAAATAAAGGCGACAAATTCAGCTTGGGCCCCGGCTACGGCTCCGCCATGTTCTACACCAGGCAGCCTCAGGAGAAAGGCGAATGGGAATGGGTCGATAAAGGCTTGACAAAGCAGCCTTACGGCCTCTACATCTTCGGCCTGAACGACTCCATCAAGACGACGGAGTTCCTCGAGGAAAACCACAACGCCACCATCAAGGTTGAAGTCTACAATTACGAGAAGGGCGAATACGAGGAATTCCCGAGGACTTCCATTTCTGACAAAGACGTCAACGACCCCTATCAGATCACCGTTCCCCGTCATTTGCAGTGCAACAAGTCCGACGGCTTCTTCTGCGGCCTGATAGGTCCCGAGCATGTCTCCTCCAAGAGCGGCATCAGGGTGAGGCTGACGCCTTCCGGCCTGCACGACTCCGACTGCTCAGGTTTCGCCTGGTTCGACTACGCCTATTTGACCCCCTGCTCCACTATGGGTCAGATAAACATCAACACGGCTTCGCCGAGGGTGCTGTCCAGCCTTCCCGGCATCAGCGCGAAACTGGCGGAAGACATTTACCGCGGCGTGGCCCAGAACGGCAAGGCTGAGCTCAAGCCTTACAAGAACATCACCGACATCCTTTCCGTCAGGGGCATGAACGTCGAGCGCTACGGCAGGATTTGCGCCCTTATCACCACCAGAAGCGACCAGTTCAGAGTCCGCATCCTCGCCGAATCTTTGAACGACGTCGACCGCGACGGCGAGTACGACGAGTCTAAGGGCGACTACGTCACGTCCTACACTTCCCAGGACGTCATCGTCGACCGCCAGGCGCTGATGGACGGCGAGATAGGCGAAAGCAGTTTCCGCTTCCTCTCCAAGCAGCAGTAAAAATTTAAACAAAAAAGAGCCGGTCATTCCGGCTCTTTTTTATAGGGGGAAAACCGACATGCTTAAATTAAGCGACAACATTCCGGATGTCAAAGTTGGCATCGTGGCCGTTTCCAGGGACTGCTTTCCCAAGAGCCTTTCCGAGACCAGAAGGAAAAGAATAGTCGAAGCGTACACGAAAAGATTCGGCTGCATCCACGAGTGCCCGGTCGTGGTGGAAAACGAGCTGGACGCCACGCAGGCTCTCCTGGATCTTACGGTGAACGGAGTCGAGGCGCTGGTCGTTTTCCTCGGCAACTTCGGTCCCGAGACTTCCGAGACGCTCATAGTAAAATATTTCAAGGGCCCCGCCATGGTCATCGCGGCGGCGGAGGAAGCGCAGGATAAGCTCCTGGACGACCGGGGCGACGCCTACTGCGGACTTCTGAACGCCAGCTACAACCTGAAATTGAGGAACCTCAAGGCTTACATTCCCGAGCGCCCCGTCGGCACGGCGGAAGAATGCGCAGAGATGATAGGTGAGTTCAAGACCATCGCCGACGCCATAGTCGGCCTCGGGGATCTGAAGATCATCTCCTTCGGCCCGAGGCCCCAGGATTTCCTGGCCTGCAACGCGCCCATAAAAAGACTATACGACCTGGGCGTGGAAATCGAGGAGAACTCCGAGCTGGACCTTTTCGAGGCCTTCAAGAAGCACGAGGGCGACAAGCGTATTCCCGAAGTCGTCGCTGACATGGCGAATGAGCTTGGTCAGGGCAACAAGAAGCCAGAGATCTTAAATAAGCTCGCGCAGTACGAGCTGACGCTCATTGACTGGGTGGAAGGCCACAAGGGCATGCGCAAGTACGCCGTCATCGCGGGAAAATGCTGGCCGGCCTTCCAGACGCAGTTCGGCTTCGTGACTTGCTACGTCAACAGCCGCATGGCGAGGCAGGGGATCCCCGTGGCCTGCGAAGTGGACATCTACGGCGCCCTGAGCGAATACTTAGGCATGGTCGTGAGCCGCGACATCGTAACGCTGCTAGACATCAACAACACCGTTCCCCAAGACCAGTACGAATCCGCGATCAAAAACAAATACCCCTACGCGGGGAACGACGTCTTCATGGGCTTCCACTGCGGCAACACAGCCAGCAGCAAACTTTCTTTCTGTGAGATGAGAAACCAGAAGATCATGGCCAGAAGCCTGCCCGCGGAAGTCACCAACGGAACCCTGGAAGGGGACATCGCTCCAAGCAAGGTCACCATCTTCAGGCTGCAGAGCACCGCGGACTCTATCCTGAGAGCCTACGCGGCGGAAGGCGAAGTATTAAACGTTCCCACCCATTCCTTCGGGTCCATCGGTGTCATCGCCGTGCCGGAGATGGCGCGCTTCTACCGCCACGTCCTCATCGAGAAGAATTTCCCGCACCACACCGCCGTCACTTTCTCTCACAACGGCAAAGTGCTTTACGAAATCTTCAAGCTCCTGGGCCTGGCGACGGATGAGATCTACTTCAACCGCGCCAAGGGCGACAGGTATCCCACGGAGAATCCTTTCTAAATGTTCGTCGGCATCGATCTCGGAACTTCCGGCGTCAAGCTTCTTCTGCTTGATAAAGAGGGAAAAATACTCGGCACGCGCACCGAGGAATATCCCTTATCCTTTCCCAAGCCCGGCTGGTCCGAGCAGGACCCGAACGCTTGGCTAACTCAGACGAAAGCGGGTCTAAAGAAACTTCTCTCCGAGCACGGCAACCCTGAGATCAAAGCTCTCGGCATCGGCGGGCAGATGCACGGGCTCGTCATCCTTGACGAGCACGACGAAGTGATAAGGCCAGCCATTCTTTGGAACGACGGCCGCACCGTAAAAGAAACGGAATATCTCAACGAAACGATCGGCAAAGACAAACTTTCCTCTTATACCGGCAACATCGCCTTCGCGGGTTTCACCGCGCCGAAAATTCTCTGGCTGAAAAACAACGAACCGGAGAATTTCAAAAGGACAAGCAGGATAATGCTTCCCAAGGATTATCTTGTCTACAAACTCACAGGCGCGTTCGTAACCGACTACAGCGACGCATCCGGCATGCTTTTGCTGGACGTCAAAAATAAAAAATGGTCGGAGGAAATGCTCGATATCTGCGGCGTTAAATCGGAACAGCTGCCAACGCTCCATGAAAGCTATGAGGCGGTGGGCGATCTCAAATCAGAGATCAAAGAAGAGCTAAACATAAAAGGCGAAGCAATCGTGGCCGCGGGCGCAGGCGACAACGCCGCTGCGGCCGTGGGAACCGGCGCGGTCGGCCCCTCCAAATGCAATCTTTCCATAGGCACCTCCGGCACCATCTTCATCACCAGCGAAAAATTCCTGGTCGATCCCAGGAACAGCCTGCACGCCTTCTGCCACGCGGACGGCGCCTTCCATCTGATGGGCTGCATGCTTTCGGCCGCCAGCTGCAACAAGTGGTTCATGGACGAGATATTGAGGGAAAAGGACTACGCCAGGGAGCAGGCGGAAATAACAGCGCTGGGCGAGAACAAAGTTTTCTTCCTGCCGTATCTGATGGGGGAGAGAAGCCCCCACAACGATCCCCTGGTCAGAGCCATGTTCTACGGCATGAGCCTCGACACAAAAAGAAGCCAGATGTACCAGAGCGTTTTGGAAGGCGTGGCCTACGGCCTCAGGGACTCCCTGGAAGTGGTCAGGAGCATGGGCCTCGAAATTAATTCCGCCACCCTTTGCGGCGGCGGCGCCAAAAGCCCGCTTTGGCGCGCGATCCTCTCTAACGTCCTGAAGCTGGAACTCAAGATTCCATCGAACGAGGAAGGCCCGGCTTTAGGCGGCGCCATCCTCGCGGCCGTCGCGGCAGGGCATTTTCGCAACCTTCACGATGCGGCAAAGCAAATCGTCAAAACAAAAGAGACCCTCTCCCCCAAGGAAGATCTCATGAAAAAGTACGACGAGGGCTACGCCTTCTTCCGCAAGCTCTACCCGGCGGTGAAAGGGCTTGCGTAAAAAAAGACCTTGCCTTGCGGCAAGGTCTTTTTTTCATTTGGGAAGCGCTAGCTTTTACTTGGTAGCTTTGGCCTCGAAGCTGGCTTCCTGCTTGCGGCCGTCGTCCAGATAGACGCCCTTGATGCCGTTGGGGGATATCGTACCCTTGATGACGTCGGGAGTGCTCTCCCCGGGCTCGCTGGCGGTGAAATTGGTGCCGTTCACGGTGCCCTGGTAGAAGTCGGTGTCGGTGTCGCCGTCCAGCTCGGTCTTGATGAGCGTGAAGGTGGCCTGGCCGTTCTGGGCGATGCTGACCTTGACGGTCAGGGCGTCTGTGTCGCCGTCGTCGTCAATGTATTTGCCGACGTAGGTGTAGTCGCCGCTCTGCAAAGCCGTGACGACTTTCTGCAGAACTTGCGTGAAGGAAGCGTTGGGGTCGCTGACGGCTTCTTTTACGGCTTCGCCCTTGGAGGCGATGTTCTGGAAGGTCGAGGGGGCTCCCTGCAGTTTGCCGCTGAAGGTCGCTTCCTTGAAGAAGACGTCGTCGTATTTGGCGCCCTGGAGGTTGCCGTTCACGACGGTGCCTTTGATGGTGTCGGGGGTCAGCTCGATGCCGTGGTGGACTTCCTTGGCGGAGAACGTGCCGTTTTTCATGGTGCCTTCGAAGAGCTCGGCGTCGGTGTCGCCGTCAGCTTCCTTTTTGAGCAGCGTGAAGCGGGCCGCGCCGGTCTCCTTGTTGATGTAGTCGACGGTCAGGGTCAGCGTTTTCATATCGCCGTCATCGTCGATGTACTGTCCGCTGTAGACTTCCTGCTGTCCGCTGGTAGCGGTCTGAGTCGTTGCCGCAGGCTGAGTCTGCTGCGTCTGGATAGGCTGGACTTCGTTCGCCGGAGCGGCCGGAGCGGCCGGGGTGGTTGGCGCGGCCGGAGCTTCCGGTCTCTTGTGTCCGCCTTCGCCGGTCCTGATCCAGGCCAGGGTGTTCTCGTCTTTATCGACGATGGAGGCTCTGAAATTGTCTTTGCCGAGCTTTCCTACGAGCGCGGTCTTGCCGTCCTTGTCCTGGGCGATGAAGCTGCCGAAAGAGACCTGGCCTTTGAAGGAGTAGGTCTGGGGCTCGGCTTCCGCGGTCACGACCTGGAAGGTGCTGCCGTCATTTCCGGGGATAACGGTGACGACGCAGGCAGCTTCTTCCTGACGGTTCTTGGAGAATTTGCCTTTGAAGGTCTGGATATCGTCAGCGATGGCAAGGCTTACGCTGAGGATGATAAGAAGGGTTAAGATCTTTTTCATGGTTAAACTCCTTGTTTAGGTGAAATCAATCATTTACCCAATTATAACAAAAAAAGGCGCGCAAAACGCGCGCCTAGCGTTTGGAGCGGGCGATGGGGATCGAACCCACGACGTTCAGCTTGGGAAGCTGACATTCTACCGCTGAATTACGCCCGCGAAGTAATTAGATTACTTGCCCTGAACAGCGTTGATGACGTTGTCGAGTTTCTGACCGGGGGTCTTTTCCTTTTTGCAGGCGGTGAAAGCCAGAAGGCAAACGAGGACGAGAAGCAGATATCTCATGGTAATCTCCTGTGTTTTGGTTAATGGTGGAAATACAACCCTATTCTACTTCTTTTGCCTTTCACAGTCAAGCGTGCCTTTTGCTAAAATATAAAGTAAATCAGCAGATATAAGGAGAAAATTATGAGAAAGGCGGTTATCCTGCTCGTCGCGGCCTGCGCTTTCCTTATGAGCGGCTGCTCGGTCTTCAGTTCCCTCAGTACCGTGAAAGAATGCAACTACTCTTTCGCCGGGCTGGACGGTTTCAGCTACGCGGGGGTGAAGCTTGACAAGCTGAAGGATCCGACCAGCCTTACGCTGACGGATTCCATCAACCTTCTGACGGCCCTCAGGGACAAGAACACGAAGCTGACCTTCAACACGCTCGTCGACATCGAAAACCCGAATTCCGGCACGGCCAGCGTGGAAAAGATGGACTGGAAGCTCTTACTGGACGGCGTGGAGATGCTGGAAGGGATCAACAACGACACTATTAAGATCGAGGCTAACAAGACCAGCCGGGCCAACATCCAGGCGTCCGTCGATCCCACGAAGGTCATGAACGGCAATTCCCTGGACAGCCTCTGGACGCTTTACTGCAAACTGAGCGGCCGCGAGACGACGAAAAACAGCAAGGTGACGCTGAAACTGAAGCCGACGGTCGGCGGCCACACCCTGAAGGATTACCTGACGCTGGACAAGGAGCTGTGACCTTGTCCTTCCGGTTCGGAATAGTGTATAATCAAGTATCTTTGTAAATAATCATAAGGCAATAAAAATGAAGGATTCTGAACAGGTGATCGGTGTTTGCGGCGCCGCCTGGGGCGACGAAGGCAAGGGTAAATTCACGGACGAGTTCGCCGGGTCGAGCGACATCGTCGTAAGGGCTCAGGGCGGCTGCAACGCCGGGCATACGGTCGTTTTCGACGGCAAGAAACTTAAGCTCTCCAACGTTCCCAGTGGCATCGCCAATCCCGGGACGGTCAATATCATCGGCAACGGCATGGTGCTGGACCCCCAGGTCTTGATCGAAAGGGAAATGAAGGATCTGGCGAAAGTCAATATCAACTGCGACAACCTTCTCATCAGCGGCGACGTGAACCTCATCATGCCCTGGCACCGCATATTGGACAGGGCCCAGGAAGTGGCGCTTGGGAAAAACAAGATCGGCACGACCGCCCGCGGCATCGGCCCGGCCTACATGGACAAGATCGCCCGCAGCGGCATCCGTCTGAACGACCTGGAGGACAAGGAGTTCTTCGCGGAGAAAGTCAGAAAGCACTGCGAGCAGAAGGAAAAATACGTCTTTAACGTCTGCGGCGCCACGAAGGAACAGTTCATAGAGTGGATGAAGCTGCCCGATCAGAGAGGAGGCGAATGGCTGACTTCTGACGGTCATTTCGACGCCGAGGCCATCATCAAGTCTTACCTGGAATGGGGGAAAGTGCTTCTGCCGCGCTGCGTGGACGTCAGAGTCTACCTTAGGGAAGCCTACAAGGCCGGCAAGAAGATCCTTCTGGAAGGGGCGCAGGGGCTTTTGCTCGACATTGACCACGGGACCTTCCCGTTCGTGACCTCTTCCAACTGCTGCGCCGGCGGCTTCCTTACCGGCACGGGCCTTCCGCCGCACTGCATAGACAGGATCTACAGCGTGATGTCGGCTTACATGACTAGAGTGGGCGCCGGTCCCTTCCCGACGGAACTGGGGACGGAAGAAGAGATCTCCGTGGAGAGCGCTGACAAGCGCATGAGCTACGAGGAATGCGCGGAGCTGGCCAAGACCGCCAATGACGATTACACCTACGGCAAGATCTTAAGGCACATCGCCGGCGAGTTCGGAACCGTCACCGGACGTCCGAGAAGGACGGGCTGGTTCGACGCGGTGGCCTGCCGCCTGGCCGTGACGGTCAACGGTCCGGACATCATCCTTTCCAAGCTGGACATCCTGGACGTCATGCCGAAACTGAAGATCTGCACGGCCTACCGCTACACCGGCCCGGCCACGCGCTTCAACGGCAGGTCCCTGAACACCGGCGACGAGCTTACGGACTTCCCGACCGACGCCAGGATCTTGAAATACTGCGTGCCGGCCCGCTACGCCGAATACAAGGGCTGGCAGGAGGACATCACGCACTGCACCTCCTACGAGGAGCTGCCGGAACTGACCAAGGAATACCTGAAGGGCCTGGAAAAAGAGACGGGCTGCAAGATCAGGAAGGTCTCCGTCGGCGCCAGCAGGGAGAAAACTTTTTTCGTGAAGTAAAATGAAACTGGCCGCCACGACAGATCTGCTCATTCCCGATTCCGACGACCTCATCCTCGCCGTGCACCGCGCCTGCGAGAGAGGCCTTTCTGGCATGGCCGTTTCGGTTACCCCGGAGTCGCCCTTTCACATGGGGAACCTGAAGCCGGGGGAACTGCCCTTTTTGAAAGACGCCAGACACCACAAGCTCGACGTGATGTGCCTTTACGGCCTGACGCTCTTCGGGCGTGAGCCCGAGGCGGAAAAGAGCTATCTGAAAAAAGCGGTCTGCTTTTCTCACGCGGTCGGTTCCGAGCTGGTTTCCCTGAGAGTAGGGATAAAGCCCGGCGAAGCGCCCCTGGAAGTGATAAAGGAGATCGTGGCGGACGGAGCGGACTTCGCGGAGGATCTGAACGTGTGCCTTGGCATAGAGCCGAGGCGTGATACGGCGGTAGACAGCGTGGCCTCCGCACTCGACCTGATCGATTCCATAGACAGCACGCACCTGGGCCTCGTTTACGACCCGGCGCTGCACAGCTTCAGCGACGAGAAGATGCCTGTCAACGCGGCGGAGGTCATAAAGAGCTATCTTCTCATGATCGTTTTGTCGCCCAGCGACGAGAGGAACGTCGAGGAGACGCACAAGGCGCTGACCTTCCTTCACAAGGCGGGTTTCGAGGACTACGTTCTCTGCAACGCGGAGGGGCACGCGGCGCACCACATGTGCGAAGCGGTGGAGGAGTTCGCCGGGTTGAAGGCTTATTTGAACGAGATCGGCAAGGAGGAACGCTTCACTTCATGCTGATCGGGATCATAGTGACACTTCTCGTTTTGGGCGGTCTTTGGGCCTTCGGTCCCGGGATCTGGTGTTACTTTAAGATCACGCGTCAGGCCGGCAGGAAAAGTTTCTCCAGCCTGCCGAAAGATTTCGGCTACGCTTACAGCGACCTTAGGATCAAGGGCGAAAACGGAGTCGAGCTGGCCTGCTGGTACATTCCTTCCAGGAATAAAAAGGGCGTTCTGATCGCCAGTCACAACCTGGGGGGCAACAAGAGCAGCGCCTTCACATATCTCAGGCCCTACGTCGAGGAGGGCTACTCGCTTCTGATGTACGATTTCAGGGGGCACGGCGGCAGCGACAAGGCGGCTTGCACCCTGGGGTATCTGGAAACGAAAGATCTTTTGATAATCACGGACTACGTCAAATCGCAGCTGGCGGAGGGGCGCCCCATCTTTTATTGGGGCTTCTCCCTGGGAGCGACGGTCTCGCTTCTGGCGGCCGCCTCCGGCGGCAGCGTGAAGGCGGTCATCGCCCACAGCCCTTTTGTCAGCCTGGTGCAGGTTCTGAAACACTACGCCAGGACTTTCTACCACGTGCCGAGCAGGACCAGCACCTTCATAACGCTGTATCTTATGAAGCGCTACCAGGGAGTTCTGGCCGAGGAGGTCGACGTGGGAAGGGCGGCAAGGCATCTGGAAAACATGCCGATCCTTTTGATCGGCGGCGCCAGAGACCGCCAGGTCCCGGAGGAATGGCTGATGCGTTTGGCGGCGCTTCTGCCGAAGGCTGAGCTCCTTCTGGGCCCCTACGGGCACTGGGAGCTGCCTTTCACCGAAGTTTACAATGTGTCGTCGCGGCCGGATATCGAGCGCGGCATCGCTTTTTTAAAGGAACATACATGTTGATGCGTTTGCAAAAATATCTTTCCGAAAGGGGGATCTGCTCCCGCCGCAGGGCGGAGGAGCACATCCTTGCCGGAAAGATCAGGGTCAACGGCGAAGTCGTGAAGGTCCTGGGCACGAAAGTCGATCCCGACAAAGATCTCATCGAGTACGACTCCGAAGTGGTGGAAACGCCGCAGAAGCTGCGTTACATAATTCTGAACAAGCCTTACGGAGTGGTCACGTCCTGCCTTCAGAAAGGGGAGGTGACGGTAAAGGATCTCGTGGACGTTGAGGAAAGGCTCTTCCCGGTCGGCAGGCTCGACAAGGACTCTACGGGACTGGTGCTCATGACCAACGACGGAACGCTGGCCTACCGCCTCATGCATCCGAAATTCCTGCATGAAAAGGAATACGTGGTCGACACCGAAGAGGCGGTCACGGAGGGCATGCTCCAGAAGCTGGCGCAAGGCGTGAAGCTGGAAGGCGTCCAGACGGCGCCCTGCAAGATCAAAAAGGTCGGCCCCAGGCGCTTCAGGATAATCCTGAGGGAAGGCCGCAACCGCCAGATCCGCAGGATGGTCAAGAAAGTCGGAACGGAAGTGACGAAGCTCGACCGCATAAGGATCGAGAACGTCCGCCTCGGCTCGCTGCCGGTTGGCGCCTGGCGGGAACTTAATTTCGAAGAGGAATACGAACTTTTCCAGCGCGCCGGGCTTGTCCGTCACGCGGAAGCCTTGAGATCGGCGAACCGTAAATGCCCGAGGAAGGAGCCGCAGATAGTTTTGAGCGCCTTCGCCAAAAAGGAAAAGCCGAAAAGCGCCAAAGAAGAACCCATAGAAGACTATTCCTCCGAAATGTTCGAAGAGGGAGAGGAAAAGGTCTCCTTCTTCCCCGGAACGGAAGCGGAAGAGAAGAATTACCGCGGAGCCTTCGCAAACCGCCGGAAGAAAGGCGAGCGCCGCACCGTTAGAAAAGAAGAGCTGAGATCCGAAGTGGCCGTCCTTCCCAAGGAAAGGGAGGAAGACAGCGAAGAAAAGCGCTTCGAAAGGAAACCCGGTTTCAAGCGCCCGGCCAGGGCCAGGAACGCCGCGAAAGGCAGAGCGTATCCGAAAAAGAAAGAGTACGGCGGCTACGAAGAGCGTTACGGCATGGGGAAGGCCGCCAGGGACATCAAAGGGAAGAAACCGACCTTCCGCAAAGGCGGATCGGCGAGGCGCCCGGCCTCTTCGGGAAGATCGAATTTCACAGGAAAAAAGAGAGGTAGAAAATGAAAAGCCCTTATTTCCTCTACGAGCGCTATCCCGCGCTGGAAAGCTGCAAAGATGACATAGAGAAGGCCGCGCAGGCTTTGAAGGAAACTTTCAAAAACGGCGGGACGATATATTGCTGCGGCAACGGCGGCAGCGCCGCGGACTGCGAGCACATCGTCGGCGAACTGATGAAAGGCTTCCTTAAGAAACGCCCGCTGTCGGGCGAGGAAAAGGAGCGTCTGGCGGTTTTCGGCGAGGAAGGGGAGTTTTTGGCCGGCCGTCTTCAGGGCGCCATCCCGGCGGTCTCGCTTGTCAATTCCGTGGGCCTGGGAACGGCCTTCGCCAACGACGTGGCTCCGGAACTCATTTTCGCCCAGCAGATCTACGGGCTGGGCAAAATTGGCGACGTCATGATAGCCATCAGCACTTCCGGCAACTCTAAAAACGTGATCTATGCGATCCTGGCGGCCAAAGCCAAAGGCGTCAAGGTCGTCGGCCTGACCGGGGAGGGAGGAGGCAGGATGGCACCGCTCTGCGACGTGGCGATAAAGGCGCCCTCAAATTCCACGCCCGAAATACAGGAATATCATCTGCCTATCTACCACTACCTCTGCCAGCTTCTTGAAAAAGAGAATTTCGCGGAATAGAGAATGGGGACGCTTTCCTACAACCTTAAGATGCTCTGGCGCCTCTTTGGCAAGCGCAATCCGGAGTTCCACCGCCAGGTAAACGAACTGGCGGAGTGGCGCGATCTGGACACAGAGACCAAGCATGTGGAGCAGATATCGAAACTGGCCCACACTCTTACGGTCGCTAAAAAAAGCGTCTATTACCGCGACATGCTCTCAAATTTCAAGGGCAAGCAGAACGCCATCGATTTTCTGAAGACTCTGCCGTACTTAGAAAAGGAGGCGCTGAGGGCTCGCCCGGAACTTTTCCTAACGGGGGAGAAGCTGACCGTTCCGGCTTATACGAGCGGAACGACAGGGACGCCGCTGCAATTGAGGCGCAGCCTCCGTTCCATCGCCAGGGAGGAGGCGGGTTTCTTCTCCTGGTACTGCCAGGCGGGCTGGCGTCCCGGCTGGCCGATGATAGTTTTAAGAGGCGATCTGGTCGTCCCGCAGGAGCGCGAGCTTCCGCCTTTCGGCGTGCACGATTTCATCGGCCGCAGGTGGGTGCTCTCGAGTTACCATATGTCGGACGCCACGCTCCCCTGGTACATCGACACGATCCGCTCTTCCGGCAGCATCTTTATGAGCGCGTACCCGAGCTCGGCCTACATTCTGGCGGAGTATCTCTGGAGGAAAGGGCTTAGGCCTTTCGGAATGAAGGCAGTCTTTCTGGCCTCCGAGTCTGTCAGCCAGGAGCAGATCGATCTCATCAGCGAATTCATCGGGCCCGTCCACGTCCAGTACGGCATGGCGGAGAGAGTCTGCTGGATGACGACTTGCCAGGCTGGCTGCTATCACGAGGACACGAGCTACGGCTTCACGGAGTACGCGCCCTTGGGCGACGACCGCTACGAGATCGTGGCCACGAGCTTCATCAACGACGCGCAGCCTCTCATCCGCTACCAGACCGGCGACGTCGCCATCGGTCCCTTCGGCTGGAAAGACCGCTGCGAATGCGGGGCCATGGGCCCGGGCTGCCGCCAGATCATAGGCCGCGAGGACGATCTTTTCCATTTGCCGGACGGCAGGAAGATCGGCCGCTTGGACCATGTCTTCAAGGCGGTGCCTCACATCGTGGCGGCCCAGATAATCCAGCACGACCTCTATCACACCGAGATAGTGCTTGTACCGGACATCCACTACGAACAGTCCTGCGAAAAGATCATACGCGCGAAATTCACGGAAAGGACTTCGCCCGACATAGCCATACAGTTCACCTACCGGTCGTTTCTGCCCCGCACGGCGAGGGGAAAATTCCGGGCGGTGGTCTCTAAAATAGCCAGGGAAAACCATGGATAAGAAAAAAGTTTTGTGGTATCTTGACCGTCTGTCCAAAATGTCACTTAAGGAGACGTTTTGGCGGCTGGACATTTTGGTGAACCAGCCAGACCTTTCAAAGATGCGGGAGATACCGCTTTCCGTCGCCAGCGATGAAATGAAAAAGGGCGCGCCCGCGCTCGGAACCGCCCCTAACGTTTCGAAAAAGGAGAAAGACGCGGTAGTTTCCAGGGGCGAGGCCGCTCTGCGCCACGAATTCGAATTTTTCGGCGAGAAGATGACGCTTCCGGAAAAGATCGTCTGGCTCAAAGACCCCTTGAACGGAAAGCAGACGCCAAGGAAAGATTTTCTGGAAATGAATTACCGGGAAATGGGCGACGAGATATCCGTCATGCGCGTCTGGTTTTTGAACCGCCACTATCATCTGATCGATCTGGCGAAAGCGTACGCCGTGACGGAGGACGAAAAATACGCCGAGGAGATAATCTCCCAGCTGCAGGTTTTCATGAGGGAGTGCGCCTATCCCATGGGGCTTCCCTGGGTGACCAGCATGGAAGTCGCGATGCGACTTCTCGTTTGGTGCCACGTTTACCGCCTGATGGCTTTCAAACTGCCGAAGTGTTTCACGGAAGCCTTCGCGCTTTCTTTCCTTACGGCCGTCAAGCAGCATTACGAGCACGTGAAATTCAACCGCTCGCGCTACAGCAGCGCCAACAACCACGCGCTGGCCGAGCTCACCGCTCTCATTGCCGCCAGGAAGACCTTCCCCTTCCTTTTCGCGAAAAGCAGTGAGGAGTGGGAGAAGGAACTGCTAAAGGAAGCCGGTCTGCAGTTTTCCTCTAAAGGCGTCAACCTTGAGGAAGCTTTCTCCTACCACGCCTTCTCGCTGGAGCTCATTTGCGCCGCGGCCTGCCTTTCCGAGGAGTTTTTGAAAGAGGCCGGGGACATCATCTCCAAAGCCGCGCTCTTTTTGGAAAGGGCCAGGGGAATAATGACGCTCTGCGGTGAAATAGGCGACAGCGACGAAGCCGCGGCCACGGGCCTCATACCGAGGGACGGCAATTATTACGAGAACGTGGCCAAGCTAGCCTTCGCCATAACGAGCCCCGAGGCGAAGGAATGCCAGGAGATAAAGGAAAGCTACCAGTGGTACGCCAAAAAGGTCGCGCCTCCGGCTCTTACGGAAGACCGCGTCCACTACAGCAAGGACATGGGCATGTTCTGGAAAGGCAGGACGGGCGACGGCGCGGAACTGGAATTGTTCTTCATGACAGGGCCTCTGGGCTACGGCTCTCTCGCGGCCCACGGCCACGCCGACGCGCTCTCTTTCCTCCTGAGCGTCAACGGCACGCCTGTTTTCATCGATCCCGGGACGGGCAGTTATCATCAGGACAAAAAATGGCGGGAGTATTTCCGTTCGACAGCGGCCCACAACACCATGACGGCGGAAAACGAGAGCCAAAGCAGGAGCGGCGGCCCCTTCATGTGGAAGAGCCAGTACCGCGTCGAAATAGAGAGCGACGCCATGACGGAGGAGGGCTTCGACCTTTCCGCCCGGCACCACGGATACAAAAAGCGCTTCGGTCTCACCCACAGAAGGACGCTTGTTTTTGAATCCAAGGAAGGGAAGCTGACCCTGAAGGACGAGACTTTGGGCTGCGACGGAGTGACTGCCAGGCAGTATTTCCACGTCTCGCCCCTTTGCGAAGTCATAAAGAAGGACCTTAAGGAATTCCTCATAAAGGGGCCGACGTTCGAGATAGAGCTGGTCTTTTTCGACGCGCGTTCCGCCAGTCTCGTGACGGGCGACGAAAAGACGCCCTTGGGTTTCTATTCCAGGCATCTGGGCGAAAGAAAGCTCTGCAGCGTCATCATGACCGAAACGAACTGCATCGGCCAGGACGTTCTGCTGAGCAGCTTCAAGATAACCAACAAACGATGACCCGTCCGCACGTAATCATAGTGGTGGAAAACCTTCCCGTCCCCAGGGACTACAGAGTCTGGCTTATCGCCACCACTCTGAGAAGCAGGGGGTATGAGGTGACGGTCGTTTCGCCTTCCGACGACAGGGCGCCCAAGGGCGTCTACCGCAAGGATGGCGTTCTAATGATAAGGCACAAGCTTTACCAGGCCAAAAGCTGGCTTGGCTACGCTAGGGAATACGCGGAGGCCCTTCTGAGGGAACGGGCGATAATAAAAAGGATCTACGCGAAGAAACCTTTCCAGGTCATGCACGTCTGCGACCCGCCGGACCTTCTTTACCTTTTGGCCAAGCCTTATCAAAAGAAAGGCGTGAAGCTCGTTTTCGACCATCACGACCTTTCCCCGGAACTGATACTGGCCAAAAGGAATGTTGCTTCCTACGCGGAGCTCGGCTTCCTTTTCAAGCTCGCGTACAAACTGCTTCTCCGCTTTGAAAGAAAGTCTGTTGAAAGCGCCGACATCGTTCTCGCCACGAACGCGTCCTATCAAAGCATTGAAATGGAAAGGGACGGCCTCGCTTTGGAAAAAAGTTTCGTTGTGCGCTCCGGGCTTAGAAGGGAAGAGCTTATCCAAAACAGGGAAGCCGCCTGTTCAAACGTCCCAAGGCTCGTCTACATCGGAGTGATGGCGCGCCAGGACGGCGTCGACATTCTTTTGAAAGCGCTGGCGATCGTAAAGGAAAAACAAATGCGTGTCTCGCTTAAACTTCTGGGCGACGGCCCGGAGTTCGAGAATCTGAAAGCGCTGGCGAAAAAACTGAACATAGAAAGCGAAACGGAATTCTTGGGTTTCGTTCAGAAAGATAAAGCGAAAGAAATACTGTTGGCGAGCGACATCGGCGTCACCCCCGATCCCAAGACTCCGATGAACGACAACTCCACGATGCTGAAGACTCTCGATTACATGGCGGCCGGACTGCCGCAGGTGCTCTTCGATCTGAAAGAGCACCGCGCCACTTGCAAAGACGCCGCGCTCTACGTTGAACCGAGCAGTCCCGAAGCGCTGGCGGAAGGAATAACAACGCTTTGCGATTCCCCCGAACTTAGAGCTCGTTTAAGCCAAAGATCTTTGGCGAGAAGCTGGGAATTGGCCTGGGAAGGGGACGGGGAGCCCCGTCTGCTGGAAGCCTATTCAAAGGCTTAACATTCACCCTTTAAAATATTTATATCAAAAAACCCCGGGCCTATTGTTTACCATAAAATAGTTGACTTGTAAATTATTTACTAGTTTATGATATAATGGTGGTGAACAAAATGAAAACGTCTAAAACCCAAAAGGAGGATGTTATGAAAAAAAGTCAAATGATCGTTATCGCTTCCGCTCTCATAGCGTTTGTCGCGCTGACTTTCTTCACCTACAACGTGATCAGAGCGCTGTCTTCCGTCAGCCCGGATCCGCACTGCGGCATCAAGTACACGAAGTTCAACGCCGACACCCAGGTCTCCGGCGCCTTCGCGCTGAACTACATCATCAGCAAGTCCAATTGAATTGCCGAACCTAATCTATATATATAAGGAGGTAACTATGAAAAAGATCTTTTCCATTTTTCTGCTCTCTTTCGTTTTCACCCTTTCCTCTTTCGCCAGACACGCTCCCAAGAGCGACAAAGGGATCTTCCTTTCTCCCGGCCAGCATTTCGACTATGTGATGTACGGCTATGTCTGGGACTCCGAATCGAACACCTACGACGTGGTCTTCGCGCCGGGCTTCGTCGGAGGCACCGCTCCCGTAATATTGGGTCTCAGCAGCGCTTTCACCAACGCTCTTCCCAAATACGTCAGCTCGGAGTGGTACTCCGACTGCTTTGATATGGTGCCCGACGCCTGTCGCTTCGCCAACAACACCATAACCAATTACGCCCTCGTTTACTTTCCCACCAAAGCCAGGGAAAATCTCTGGGGCGCCGGCAATACGGTAAAGGACAGTTTCGTGACGGCCGGCGAATTCATTTTCGACGACATGCCGGAAGCTTATTCCGGCTGCGGACAATTCGTGAGCGAAAACCTCGGCAAGTCTTTGGGCGGCTGGCTCACTCCGCCTTTGGCCGGGCTAGGAATTCTTGGCGCTTCCGTCTGGTATCCCTTGTGCGGAATTGGCAGCGTGACGGCGGGAAGCTTGGGAGGACTTTTCCAGACCATGCTGGCCGGAGGCTGCGTAGGCTGCATAGGCGGCAGTTTTCTGACAGCCGGCGGAGCGGTCGGCGGCAGCGTGCCCGCGGCCTCTCTGCGCGCCTTCATGGCTCCCGGAGCGGAAGCGCTTTGGGCTGGCGGCGCGGGAACGTTGGCGACCGTCGTCTGCGAAGCTTGGAACGCGGCCGTCGTTACGCCCTGCTCCTTCCTGGAGCCACGGCCCAAAGGCAAGCATGACACGGCGCTGATGAATTTTTACCCCGCCTACCGAAATCATCCGGACGATCCCGCCAGCCTCATTCGGAAAAAATAGCGCGAACCCGCACTCAGTGCGAGCCAAGCACATATCCCTGAGCGAACTCACGGAGGACGCAAATCAAGGCAAGGCAAGCGTAGTCCGTGAGCGAGGGATATAGGCTTCCCTTTGCTGTATGTCAAAGTTATCCACAACCGCCCAAAGGCTTTTTCTCTTACGTAAATCGTTTAAGCGAAGCAGCTTAAACTTTGACAACGTGGACCCGCCGCAGTCGCATTGTTTTATACCCTTGCTTTTGATAAAATGTAGACGATGGACACATAGCCGTTATAAGTGACGGCCGCGTCGTCCTGTCGAACACAGAAACCAATTTTTTTATTAACGGGATTATTCCAAAAAGTAATTCCAAACCTTTAACCAAAATAAAGAGGAAAGCATGAAAAAATTCCTTTGTCTGGCGCTAATGCTCGCGTTAGCGTCCTACGTGTGGGCCGACGCTCCGGCGAACGACAACGTCGCTGACGCCGCCGCTTACACGATCGGAACGGCTGTTACCGGCACCACGACTGAGGCTACGCTCGAAGCGGGCGAGTCTGACAAGATCGGCGAAGGCTGGGTCAACTCCGTTTGGTACAAATTCAACCTCGGCACGTCTTTCCAGCAGAAAGTCACGCTCGACGTCAAAGCCACCGAAGGCAGCTCTCAGGACACCTGTCTTGTGATCGGCACCGGCACGAGCCTCGACGACATGGAGATCATCGTCGCCCAGGACACCAGCGTTGACGAGCACTATTCCGCCACCTTCGACGGTGACAAGGACTACTTCATCGGCATCTACGGCTGGAACGCCGATTCTTGCGGCGAGTTCTCCCTCACCAGTTCCAGCGTGCCCATCAAGAGCTGGTACGCCTCTCCTGACGGCACCGGTTCCGGCGACAGCGCCGAAGATCCCTGCGATCTGAAGACCGCTTTCGCCAACGTGGCCGGCGGCAATGCCGTTTACATGGCTCCGGGCACCTACAAGCTCTCCGAAGTTGGCGAACCTGCCAACATTCGCTGGACCGACGGTAACTTCCTGCTCCTCCAGACCGCTGGCGTCTCCGTCATCGGCGCTGGCAGCGACCAGACCATCATTCTCTGCGAAAACACCAATGACGTCGGCGTGGCCATCACGGCTGCGGACATCACCTTCAAGGGCGTCCAGATCCAGCGCCCGACGGACGTCAAGGCCAACAACTCCTGGGGCGGCGCTTTCTACGGCCTCACGGCTGCTCTGACCACCGTTGACGCGACCGGCCTCCATCTGGAAGACGTTTACGTTTACGTCGGCAGCGAAGGCGGCGAAACCGACCCCAACAGCGGCTTCCTAATTCGTCCTGCCTGCATCCAGACCAAGTGCGACAGCACGGTCACTGTGGAAGACTGCGCGTTCATCTCTTACGGCCTTCTGACCTCCTGCCAGATCAAGCCCTTCACTTGGGACGCTGGCGCGGAAGGCGACAAGACTGTGCACTTCAACTTCAGCCGCTGCACCTTCAGGAGCAACTACGACGTTATCCATGAAGCGAAGCCGACTGAGATCGACCACAACAGCGCCATTTTCGGCAACGTTTGGTACAGCAACATCGACACTGAAGTCAATGTTGAAAACTGCATCTTCCTGAACACCAAGTACCCCGTTGGCGAACAGGCCAACGACGACGAGAGACAGTGGAGATTCACTGTCAAGAGATGCTTCATGCCCAGTGCTGATCTTGAAACACAGACCCGCGCCGCCGTCAACTACGTCGAGTGCGACACTGTGATGGATCCTCAGGTCGAGACCACCGGCTGGACCACTTCTCTGGTCAAGGCCGGCAAAGGCTGCGTCATCCCGCAGTCTGTCATGGCCACGATCGTTGATGAAGACTTCTCCTCTTATCCGGAAGGCGACATCAAGGGTCAGTACGGCTGGTCCGACGGCTACGGCAGCGACTACACAATCCAGGCTGTCAAAGACGGTGACAACACCTACGTCGAGATCCACTCCGCCGGCCTCACCGGCACCCACTACAATTTCGACAACCCCATCGCCACCGGTTGGGCCGAAGGCTCAGGCAACCCCTACCGCGCCTGGAAGTATTCTGCCAGGATGAAATTCACGGAAGTCGGCGGCGGCAACCCCTGGATCGGCTTCTGGGATCCGCAGTGCGTGGAAAGCCAGTTCGTCAAAGACGCTTCCGGCACCTTCCTGCAGTTCCGTCCGGATGGCGGATACACTGATTCTCAGCTCCGCATCCCCATCGGCGAATGGGTTGACTTCAGCATGACCGTCAGCGCCAACGCGGTCAACAAGAAACACAACGTTCTTTCCATCAGCGTCGACGGCGTTGAGGAAGAGATCAACTTCCCCGCCGGCCAGGAAAACGACACGGATATCTTCAAGACCTTCCGTTACTTCTTCTGGAGCGCCGGCACCACGCTGCAGCTCGACGCCATCAAGCTGGAATACCTCTGCGACGGCCCGGCCAACGACTATCTCTCCCGCGCCACGACCGTCACTATCGGCGAAACCGTCTACGGCAACAACGAGTATGCCCGCGTGGAATCCGGCGAAAGCACGGATCAGATCAACTCCATTTGGTACACCTTCGAGGCCACTGACAACGGCGGCGTCGCGCTCAGCACCGAGGGCACTTGGGATGAGTTCAGCAACGACACCATGATCGCTGTCTACTCCTCCATGGTCTCCAATCCGGCCTTCGAAGACCTGGATGAAGTCGTTCCTCTGACCGACACCGGCAGAGACGAGTCCTGCAAGTTCCAGAAGGAAGAAGGCAAGTACTATTTCATAATGGTCGGCTCCTTCATCAAGGACGAAGCTCAGGCTGGCGGCATCAAGCTGACCACCGAAGACGTCTACATTGGCGACCTCTACGTCGCTCCGGGCGCCACCGGCACCGGTCATTCCGAAGATGATCCTATGGGCAGCATCTCTGATGCTATGGCGCAGGTCTCTCCGGGCTTCTCTGTCAAGCTTGCTGCCGGCGAATACTCTATCGCCGACAACTACAACCAGACCGATGTCTGGGGCGCCGGCATGACCGTTCTGTGCTTCCAGGCTGAGAACGTCACCCTGCAGGGCGCTGGCCCTGACAAGACCACCATCGTGGTACCCGCCGGCTACGTCGGCATCCGCATGGAGAAGAACGGCGCCAGTGTCCGCGACCTGACCGTCAAGGCCTACCGCACCGACAACATGCCGTACCACTACAACTGGCATATGCAGGGCGCCATCTGCGCCTGCAACTGCTCCGGCATGAGCGTCAGCAACGTCGCCATCTACTCCGAACAGAAGACCAACGAGATCCGTCCGTTCGCTATTTACAGCGTCACGAACTTCAAAGTTGACAGAGTGGCTGTCGAGGCTCCTGAGTGCTGCAGCCCTGTCTTCTTCGACAAGGTTCTCAACGTCTCGGTCAACTACCTGACCTCTTACGGCTGCAAGCTGAACGACAACCCGGGCATCTACTGCGGCAACTGGCCGTGGGGCGTCAACGAAGGCCTGACCTTCAGGAACATCCTCGTTGCCAACGCTTACATGCCGTTCACGGTTGAGATCGATGAAGAAGTCTTCATCTATGACTCCATCTACTACGATTGCCCGAACGACAGCAACTTCAACGAAGACGCTGACGTCGTCGAAGAAGGCTGCGTGTCCTACGAAGCCGGCGTCAATGATCCTGGCTTCGAGACTCTCGACGGCTACATCCTGACCGCCACCAGCGCCATCTACAAGAACGCCGGTTGGCGCACCGTCTCCGGCCCCGTGAACGACAACCTGGCTGACGCCATCGCTGTCGGCGAAGGCACCACTGAAGGCGACAACGTCAGAGCTACCGTGGAAGAAGGCGAGAACGAAGCTCACAAAGCTACCGTTTGGTACACCTTCACCCCGTCCGAAGACGGCGTCTATCTGATCGACGACTTCGGTTCCGGCGAACTTTCCGGCTACGATGCCATGCTCTCCATCTACACTGTGGACGGCGAGGAAGTTTCCTTCGCCACCTTGGTTGCGGTCGTTGAGACGCAGGACACCGGCGTCGACGAGTCCTACGAACTGAGAGCCACCGCCGGCACGACCTACTACATCTGCTGGGACGGCTACGACGCTTCTCAGGGCGAATTCACCATGCACATCACCAAGAAGTACGAAGGTCCTTGGTACATCGCTCCGGGCGCCACTGGCTCCGGTCAGAGTGCCGATGATCCTAGCGGCGACTTGGTCAAGGCTATGGAAGAAGTCGTTTCCGGCCAGACCATTAACCTGGCTGCCGGCGAATACTCCATCGCTGACTACAACAACCAGTACGACATCTGGGGCGCCGGCATGACCGCTCTGTGCTTCAAGGTCACTGACGTCACCCTGAAGGGCGCTGGCCCCGACAAGACCACCATCGTGGTTCCTGCCGGCTACGTTGGCATCCGTATGGAACGCGACGGCGCTTCCGTCCAGGATCTGACCGTCAAGGCCTATCGTCCCGAAAACATGC
The DNA here is from genome assembly GCA_017650925.1 of bacterium. Classification (GTDB taxonomy): domain Bacteria; phylum Auribacterota; class UBA3054; order UBA3054; family UBA3054; genus UBA3054. The sequence goes on from JAGCDY010000096.1 coordinate 29,723, forward strand.
CCTACCACTACAACTGGCATATGCAGGGCGCCATCTGCGCTTGCAACTGCGAAGGCATGAGCATCAAGAACGTCGCTATCTACAGCGAACAGAAGACCGGCGAAATTCGTCCGTTCTCCGCTTACAGCGTTACCGGCCTGACTGTTGAAAGACTGGGCGTCGAGGCTCCTTACTGCGCCAGCCCGGTGTTCTTCGACAAGGTCACCAACGTGGACGTCAGCTACCTGACCGTCAGCGGCGCCAACGAAGATCAGAACCCCGCCGTCTACTGCGGCAACTGGCCGTGGGGCGTCAACGAAGGCCTGACCTTCAGGAACGTGCTGCTCTGCAACACCTTCTATCCGTTCACGGTTGAAATTGATGAAGAAGTCTTCATCTATGACTCCGTCTACTACAACTGCTCCGAAGAAAGCAACTTCAACGAAGACGCTGACGTCGTCGAAGAAAACTGCGCTTACTACGCTGAAGGCGAGAACAGCCCTGAACTCGCTGAAGTTGACGGCTTCATCCTGACCGCTGTCAATCCGTTCTACAAGAACATTGGTTGGCACACCTACATCGAAGAATTCGCGGCCGCCACTCTGGGCTACAACCTGAGAGGCACCGGCTCCATCGCTGTCGATGGCAACGAAGGCTTCGAGGAAGTCTGGAAGAGCGAATACTTCAAAGACATGTACATCTGC
>JAGCDY010000013.1 GCA_017650925.1 bacterium
CTCTGGCCTTCCTTACGATGCTTAAGCTTGCCATCGCCACTTCCATCGACGCCCTGGCCGTCGGAGTCTCGCTCTCGCTGCTTCAGGACACGATAGTGTTTCCGGCCTTGCTGATAGGGCTTACCACTTTCACGATCTCGGCTGTCGGCGTCTCTTTTGGCAAATACATCGGCGAAAAATTCAGCTCCAAAGCTGAGATCGCCGGCGGCATCGTCCTGATCCTCCTCGGCGTGAAGATCCTCTTGGAGCACACTCTTCTGAAATAAGGTCAGAGCTTGTGGCCGCCTAAATAAGCGGCGACGACTTTTATCTTGCGGATATCTTTTGGATCGACCTTGAAAGGATCTTTGTCGAGTATTACGAAATCCGCCAGCTGGCCTTCCCTTATCCTGCCCTTCACCTTTTCCTCAAAGCTCGCTTCCGCGCCGCGGAAGGTGAAGGAATCCAAAGCTTCCGCGACGGTGAAAGACTCGTGTGGCAGATAAGGTCCGGTGCCGTCCAGGGAAGTTCTCGTGACAGCCAGCTGGATGCCTTTCAGACAGTCCGGCTCCTCCACCGGGCAGTCGGAGCCGTTGGAAACGGAAACGCCTTTATTTATCAGAGTCTTCCAGCTGTAGCTTGTTTTCAGCAATTCCGGATCTAATAGTTTTTCCACGATGTGGTTGTCGTAATCAAGGAAAACGCTCTGGGCGTAAACACGCAGTTCCAGCCTGGCGATCCTATCCAGCTGGTCTTCCCTTGTCACCTGGCAGTGGACTATGCCGTGCCTGTGATCGGGCCTTGGAAGCGCTTCCAAGGGCTTTTCGAAGGCATTTAGAACTTCGTCCAGACATTTGTCCCCTATGGCGTGCACAATGACCTGCAAACCATTATTGTGGGCGTAGGAGATCATCTCCTGAAGACGATCGGGAGCGAAGAGCGAAAATCCGTATTCGCTGCTTCCTTTGTAAGGCTTCGTAAGATGGGCCGTCCGGCTTCCCAGCGAACCGTCGCCCAGCAGCTTGACGGGACCGATCCTGAAAAGTTCCGAAGCTTTTTTCGCTTCTCCGGAATCGACGAAGCTTTTCAATTCCTCAAGCGTCGTGAAATTGCACTGCTCGCAGATTCTGACCGTGAGCGCTCCTTCCCTTTCCAGCTCAAGATAAATGTCGTTTATTTGAGAGGGAGGAACGTTGCGGAAAACGCAGTAATCGTCTGTCTGTATGCTAGTGATCCCGCGGCGGTTCAGCTTTTCGCAAGCCAAGATTATCATCTTTTTCAAATCGCTTCGGGAAGGTGCAGGGATCCTGTCGAAGATCAGCCGCATGTCGTTGTCGTAAAAACGGCCGTCCTCGTATCCCGCGATGCCGGCCAATTCCAAAGCTTTCGAATTAACGACGCACATGTGCCCGCAAACTCTGGTCAGAACTACAGGGACATCCCTTGAGACTTCGTCGAGATCGCTTCGCGAAGGAAGCCGCGCGTCATCCTTGAAGTAATCCTGGTTGAAGCCGCGGCCTATGAGCCACTGTCCGCTCACGACTATACGCGTTTTCAAATACGCCAGCATTTCCTCAAGGCTTCCGGAATGTTCCCTGAGGTCGACTTGGCTCAACACCCGGCCGAAGCCCAGAAGGTGCATGTGCGAGTCATTGAAACCGGGGCAGACGAAAGCGCCCATTAGATCAACGCTCTCGTCCGCCCCGGATACTTCGTCGTTTCCGACATAAGCGAACTTTCCGTCCTCAACGACGAACGAACTCGCGTTCAGGCCGTCGCCGGTCCAGACCAAACCGTTTTTGAAGACGATCTTCACTCAGGCGTTATTTCGCTTCGAAGACGGTGTAGTGGTACTCGAAGACTTCCTCGCCGCCGGCGGGAACTTCCATTTCCCAGGTCCTCTCCCTCAGCGTGTTCAGGTCGTTTTCCTTGTCCTTGCTCTCTAAGAGCTTGTCTTCGGGAATGGCGAATTTTTCCAGTTCGCCGTAAACGTTGAGGGTGATCTTGACCTTGGCCGCCGTGCCGCGGTAATTGTGCAAAGTCAATTTTCCGTTGACCTTCTTTTCAAAGCCTTCCACGTTCTCGCCGTCGATCTTTTTGCGGCGCTTAACTACCTTGGCTTTCTTGTCCACGTTCTCCTCGACCTTGCCGGTCAGGGAGAGTGCCTTGGTTAAGTTCATGCTGACTTTCTGGCCGGGGTTGATCCACTCCCGCATGCTCTGGCTGTAGATGTGGCCGCCTTCCGTCACTTCCATGGCGCCTTCCGTCAGGGGGAAGCTGAAGGGGTTCTTGAAGCTTAGGGTGTCGTAGAGCGTCTGCACGCCGCTGCCCTCGTATTCAGGAACTGGCACGCCGTTCAAATAACGCCTGGGCTCGATCTTCCACTCGGCCTTTCTTTCCACTTCCACTTCCGCGGTGCCGCAGGGTATGTGCGCGGCCGCGCCCTTTTCTAAGGAGTGCTTGCCGATCGAAACGTAGCTGATGTCGGCGCCCTGCTCTTTGCCGGTGTCCGCGAAACCCGCGGCCGCGGCCGGCATGTCCGCAACCACTTCCTCGACCATAACTTCTTCATCAGCCATCGCGACATCCATGGCCGCGCTTTCCTTGGCGGCGCCGTAGCTGGCCTTGGCCTTGACCCCGGCTCCCGGCATGGGAGCAGGCTTGTTCATGGGGCGTTTGGCGTAGTCGAGCTTGCGGATGATCGGCTGCTCGAAACCCCAGCCTACGCTGCGGAAGAAGCTTTCCGGCGTGATCCTAAGATCGAGCAGCGAGGAGGTGTTCTTGAACTGCAGCGTGGGCTGTCCGGAAACGAGTGTAAGATCCGTGTCCTTGATCTCCTCGAAATCGTTCCTGAGGTCGGCCGCCATGGAGAGGTAAGATTTCCCGTCCTTGTCGAGCTCCAGACGGTAGGAAGGAGCCCAGGTCATGCCGGAAGTCAGGTATTCGACGAAGAAGGGCTTCTTGGCCCCTGTAACGCGCCAGAGCTTTATCTTGCTCTTCTTCAGTTCCTGGTCTTCCTTGCCGGAGACCAGAGTAACGGATTCAAGGGGGATCCTCAGGGCCGCCTTGTTGGCGAGCCTCAAGACCAGGTCCTGCCCGGAGCGGCCTTCTATGACGCCGTCGGCCTTGTAAGTCTTGGCGCCCCTTTCGCTCTCCGGCGGAGGAACGGTCAGGAACTGTTCCGCGGCCTCGCCGCTTGCCAGCCATTTCAAGGTCTCCTCAAAATTGGCGAGATCCGTCTTGAACCAGACCCTGCCCTGCTGTCCCTTGAAGCGCAGGTAATACGGGATGTCCGCCATGAGGGGGCCGTTGTTGGTCAATACCGTCTCTTCCTTGGCGGCGATGGTCACGGCCTCGTCGCTGAAGATCCAGAAGGTGCCGTAGGCCGGGCTGATCTCGCCGGAGAAATAAAAGGGCTTGCCGTCTTCCGGCGGAGTGATCTGCCTTCTTACCACCGTGAGGCCGGTCTTGAAGAAATCAAGGGCTTTCACGGGAGCGGGCAGTATCTCTTCCTTTTCCACGGCGAAAAGCGTAGCCGAGGCCGCCAGGGCGGCCGCCGCAAAGATATCAAAACACTTTTTCATAACGTCAGTCCCTCAGATAGAATGAATATGTGTAATTTATTTCCGCCGTCCCGTTGGGAGGCACTTCAATATCGATCTTCTTTGTGCTAAGAGGATTTATACCGACCGGCATGGAGCTTGAGCCGGCTTCCTTGCCTTCGCCCGCCTCCACTTTCTCGAAAACGCCGTTGACGGTCAGGACGATCTGGGCCTCGACAGATTCCTTGCGGTGATTCTTCAACGTGGCTTTGCCGTCCACGATCCTCTGGTATGCCCTCCTGCTGCTGCCGATGTCAAGCGTTTTGGGATTTTCCACGCGCTGCTCGTTTTCCTCCAGTTTTGGTTCCAGGCTCAAGGCCTTGGTCAAAGTCGTGGTGCCCTCCTGGCCGGGATTGAGCCACGTCTGGGGAGTCTGGCAGTAGATGGTGCCGTTCAATATGACTTCCATGGGCGCGGTGGTCATGGGGAAAGAGAAGGGATTCTTGAAGCAGAGGACGTCCCAGACAGTCTGCTCGGCGTTGGTGGTGACGTTTTTGGTGTAGCCGTTCTGGTCGATGTCGCGCATCGCGGTGACGTTCCAGGATACCTTGCTTGTGTATTCCAGTTCCGCGGAAGCGATGTCGGTTCTCAGCGTTTCGCCTTTCTTCAGACTCTGCTTTCCAATCTTCTGGAAATGCATGTTGACCGCGCCTTTCTCCTCGACCTGGGCCACGGCGCCGAGCGTCGCGCTCTCCTCATCGGCCATAGCCACATCACCCAAAGCCTTGGCGGCCATCATGGGAGCCTGGGCCATATAATTGTTGGAAAGGTAGCTGCGCCGGACCGGAGCGTTGTAGACGGTCCCGCCGTCAAGGACGTTCAGGAAGCCGTTCAAAGAGATCCTGAGGTTCAGAAGCGAATCCTTGCCTTCCATGTCGATCTTCGGGAAGCCGGAGACCAGCGACACTTCCGCCTCACTGAAGTCTTCCATCTCGTTCTTGATGTCGGCGGCCATGGTAAGCTTCGCCTTGCCCTCATTAAGCTCCATCCTGTAGTAAGGCGCCCAGGTCATGCCCTGGGTGGCGTATTCGATCTTGAAGGGTTTCTCGGCGCCTTCCACTTTCCAGAGATTCCTGGTGACGGAAGTTTCGATCTGGTTCTCGCCGGCGGCGGAAACAGCCTTCAGATTGGCGTTAGGGATCCTGACGACGCCGCCCACCGGGAACTTCACCACCACTCCGTCAAAAACGGGATTGGGCAGCATAATGCCGTTCCTAACAGCAGAGCTTGCTTTCGGCAACTTCTCTACAACGCCTTCCACCTTGTAAAAAGTCTTTGCAGTCTTTTCGTCCGTGACCGGCAGTACAGTGAGCACTCTTCCAGCAGCGCCCTCCTTTTGCATAAAATCCAATTCTTCTTTGAGATTGGTAATCTCCGATACGAACCAAACGACCGCCTCGTATCCTCCGTGCCTTTCCGCAAGAGATCGAGTATCCACCGAGGAGACGCTGTTAGAGATGACCGTCTCCTGAAAGGCCGTCATCTTCAAAGATTTGTCGCTGAGCGCCCAGAACGTCCCGTGATAGGGCTTGATGTCGCCGCTCAGGTAGCACGGCCCCTCGCTGGGAGGCTCGACGCTCCTTTCGACCAGAACGGTCCCGTTCTTGAAAATTGAAAGACCCGCGATGGGCGCCTTGGTTATTTCCGAAGCGTTGATGGCTTCGCCAAAAACTGCCGCCGACAAAAGCGACGCGAAAAGGAATAAGGAAAGGTTTCTCATAAATGTCCTCATGTTGTTTTACTACACTCAATTTTAGCAAAAAATGAGGAAAGTAGTAAATAAAAAAAGACTTCCCGGTTGCCCGGGAAGTCTTTTTCGCTTCGTCAAGCGTCAGCGCTTGGCTGCTTATCTCCGCTTTCTCATGAAAGCCAGAGCAAGGAGAGCAAGGATGCCGAGGAAGGCCGGTTCAGGCAATCCCTTGGGCACCAGGAGGATGTTGACGTTGTCGATGCAGATGTTGGCGTTGTCGCTGTAGCTCCAGAGTTTCAGCTTGGTCAGGTCTTCCCTGTTCAGCTGGTCTTCAGAGATGCCGCCCGGATAGGTCAGTTCGCTATCCTCGCCTTCCATCTGGTACTCGTTCTCGCCGAAGGTGATCGCCCACATGTTCTTGTGGTCGAAATCAATGAGCTTCGTGGAGAATCTCATGTAGAACCTGAACCAGGATTCACTCTCGACGGGCGTCGCGCTCTCGACTCTCTCGGCCCACCAGGTCTCGCTGGTCGTGATATCCTGGGGCTGGATATACACGGGCAGAGAGGGCTGCTCTTCGTTCAGCCAGAAGGCCACTTCGCACTGGCGGTTGCCGTTGACCTGAGAAACGAAGAAGTAGGCGTCGGGATGCTCGGATTCCGGATTGCTGACATAGGTCTTCGGGATGTACATATCCATGGAGTAGACCACGTCGTAATCCTGCGCCGCTTCGGCGGGGATGCCGAGGTTCAGCTGGTAGCCGGGATAGGTGGCCCAGTCGTTGGCGTTGATGAACTTCGCGACCTTGTTGCCGCTGCCGGCGGGATCCATCACGATGTCAGCTCTGTTCCAGCTCGTGACTCTCTGCCAGCAGGCATCCTGCTCGGAAAGTTCGCCGATGACTTCGTCTCCCTCTTCCTTGGTGGTGTGGAGGCTGTTGAAGCTGGAAGCGTAGATGACGTAGCCTTCCTCGGGCGTGCCGCTCTGGATGGGCAGTTCGACGTCCACGGTCTCCTGGCCTTCGATATCAGTTGTGAAGCGGATGATCGGGCGGTAGAAGCCATAGCCCAGTTTGCTGCGGTCGATGCCGATGGTCATCCTGTAAGCGCCCTTGACTTCGAAGGTGCCTTCCGGAATGGTCAGGTAATCGACGCCCGGGCCGGGCTCGGCGAAGAAGTGGAAGCTGTTGCCGCCGACGTTGCGGACCACGACCTCGAATTCATCCGCGGTGTAAGAGACCGGAACGTTGGGCAGCGTGGTGGCCATGACAGGCGGAGTGTTCGGCCTGCCGACGGCTTCGATGCGGAAGTCGTCGATGTAGTAAGGCTCGGCGTTGTCCCAGATATAGAAGCGGAATTCCTCGAAGTAGCTGTCAACGCAGTCGGGGTTCGTGTTGGGGTCGTTGAGTTCATAGAACTCGTCGCCGAACAGCACGGAGACCGTCCTTCTGGCAAGAGGATCGGAGTTGAAGGTGTAGTTCATGTCGAACCACTGGCCGGCCGGGATCTCGTTGGAGACCGCGCCCTGATTGGCGCTGTCGACGATGGTGAAGTAGACTTCGCCCTCGTCGCAGTTCAGGGTGTATTCGCCCTGGCGTCTGTTGGCGCCGAAGGTAAGCTGCGGGACGCCGTCGCCGGGCACGAACACGCGGCAGCTCACTCTGAAGTTGTAGTCGTCATAGAGCTTGTCGGGGACGTTGACTTTGCAGTGCAGCGGTCCGCCGCCGCCCTGCAGTTTCAAGCACTTGGTGCCGTCTTTCTCGACCACTTCACCGAGATCATGGAGCCAGGCGGGATCGACTCTGTTGATCGTGCCGAAGGGCGTTTCTTCAAAGTCGCTGTAATAGAAGGTAATGCCGGTGTCGTCGTAGCCCTGGACATAGAGGTCGGCAACTTCGGTCGCGCCGGCGCCGGTGACGGTGATCTTGCCGAGGCCGTAGGTGTTGCCAAGCGCTTCTCTGTCGATGTCCAAGGTGTACTTCTTGGAGCCGGTGCCTTCGATGGTGTCTTCAAGGATACCGGTCTCGGGGTCAGCCGCCCTGATGGAGAGCCAGCCGGCGCCTTCGGTCACTTCAGCGCTGAAGCTGAGGTTGCCGGAGCCGCTGTTGACGACCGTCAGTTCGACGTCTTTCTCCCTATCCTGATAGAAGACCTGGCCGATCCTGGCGACTTCCAGCTGCGGTCCGGAATCCGGACGAGCCACGGCTTCGATCACGACGTCCTTGATGTAGACGGGAGCGGAGCTGTCGTTGCACCAGCCGAAGAAACGCCAGTAGTTGAGGCTGTCTTTGCTCTCGAAGTTAATGTTGTCATTGAAGTTCGAGGTGACGCCGTCGAAGGTCGTTTCAAGGTGCTTCTCGTTGGAGGGCATCGTGTTGAAGGTGTAGGAAACGTCGAACCACTTGCCTAGTTCCGCGGTGTTGCCCATTTTGTTGAAGGTAACGTTGTTGCCGTCAACATGGCCCTGCAGGGACTGTTCGAAGTAGGTGCCGCCGGTCTGGAAGCCCACCCAGAAGTCGGAGTAATCGCCGTCCCAGCCAGTGGGCATATAGGCCATGAAGGAGACACGGTAGTTGTAGCCCAGAGACAAGCCCGTGGGGGACTTGATGGTGCAGTGCAGTGCGTTCAGGGTGTCGTAATTGAGAGCCAGGCACTTCTGGCCGGCCTTTTCCGTGATCGGGCAGAGCGGCGGATTGCCGTAGCCGTTCACCCAGGCGGAATCCTGTTCGCGGATGTCGATGCCTTCTTCCAGAGTATCGAAATAGCTCTTATAGAAGGTATAGCCTTCGCCTTCCACGCCGGACTGGATCATCACGGGCTGATAGAGCGTCATGGCATCGTTAGAGACTTTGATCTGATTGACGTAGTAGTCGTTGCCCATGCTGGAGCGATCAAGATCTATCGTCAGATCGGCGCTGCTGTTGGCCGGAATGGTGAAGGTGTACTTCTGCTGTCCGCCGAAGGTCAGGAAGTCATAGGGGGACTCGACGGTCACTTCGGTGTCGACGGAACCTTCGTTGAAGACTCTCATGGTCCCGTTGGTGGCGAAGATGTCGTAAGTCTTGGTGCCGGTCACGCTGATCTTGTTGTCAACGCTCTGGCGCGGCTCATAAGAGAGGCTGAAGTTGTCCATCAGGCAGGTCGTGCTGTCGCCCCAGATGAAGAAGCGGAAATACCTGAAGCGGTCGTAGTCCGTTTCGCTCGTGATGGTGACGTCCAGATCGCTGTAAACGCATTCGCCGAACTGGAACTCCAGGATCTTCTTGTTGTTGATGGTGGTGTTAATAAGATAGCTGATGGGGACCCACTCGCCCAGCGGGCAAGCGTTGGTGCAGGCAAAGTCGGCGTTCTGGCAGGCGATCGTGAAGCCGCCGTCCGCGGACTTCAGGTGAATCTCGCCCAAGCCGTCGGTGCTGTTGAAGTAGACGCCCCAGCCGGCCAGATTTTCCACCTTGACCATGAAGGAGACTCTGAAGTTGTTGGTGGAGGAGTGATTTTCCGTGTTGGCGAAGTTGATGTGCGTGGCGAAATAGCCGGTGCCGATGATCCTGACGCACTTTTCGCTGCCGTCGAAGCCGCCGGAGACGACCGTGGCGGAGCCGTCGGTGCCGTCAGTTCCGTAAGCGCAGACCCATTCGTCAGACTGCGGGAAGATGTTGCCAAGCTCGAATTCCTCGAAGGTCGTCGAGTAAACGACGCCGTTCTGGCAGACGACTTTCACGGTCTTGCTGCCGTATTCGCCGCCGTCGATGGTCAGATTGGCCTTAAAGAAGCCGCTGGGCTGGGTGCAGCGCAGCGTGATGTCTTTCTTGGTCGTCAGTTCGCCTTCGGCGGGCGTCACGGTCAGCCAATCGGCGTCGCTTGCGATAGTGAAGTTGATCGTGCCGTCAGGGCCGGCGTTGTACATGGTGAATTTGCCCTTGGCGCCCGTGTAGACGGTGTCGGGAGCGTAGATCGACGGATTCTCGGTGCGGGGATCCGCTTCGACCTTGAGGTTGTCGAAATAGGCAGCCTTGTCGGCGGTCGTAAAGCTCTCGTACTGCGTGGAGAGACGTATGACCACGTCTTCCGTAACGTCATCGCCGCAGGCGATGTCGCAGTCTTTCTCTTCGCCGTTCACGCCGACCTTGACGACCTTCTTGTTCAGAACGTCCAAAACGACGAAGCAATCGTTGTAGCCGTCCGTGAGGTTGGTGAATTCCACGCCGGAGGGAGACGAGGAAACTTTCTTCTCTTCGCCGTTGAAGGCGAGGTAGAAGTAACGGGCGATGGAGGAACCGTTCACGCCGTAGAGGGCGAAGAGGTCGGTCTTGGAGCCGTTCTTCACGGAGAAGGAGATCTTCTGCAAGGTGCGTCCGGGGTCTCCCAACTTGACGGTCGGAGTCAGGATCATGTCGTAAGAATCGTCGGCCTGGCCTTCAACTTTGGACAGTTTGATGACCTTGCTGGAGCCGTCCAAAACGACCGTGGACGTGCCTTCGTAATCGTTGAAATAACGCCAGCCTTCCACCGTGCCAACCATCTCGGTGTCGACATCGTAAGATTCGAAGTCTTCAGACCAGATGGTCTCGGCGTAGACTGAAACGGCCGTCAGGCAAAGAGCGAGAAGGGCCGCCATAGTGAGTCTAAGTAGTTTCATAAATAAAACCTCGGGTTTTGATTAAAAGATATATTGGTGTCGTTTTACACTAATTATAGCAAATTACCGTGACAAATTTAAAATTACGTCCCGACCTACAATATAAGTTATTTTATGCTTACAGCATAAATATCGTCAAAAAGGATATTTTCGCCATCCAGGGATAACATTTTTCGAGCCAGGTCCAGGCCGGTAACGAAACCCCTTATGACGACGTCGTGGAAAGCGTGGTGGCAGTATACCTCTATTTCCATCCCCCGCTCCAACCTAAGTATGACGCGGGAGTTCTCCTCCGCTTGCTCCTCGGAGATCTCGTGGCGCGCAACTCTCGCGTGACGCTCCTCCCTGTCCCTAAGCGCCTCCTTGAGGCCTTTCATGGCGTCGAAGGGCGCGAAGAGCTTAGC
>JAGCDY010000097.1 GCA_017650925.1 bacterium
ACACCGGCATCACGATCGCCGAATACTACCGCGACATGGGCTACCACGTGGCCATCATGGCGGACTCCACCTCCCGCTGGGCGGAAGCCTTGCGCGAGATCAGCGGACGTCTAGAGGAGATGCCCGCGGAGGAAGGCTTCCCCGCCTACTTGGGCAGCCGTCTGGCGGAATTCTACGAAAGGGCCGGCCGCGTCACCCAGGGCGAGGGCGATAAAAAGAGGGAAGGCTCCATTTCCGTTATCGGCGCCGTCTCCCCGCAGGGCGGCGACTTTTCGGAACCTGTGACGCAGAACACCAGGCGCTACATCAGGGCATTCTGGGCCCTGGACAAGGCGCTGGCAAGTGCTCGCCACTTCCCCTCCATCAACTGGAACGACTCCTACAGCGAATACGTGGCGGAAGTTCTGGAATGGTGGAAGAAGGAAGTGCCGGAGCTCGACTACGCCTCCATGCGCGAAAAAGCCATGCGCATCCTGCAGGAGGAGAACAAGCTCCAGCAAGTCGTGAAACTGGTGGGCCCCGACGCCCTGCCGGACAAGCAGCGCGTGCTATTGGAGACCGCTGACATCATAAAGCAGGCCTTCCTGCAGCAGAACGCCTTCCACTCTAACGACGTTTACTGCTCGCCCAGGAAGCAGCTCAGGATGATGGAAGTGATCCTCTACTTCTACGAAGCCTCCCTGAAGGCCGTGGAAGGCGGCGTGACCTTCACCAAGATCGCCGCCTCGGACATCATAAACCGCCTCATTCGCATGAAGACGGATTTCGGAAACGAGGAAGCGGAGAAGATAACAGGTATGATCGAGGAGATCAAAAAGGAATTGACAAGGCTTTCTGAACAATAAAAAAGAGCCGCGAAAGCGCGGCTCCGTCCTTGGAATTAGCCTAACCGAACAGAAAAAACAGTTCAAAGGACCTCTTAAAGCCTACAAAACACCGGGAAAAAACCATGTCAGAAAAAAAGGAAAAGACTGTCGGCAAAAAGGCGAAAGCCCCGAAACCCAAGGCGAACCAGGTCGACCTGGAGCAGTACGGCATCTACGAGTGGAAAGGACGCAAATACGAGAGCATCTCCTACGTCTTCGCCCTGGTCTATAACGTCACGATGAAGGAAGTGAACCAGTATCTGGCCAAGTACGACCTGAACGCCACCAAATACGACGTGCTCTTCGCCCTGAAGAACCAGAACCACGGCAAGGGCCTTTCCCAGGTAAAGCTGGCGACGCACTTGATCGTCACGCCCGGCAACATCACCAAGATGCTTGACAGCCTTGCCAACGCCGGCCTTGTCACCAGGGTGGTCAACCCCACCAGCCGCCGCGAGAACATCATCAAGATCACGCCCAAGGGATTAGATCTCATCGAGGAAGTCTGGCCCGGCTACGATAAACTTCTGTTCGATATCTTCAAACACCTGCCCGAAGAACACCATGAACTCATGGGCGTCGCTTTGAAGCAGTGGCTCAACAACCTACTGAACCGCAAGCAATGAGAGAATCGGCCGAAATGTATCTCGAGACCATTCTGGTCCTCCAGAAGGGTAAGGACGAGGGCGTGCACGCCGTCGACGTTTCCCGGGCGATGGGCTTTTCCAAGCCGAGCGTTTCCGTGGCTCTCAAAAAGCTGAAGGAGAAAGGCCTCATCGACATCGACGGCTACGACCACATCATCCTCTTGCCGGAAGGCGAAAAAATAGCCGAGGAGATCTACGAGCGCCACAACGTCCTGAGCGCCGTCTTCATGGAGCTCGGCGTGCCGGAGGAGATAGCCCTCAAGGACGCCTGCAGGATCGAGCACGTCATAAGCAAGGAAACCTTCGAGGCCTTCAAACGCCGCAGCGCGAAAATCAAAAACCGCTGCTCCGTGTGCGAGCATTACAAATAAATCGTATAATAGAGTGAAAGGGAGGATCGCGACGTGATCAGATATTTCAGTCTATTTTTATCACTCTTGTTTTTGACCGCCGAAACGACGGCGGCCGGTCCGAAAGATTGGGAGAAGGCTTTTTCAAAAGACGATGTGTGCTCGGAAGCTTCGGGCGATGTGGTCGTTTATTACTTTGACAGATGCCTGGCTCTCGGCCCGGGTTTGGAAGCATACATTAAGCAGGCAAAGGAAGCGGATGAGCCTGTTAAGTCCGAAGCCGAACGGGAATTTGATGAAAAGCTGAAAAAAGCTAAGGAAAACGTTCAGCGTTACGTTAAAGAGATCGAGTATGTCAGCGAACAGCTGAAAAGCTTGGATCCGGAAGACGACCAGGAGGAGATCAGGAACCTGAAGGCCGAGCTGGAAGACCATCGGGCCACGTTGGAGATCGCTCGCGGAGTCTTGACCGACCTGGAAGGTCAATCAGCGAAAAAGGAGCAGCTTAAAGAAGGGGATGATGAAAAGCCGTCCAAGGCATCCCCAATGGGAAAAGAAACGCACGAGACGTTCACCAAGAAATACTACAACGTCGGCGGCATCGCCTACGCCGGCAACATGGCTTACCGAAATATCAACAGCTGGCTGCAGGCCGGCCTGAAGTGGCAGCATGCGAACACCAAAATATATATGGTCACGTCTCCGAAGATGTGGAACGCCCTGAAGACCACAAGCAAGA
>JAGCDY010000098.1 GCA_017650925.1 bacterium
ATCGTGGCGGGCGCTTTCGTCGCCTGGATGATAAAGATGCCGGCTGTGAAGAGCCGGCACAAGCTCGACGTTTACATTTGCGGCGTCGCAGGGCTTATCATCGGCCTGAAGGCTCCGGTCCTCTTGAGCTACGGCTTTTCCGGCGACATGCTGATCAACGGGAAAAGCTACATGGGAGGCCTTCTCGGCGCTTTCACCGCCATCAATCTCTACAAAGCTTTCTCTCACCAGACTTCCGCTTCCTTCGGCGGCCGTTTCGTCATTCCTTTGGCCGTGGCGGCGGGCTTCGGCAAGATCGGCTGCTACATGAACGGCTGCTGCGGCGGGAATTTTATCCTTCCCGTCCAGTTCGTGGAAAGCGTTTTCCAATTTGTGGCCGCCCTGCTTCTTTTCCTGTTTTATTTCAGGACCAAAAGGGCCGATCTGCTTTTCCCGATCTATCTTTTGGCTTATCTTGTCATGCGCTTTCTGGTGGAATTCATAAGGACCGAACCGCGTGTCATTGGCCCTTTCACCATTTACCATATACTGGCTGTCATATACATTCCTATCGTTTTTCTAGTTTTAAGGAGGCGTAGACGTGATGGAGTTTGTCAATAGATTAGCGGAGCGTTCAATAGACCCGGCGCTCTTTTTCATTGGAATGGGCTTCGTTTACGCAACAGGCATCGTTCTTCTCGTCGCCGTCGTTTTAAAGTTCATCGAGCACGCGAAAAACCGCCAGAAACTCGACAAGGAGGCTCAAAACTGGTTCGCCACCAGGGAAATGCTGATCCTGGTCATCCTGCTGTTCCCTTTCTGGCTGAATTCCTTCGGCCAATTCAAGATCGAAGACCAAGCAACGCGCTATATCTTCTTCGCGATCGGCCTTATCGCGCTGCTTTTCGCCACCTTTTGGCACATCTGGGCCAAAGTCAACATCGGAAAGCTCTGGTCGGACGACATCGAGATCAAAACGACCCATCCCATAATCATCCGCGGCGCCTTCTCTTTGGCCAGGCACCCGATGTACGCTTCGCTGCTTCTTTGGTGCGCCGGCTGCTCAATTATGCTTTTCAACTTCATGAGCTTCCTGGCGGTCGCGCTCATTTTCCTGCCCTTGATGTACAAAAGGGCCAAAGACGAGGAACAGCTGCTTATCCAAAAAGATCCGGACTATCTTCTCTACCAGAACAACACCCGCATGCTGACGCCCACGATTGCCGGCTGGTGGTCGATCATGGTTCGCGTCGTTCTGGTGGGGTTGTTGGCTTATTTTGTGATCGCGGACAAGATGACGCTGCCCGCGCTCTTCTTCCTATCCTTCATGCACCTTTATTTCGGCTACTGTTTCCTGCCGGAGAAGGTGGCTTTCTCATACCGCTCAAAATCCGGCATGATCGCCGTCATAGGCCTTATAAGCTTGTATCTCTGGCATCCTGTCATCTACCTCAACTACGTCATAATGGCCATGTGCCTCTACGGCCTAAGGTGGAACTGTCCCTGCATGCTGGTTTACGAGAAATACCACGGCTGCCCCTGCTTCGCCTTAGTTAAAAGCTGCCTGAAGAAGAAATAACAAAAAGGTCGTTCAGGGGACGAGAACTACGCGGAAGCCGTAGTAGTTGTAGAAGCCGTAGCCGGGATCGCTGGCCCCTCTGGCCGCCGAACGGCAGTCGTAGGCCGTTTTAACGTATCCGCCGCCCCTTATTATGCGGTAAGTTCCGTTCTCCCCGCCGACGGGATCGGTTGCGTCGCCATCATATCCCGCGTACCAGTCCAGGCACCACTCCATAACGTTGCCGTGCATGTCATAGAGTCCCCAGGCGTTGGGAAGGTAGGAGCCCACGACCGTGTGCTCGCCGAAGCCGCCAGAACCGTCCTCCCTGTTCGCGCCGTAGCGGCCCAGCTTGGCCAGGCTACCGTCTACGAACTGGTTCGTCAAATTGTTGCCGTCGTTCAAGGCGGTGGTCGTTTCCGCCCGGCAGGACAACTCCCACATGGCTTCGGTGGGCAGGTCGAAGTTCATGCCTGCTTTGGCGCGCAGTTTTCCCAGGAAGGAAGCATCGTCCACATCTCCGTTCGCGGGCCAGGCGGCGCCTTTCTCGGAGCCTCTGAGCATCTTGTAGGAGACGTGTTCCACAGGGCGCGCGCCGCCTTTGTATTCCGAGGGATCGTCGCCGGTTATAAGCTCGTATTGTTTCTGGGTGATCTCGAAAACCCCGATGTAAAAATCCTTGCTGATCGTCACGGTATGCGGCGTTTCGTTGCTCGCTCGGCCCAGTTCGTCCTCGGGGCTTCCCATGGTGAAAGTCCCGGCGGGGATCTTCCGCAAGACCAGTTTGGTCGATTTGTATTCCTCCGGCCAGCCGCCCTCCGGGGCTTTGGACAAATAGCTTACGGAATCGTTTTCCAGATCCACCACCATGTAGGTCGTGAGATCACCCTGCTCTTCGACTTCCACCTTTATTCTCATATCGTCCGTCACGACTCCGAAAAAGGAATCGTCCGGCCGCCAAAGCGTCTTGTGTTGTCCGGAGCTTGAGATCGCTCCCTCCGCGCCGTCGCGGGAAAGCACGCCTTTCTCGGAAAGATCGAAACTCGTTTTCCCACCGTCCAAGCTTCCCAAAAACTTTATGGAATATTCGCTTCCTTCCTTCAAGTCCAGCTTGTAGTTTATGATGACGACGCGCTCAAAGGGCCACATCTGCAAGCAGGAGACCTCGCTGACGGCGCTCTTGGGAGGAGGAGGGACCGTTCCGAAAGCCGCGGCGGCCAGCAAGGCGAAAACCAGGAAACAAACAAGCTTTTTCATACCAACGATTATACCAAAGGCCGCGATTCCCGCCAAAGAGAAAAGCCGCCCTTGCGGGCGGCCCTTTTGTTTCGTTTCGGTTGACTACAGTTTGTAGTCGGCTCATTTTTAGCCTTGGGCTTTCAGGCGCTTGGCGGCCTTGTTGATGACAAGGCGGTTGATGGAGTTTAGGAGCGCCAGGGTGCCGTACGGCATTGTCCGTACTATTAATGAATTTTTCTTTCTTACCATTCTAAACGGTTGTTTAGAATAGTAATTATCAAACTAAACATATGTTTA
>JAGCDY010000099.1 GCA_017650925.1 bacterium
ACGAAAAAGCCGGGCCACGCCGCGGCGCGCTTCTGGGCGCGACCTACGGGCTCGGCATGACGCTGACCTACGGAACGCTGGGCGCCATCGCGATCTTCATCGGCGGCAGCTTCGGCCAGTGGTACGACCTCTGGTACTTTAGGGCCGCCCTGGCTCTGCTCTTTATTGTTTTGGGTCTGGCTATGCTCGACCTCTTCATCCTGGACTGGAGCCGCTTCATAGGCAGGCCGCAGAACGTATCGGGCAAGAAGGGCAGCGCCTTGCACGCTTTCTTCCTGGGCGTTCTGGCGGCGCTCTTGGCCGGCGCCTGCGTTGCCCCCGTTATCGTCTACGCCCTGGCGCAGGGCGCGGAGCTCTACAATAAGGGCAATTACCTGGGCTTGCTGCTGCCTTTCGTGCTGGGACTTGGCCTGGCTTCGCCCTGGCCTTTCCTTGGCGCCGGGCTCTCCTTCCTCCCGAAGCCGGGCGGCTGGATGGTCTGGGTGAAAAGAGTCATGGCCGTCGTGCTCATAGGTCTGGGCGTCTACTACGCCCTGGCGGTCCCAAGGCTCTTCCGCGCCGAGAACTACTCCTACTCCGAAACGGAGAAAGTTCCTGGCTATTATTACAACGACAGCATCAGCGCCGCTTTTGAAAAGAGCCGCGCGGAAAAGAAACCGCTTGTCGTCGACTGTTCCGCGAGCTGGTGCGCCTCCTGCAAAAAAATGGAACGGAAAACTTTTCGCGACCCCGAGATCAGGAATATCCTGACCAACGACTTCGTCTTCTTAAATTACCGCGTGGACGCTGACGCGGAAAACAGGTTGCTTAAAATACGTTTGGATCTCCTTCAACCCAAAGGCCTGCCGGCCGTAATAATTCTAGAGCCATGAAAATAATTAAACGCCTCCTTATCATCGCGCTCATTCTGATCGCGCTTCTGGTCGTTGCCTTTTTCGTCGCCACCTCGTCTCCTTTCATCACGAAAGTCCTCATCCCGGCCCTGCAGACTGAGGAATACACCTTCACCCTGGACGACATCGACCTCGGTTTCGGCGAAACGTCTTTCAACAATCTGAATTTCGTTTGGAAAAATCCCGCCGGCGAAACGAACATGACGCTCTTCATCCAGAGTTTCAAGACCGGCTACGAGCTGGCCTCCTTCGGTTCCGATCAGAAGAGGATCAAAACGCTCTCCGTTGTCGGCCCAAGGCTGGCGATCTTCCCGACCTTCTTCGAAAAGAGGGAGGAAAAGCCCGAGGATGAGAAAGAGCCGAAAGAAACTTTCGACCTCAAGAAAAAGATCGAAGAGCTGAAGCTGCCCGTCGACCTCGGAGCGCTCCACGTTCCCGGCGCCTCTTTCTCCATCACGACCTCCGAGGAAAAACTCTGGGGCAATCTCTCTTTGGAGCTGGTGGAATTCGCTCCGGAAAAAGAAGCCCTTCTGAAGGTCAACGGCAACGCCCGCTACGTCAAGAGCGAGGACGTCACGATAGAAAGGATGCCGTTCTCGCTGGACGCCGCCTTCACATTCAGTAATTCCCTTATCCCCACCGGCGCCAAAGGTTCGCTGCTCATAACGAACCTGACTGGCAGGGCTGGCGAAATTGACCTCGCGAACTGGTACGTCCTGGGAAATCTCCAGGCGGAATGCGAGAACGTCGGCCAGGCTCTCCTTATCAAGAATCTCTCCATTGCCTTGAAGCAGGGCAAAAAAGACGTGGCCGGCCTTACCACCAAGGGACGCTACGACGTCAATTCCGGCAGCGCCGAGGCGGCCGCCGCTCTGCAGGTCATGCCCTCCGGGCTCTGGGAAAAGCTTTTCGGCGACCGCGTGCCGCTAGCTCTTGGGCAATTGGAGACCGCGCTCACGTCTAGCGCGCGCTGGGACAATTCCGCCAGCACGCTTTCCGGCACGAACCATCTTTTCCTGAGGAAAGTCTCCTACACCGCCCACCCGCAGCTTCCGGCCGTGGACTGCGAGCTCGTCTCCACTACGCGCTACGAGGCCGCCAAGAAGAAGATCTCCTTCGACAGATTCGACCTTTCCGCCCGCCGCCCTGACGGCAGCGTCATGCTGCTCGTCAAGACGCTCTCTCCGCTCTCTCTGGAATTCGACAAGCTCTCGAGAGGCGAGCTCTGCTCGGCCAACGTTGCCTACGAGCTCAGGGACGCCGAGCTCCAGTGGCTCGAGCCCTTTGTTAAGGACCAGGGCCTTACGATCAACAAAGGCACGCTCTCTCTGGCCGGCAAGACCTTTTTCGATCCCGCCAAGAAAGATCTGACGGGCGTTTGGCAGCTTGCCCTTAACGACGCCGATCTTACCATGAAGGAAAAGCGCTACCGCAGGCTGAACGGCGAGGCGCTCGTGGAAGGCTCTTTCTCCGACAACGACCGCTTCGCCTTCACCATGAAACGCTTCGCGGCCACCATAAACGACCGGAACGTCATTTCCGCCGGCATGAAAGGCGAAGGCTCTCTAAGCCAGAAGAATTACTCCATGCGCTGGGACATCGGCTTGCTCTCCTCGCTGCTTTGGGATCCCGAGAACGTAAAAGACCAGCTCTTCTTGCAGAGCGCCGGATCCGCCAGCGCCTCGCTTCCGAAGATCACGCTGAACCCGACCTCGCTCTCCGTGCAGAAAGGCTCCAATCAAAAGCAGAGCCTCGACCTTAACGGCGAATTCTATATCGAGCCGACCGCCGGCAAACAGAAACTGTACGTCGCCTCCAACCATTTCGACATCCAGGCTCTGACCGCCTCCCCAGAGGGAAGCGCGGGAAAAGACGCCCAGGAAAAAGCGGAAGAGCCGAAGAAAGGCGGCCCGGCCGAACCGGCCAAGGGCATAGAAAAATGGCAGGCGGAAGCGACCCTTGACTTCAAGGAACTCTGCTACGGCAACTATGTGCTCTCTCCCTGCAAGCTTTTCGTTGAACTGATGAACGGCGTGGCCACGCTTAAGGGCCCGAACCTCGGCTTCGCGGAAGGAACGCTGGACCTGAAGAGCGTCTGCGACCTCAAGATCCCGGGCTACGCCTACACCCTGTCCCTTCTTGGCACCAACATCTCCTGCATGGCCGTCTCCAAAGCCGCCATGCCAAACGGCGACACCTACATCTCAGGCAAGGCCGGATTGAACCTTCAGGCCCAGGGCCGCGGCACGGACAACGAAGCCATAAAGAAAGATCTGACCGCGCAGTTCAAGATGGACGTAAGGGACGGCGAGCTCAAGAACATCAAGATCCTGAACGCCCTGGCGAACGTTCTGCACTACAGCCGCCTGAGCGACCTCCCGTTCCGCGATTTCGACATGAGCGCCTCTTTGACCAACGGCGTCCTCACCATCGACGAAAGCGAAGTCACAAGCGCGGTAGTGGGCGTTAGGACCGAAGGCACCATCGACATGGATAAGAACATCGACATGGCCATCAGCCTGACGCTTACCGCCCAGGCCATCAAAGAGATCGTGCTCTCCCTGGCGCCCAAATCCATCCTGAAAGACGACGACGAGCCCGGCAAGACTTATCCTCTGCCGCCTATCGTCGTGACCGGAACGCTTGAGAATCCTCAGATCCTGGGCCCCGAAAACGTCTTCAAGTCTTTGACCAAGACCTTGGGCGCCCACTGGGAGATGTTCCTGGACGTCGTCCCGACCGACAAGGTGAAAGAAGGCGTGCAGAAAGGCCTCGAGAAACTGGGCGGAGTCATCAAGTCTGACAAGAATTCCGACGCTTCCCAGAAGGCCGACAAACTCATAAACGAAGGAAAGAATCTTCTGAAAGGCCTCTTCAAGAAGTAATGAAGCAGAAGACCTACTCCACGGAGATCCCGAAAGAGCAAGCCTTCCTCATCGGCTTTCCAGATGACCAGGAAGGCTTGGACGTCAGCTTCGAGGAGCTGAAGGCCCTGGCCGACACGGCCGGGCTCGAAATTGTAAGGACCCTGGAAGTAAAACTGAGGGACATCAACCCCGCCACCTACGTCGGTTCCGGCAAGGTCAAGGAAATAAAGGAACTGGGCGCGGAATTTCCCGATCTGCATCTCTTCATCTTCGACACGGAGCTTACGAACGCCCAGCACAAGAACCTCGAGGACGAGCTGCAGGCCAAGATCATGGACCGCACCGGCCTTATCCTCGAGATCTTCGCGCAAAGAGCCCGAACCAGGGAAGGCAAGCTCCAGGTGGAGTGCGCCCAGCTCGCTTACCTCCTTCCGAGGCTGACCGGCATGTGGTCGCACCTTTCCCGCCAGTACGCCGGCGCCGGCACAAAGGGCCCCGGCGAAACGCAGCTGGAGCTCGACAAAAGAAAAGCCCACAAAAGGCTGCAGCATCTTAGAGAAGAGCTTGAGGCCGTCAGGAAAGACCGCACGCTCCAGCGCAAAGCGCGCCAGAAAAGCCGCGAGACCGCCGTGGCTTTGGTCGGCTACACCAACGCCGGGAAATCCACGCTCATGAACGCCCTGACCGGGGCGGACGTGTTGGTGGAAAACAAGCTCTTCGCCACCCTTGACCCGACTTCCCGCGTCTATAACGCCCCCAACAACGAGCGCTTCATATTCATCGACACCGTGGGCTTCATCCGCCATCTCCCGCACACTCTGGTGGAGGCCTTCAAAGCGACGCTTGAGGAAGCCGAGAAGGCGGACGTCATCGTCCACGTGGCGGACGCCTCCGCCCCGGACACCGAGGAGCAGATAGAGGCGGTCAACAACGTCCTGACCGAAATCGGCGCCCAGAACAATCCGCGCATACTGGTCCTTAACAAGAAGGACATGCTCTCCTTCGCCCGCTATCACGAGCTGAAAGCCAGATTCCCTGAGGCGCTCTTCATTTCCGCCAAGGAAAAGGACGGCTTCAAAGCGCTTATGGACGAAATCGTCGAAAAGCGGAAAGCCCCGCGCCCCTGGGCCAGGCTTGTCCTTCCTCCCGACAGAGGAGATCTGGTCGCCAAACTCTACGCCCGCTCCACGGTCAAAAACCTCAGCTACGACGAGGACGCCATCCGTTTGGAAGCCGAGATCCCCAAGGACCTCCGGGCGGAATATTTCCCTTACCGCGAAAAGAAAAGCGAAGAATGAAGATCTGCCACGTCATAACGCGCCTTATCCAGGGCGGAGCCCAGGAGAACACGGTCTACACCGCCTTAGGCCAGGCCAAGCTCGGCCACGAGGTGACGCTTTTGCACGGCCCCGAACTGAACGGGGAGAGCCGCTTTTTAGCCGACCTTTCCGGCCTCAAAGAGGAAACGCTTCCCGGCCTTAGGCGCGCCCTTTCGCCCTATTGGGACATCAAGGCTTATTATGACCTGAAAAAATATTTCCGCGAAAATTCCTTCGACGTCATCCACACCCACTCTTCGAAAGCCGGGATCATAGGAAGGCTGGCGGCCGCCGAGGCGAAAACGAAAGCCAAAATAGTCCACACCATCCACGGACTGGCTTTTGACGAATTTCAAAGCGCGCTCAAAAACAAGATCTTTATCGCCGCTGAAAAAAAGGCCGCCCGCGTTTCCGACGCGATCATAACGGTCTGCGACGCCATGGCTGACCAGGCGCTCCAGGCCGGCATCGGAAAAAAGGAACTCTACCACACCGTGCGGTCAGGCAGCGACCTCGCAGCTTTCCAAAACGCCAAAGGTCTGCGCTCCGAGAGCCGGCGGAAACTGGGCGTCGCCCCCAAGGAACTGCTTTTCGTAGCCGTTACCAGGCTTTTCCCCCGGAAAGGCGCGCCGGAAATTCTAAGAGCGCTCCCCGAAAACGCCAAGCTTCTCCTAATAGGCGGCGGACCCTTGCAGGAAGAACTGCAAGACGCAGCGGAAAAGGAACGCAAAGGAAAAGTCATCTTTTACGGCCAGGCCGCGCCGGGCGAGATCCCGGAACTGCTCGCGGCCGGCGACGCGCTTGTGCACGCTTCCTTTAGGGAAGGTCTGGCCCGGGTTCTGATACAGGCGCTGGCGGAAGGCATCCCCGTTGTCTCTTCCAGGGCCGGAGGAGCCGCGGAAGCGGTGATCGACGGCGTGAACGGCTTCCTCTTCCCGATTGGCGACGAACAGGCCTTAAAAACGCTCCTGGAACGTCTGGCGAACGATCCCGCCCTGCTCGCGAAGCTGAAGGAGGGCGCTCTTAAAAGCGACGTCTCGGATTACAGCATAGGATCCATGGTAAGCGGCACCATGGAAGTCTACAAAAAGATCATGTAAGATCGGCGATCGTTCTTTTGCCGAAAAACTCTTTGGTCAGCTTGTCGTATTCCGTCCACATGGCGATGGTGGAGCATTTTTTCCGGAAGGCGCAAGTCTTCGCTCCTTTCGCAAGGCAGGCCACAGGCGCCACTGTCCCTTCCATCAGCTCCAATATCTCCAGGACGGTTATCTTTTTCGGATCTTTCGTCAGCTTGTAGCCGCCGCTTTTGCCGCTCTTGCCGACAAGATATTTGGCCGCGACCAGCTTCTTCAGGATGATCTCGAGGTAAAGTTTCGAGATGCACTGCCTGTCAGCCACTTCGCAAAGCGGCGTGAAGCGATCCTTGTCCTGGCGCGCCAGGTCGACCATCAAGCGTATGGCGTATCTTCCTTTTGTCGATATCATATTCCGCTCCTTTTCCAGAAAGTATATCAAAATAGTAGGCAAATGTGCCAGCCCTCTGCCCGCCTGCTTTTATTTACATATTGACATAGTATGTGAATATGTGTATAATGATGTCCTCTTAAAAATGGGGAACCAGTCCGAAAAGACCCGGGGCTCCAGGGAGGGATGCCATGAAACAGTCAGCCATCGACGAAGCCATTTACGAAAAATATATCGCCCCCACGCGGAAAAAACGCGGGGAATACATCGGCATCGAGATAGAGATGCCGATCATAAATCTGGCCAAAAAACCGGTGGAGGAAGATCTGACGCACAAAATGGCCGAAGCTTTCCGCAAACGCTTCTCCTTCAAGGTCGCCTCCAGGGACAGCGAGAGAAATCCCTACAATCTGATCGAAGAGAAAAGCGGCGATTCGCTTTCTTTCGACTGCAGCTATTCCAACCTTGAGTTCTCAATGGGCAGGCGCCGGACGATCTTCGAGATAAAGGAAAGCTTCGACAAATATTACGCCTACGTTGACAAATACCTGCGCCGGCGCGGGTATGCCGTGACAGGCATGGGCATCAATCCTCACTGCGACATTAACCACAACTATCCCATACCCAGCGAGCGCTACAGAATGCTTCTGCATTACTTAAGGTCCTACAAAGAGCACCTTGGGGAAAAGGGGAGGCGCTTTCACGCCCGCCCGGACTTCGGCACTTTCACGAGCGCCTCGCAGGTTCAGCTGGACGTGGAATATGATTCCCTTGTCGACGTCCTTAACGTTTTCGGGCGTCTTGAGCCTTACAAAGTCCTTTTGTTCGCCAACTCCCCTTCGAAGGAGTACCCCGATCTGCTCTGCTCCAGGAACATTTTCTGGGAAGAGAGCATGCACGGCTACAACAAAAAGAACGTCGGGCTTTTCAACGAGCCTTTGAAAAGCGTGGACGAGCTTGTTTCCTACATCGGGGAGACCAGCATCTACTGCGCGGAGCGGGACGGCAAATACTTCGACTTTTCCCCTGTGCCAATCAAGGAATATTTCAAAAGGGACAAAGTCATAGGAAAATATTACGACGGACAGCGCTACCGCGCGAAAGCCCTTGAACCGAGGCTCGAGGACATCAAATATTTGAGGACCTTCAAACTAGAGGATCTGACTTTCCGCGGCACAGTGGAATACAGGAGCGCCTGCTGCCAGCCCATAAAGGACAGCATGACCATCGCCGCCTTCCACACCGGCCTTTTGGAAAAGCTGCCCGAACTCAAAGAGCTGCTGGAAAAAGACCGCGTCGTCTACGGCCGCTCCCAAAACGCCGACAGGCTGCAGCATCTTTTTTCAAAAAAGGTCCTGCCAGATTTTGTCGACAGGCAAAAATTAAGGGGCCAGTTCATAAAGATCCTTTCCCTGGCGGAAGACGGCCTTAGGAAGAGGGGATTCGGGGAAGAGGTCTTCCTTTCTCCTCTCTTCGACCGGGCGGAGCGCCTTTCCAACCCCGCCAAAGACATGCTGGAGGGCATTTCCCAGGGCTGGCGGCTGGAAGACTATGTCGAACGTTACTCGGTGCTATAATAGATGAACGATATAATGAAGATAAAAAGCGACATATTGAAAGGCTTTTTCGGTCTCGAGAGGGAGACTCTGCGCGTCGACGGCAACGGCCGCCTCGCCAGGTCGCCGCATCCTTTCAGATCGAAACGCCTTTCCAGGGATTTCTGCGAGAACCAGCTGGAAATAATCACGCCGGTCTGCGATTCCGTAAAGGACGCCCTGAAAGCCCTGGGGAAGCTGGACGCCTACGCCAGAAAAAGGCTCGCCGAAACGGGCGAGAGTTTGTGGCTTTATTCCAACCCGCCCTTCTTTGAGCGCGAGGATGAAATACCCATAGCCCAATACAAAGGCAAGTTTTCCTACGAATACGAGTACAGGTCCTTTTTGGAAAAGCGCTACGGCAAAAGGCTGATGCTCTATTCCGGCATCCATTTCAACTTCTCTTTCAGGGAAGAATTTCTTGATTCGCAAAGCGAATCCAAAGACGAACTTTACCTCAGACTCTTCAGGCAGCTTTCAAAGCACAGCTGGCTTCTTGTCCTTCTGACCGCCGCCAGCCCCGTTTACGACCGCTCCTTCGACAAAAGCGGAAAGCAAGGCCTCGCGCTCAACGCTTACGCCTCCCCGAGAAGCGGAAGCAAGGGCTACTGGAACACCTTCGTGCCGGTCTTGGATTACTCGTCCGTAAAAAACTACGTCAAGAGCGCCCAGGCTTACGTCAGGAGCGGCGCGCTCTACTCCGCCCACGAACTGTACCTTCCCGTCAGGATCAAGCCCAGGGGCGAAAACTCCCCGGAAAATCTCGAAAAGACCGGCATAGACCACATTGAACTGAGGATGTTCGACCTTGATCCCTTGGAAAAGCTGGGCATCGCGGAAAAAGACCTTGATTTCGCCCATCTTCTCGCTATTTATCTTCTCTCTGAAAAAGATTTTCGCTTCACCAAGGCGCTGCAGCAGGAAGCCGTCAAGAACCACCAGAACGCCGCCCTCTACAACCTCAAGAACGTCAGGATCGGAAAAAAACCGATAATCGAGGCCGCGCTCGATATCCTCGCTAAAATGGAGCGTTATTACTCCGCTTTCCCGGAAAAGGAGGAAATTAAAAAAGTCATCGCTTATGAAAGGGAAAAGCTGGCCGGCAAACGGCTCTGCGAAAAAGTGAGGGAAGCCGTCGGCTCCTCTTTGGACAACATAAGAAAACTGGGAGGGAAATGACATGTGCGAACTGCTTGGAATCTCCTCCCACGAACCCTTGAACGTCAGGCCTTACCTCGAGGCTTTCCTAAGCCACAGCCAAAAGTTTCCCCACGGCTGGGGTCTTTTGAGAAGCGATGAGGATGTCTTTGGCGTCATAAAGGAACCCATAGCCGCCTACAAAAGCGAGATCGCAAAGGAAACTTTGGACCGCCTTGCCCCGCAAAACAACATTGTGGCTCACATAAGATTCGCCACCATAGGCTCCATCAAAGCCGAGAACTGCCATCCCTTCTGCGGCAAGGACTCCACCGGGCGCGAATGGACCGTAGCCCACAACGGCACGGTCTATTCCGGCAAATACCTGACGAAATATCTTGGGCTTCAGCAGGGCGACACAGACTCCGAAAAGATCTTGCTCTTCATCATCGACGAAGTTAACAAGGCGCAAAGCAGGAAAACCCTCAGCGCCAGGAAGCGCTTCGACATAGTGGACGAGGTGGTGAGAAAACTCTCCCACCGCAACAAGCTGAACCTTCTCATCTTCGACGGGGAACTGCTCTACGTTCACAAGAACATGAACAATTCATTGTGTTACAAGCACGAGGACAACAGCTTCGTCTTCGCCACGACGCCTTTGGACGACGGAACTTGGGAAGACTTTCCCCTTTCCCAGCTCTTCGCCTTCCACAACGGGAAAAAGGTCTTCCGCGGACACGCGCACAACGAGATCTTCGTACCCAACTTAAACTACGCCAACATAACCAACGCTATCAACATTTAAAAATACAGGAGAAAAACCATGTCCAAGATCAACCAAAGCATACTCGACCTTGTCGGCAACACCCCGCTGGTGGAACTGAACCGCTACAAGAGCGAGAAGGGCTACAAGGCCCGCCTTATCGCGAAAGTGGAGTACTTCAACCCCATCGGCTCCGTAAAGGACCGCATCGCGAGTTACATCATCAGCGAGTCCGAGAAGAGGGGGCAGCTCGTCCCCGGCTCCGTCATCATCGAGCCGACTTCCGGCAACACCGGCATCGGCCTGGCGGCCGTCGCGGCGGCCAAAGGGTACCGCATCATAATAACCATGCCTGACACCATGAGCGTGGAAAGGCGCAACCTCCTCAAGGCTTTCGGCGCCGAATTGGTCCTGACTCCGGGAGCCGAAGGCATGAAGGGCGCCATCAAGAAAGCCAACGAACTGGCAGTCGAGATCCCAAACAGCTTCATCCCCGGCCAGTTCACTAATCCTCTGAACCCCGCCGCCCACCGTCTGACCACGGGCCCCGAGATCTGGAACGACACCGAAGGCTTAGTTGACATCTTCGTGGCGGGCGTCGGCACCGGCGGCACGGTTTCCGGCGTCGGCGAATACCTGAAGTCCAAGAACCCGAACGTCAAAGTCATCGCGGTGGAGCCCGCCTCCTCCCCGGTCCTCTCCAAGGGCACTCCCGGCCCCCACAAGATCCAGGGCATCGGCGCCGGCTTCGTTCCGGACACCCTGAACACCGAGATCTACGACGAGATCATCACGGTGGAAAACGAGGAAGCCTTCGCCACAAGCAAAACGCTGGCCAGAATAGAAGGTCTCTTGGTGGGCATCTCCTCCGGCGCCGCGGCTTTCGCCGCCACCAAGGTCGCCCTCAGGCCCGAAAACGAAGGCAAGACGATCGTCGTTCTGCTTCCGGACACCGGCGAGAGATACCTCTCCACCCCGGTCTTCTCGGAATAACAACAATTAATCGCGGCGGCCTAACTGGCCGAACAAGATCCCGCGTTTAGAGGGAGTCTCCACGAACTCCAGGAATTCCAAAACTTCCGGAGTTTGGGGGACTCTCTTTTTTATTTCCTCTATGGCCACGGACATCGTGTGCCCTTCGGCATAGAAGATCTTGTGCACTTCGTGCATGGCGCGGATAGTTTCGGCGCTGAAGCCCGCGCGGCGCATTCCCACCACGTTGATGGCTCTAACCGAGCCGTTGCGGCCGTCGGCGATCATGAAGGGGGGGAGATCCTTGTTGATGACGCTGCTGCCGGAAATCATGGCGTAGCGCCCGATGCGGCAGAACTGGTGCATGCCGGAGAGTCCGCTTATGATGCAGTTGTCAAAAAGACGGGTGTGCCCGGGGCAGCCGGAGAAAGAGACCATGATGACATGGTCGCCCACGGTGCAGTCGTGGGCTATATGGGTGTTGGCCATGAGGTAATTGTGGCTGCCTACCGTCGTGGTGGCGTTCTCCTCGGAGCCTATGGTCCCGCAGTGGATCGTCACGTTCTCGCGGATGATGTTCTCGTCGCCGATCTTCACATACGTCACCATGTCTTCCGTCCAGCCCACGTCCTGCGGGGGCGTGCCGATGCTGCAGTTGGGATATATTTTATTCCCGGCGCCTATTTCCACGTAGCCGTCGACGTAAACGTAAGCCACGAGCTTGTTGTTCGGGCCGATCTTGACGTGCTCGCCTATTACGCAGTAAGGTCCTATTTCGGTGGTCTCGTCGATCTGGGCTCCGGGAGCCACGACGGCGGTGGGATGTATGGACATGGTTGCTCCTTTATTTTTTTAGTTCCTTGAATTATATTGATATTCTGGAACGCTGTCAACATTTCGCCCTTTTCTCCCTTGCAATCAAAAGCCGTTTTTAGTATTATCTTCCTTACCTTAAGTGGACGTTTAGCTCAGTTGGTTAGAGCGCTACCTTCACACGGTAGAGGTCACTAGTTCGAGTCTAGTAACGTCCACCATTTTTATTTTCAGCCCAAAACGATATCTCGGCGAAGTCGCGATTTTGCTAAAATGGAGATATGATAAGCAAGACTGAAAGCATCTGTCCCGTCTGTCTTAAGACTATTCCCGCCCGAAAGATCAAGAAGGGCCGGGATATCGTTTTGGAAAAGGCTTGCCCCGAACACGGAACGTTTTCTGCCATTATTGCCAAAGACGCCCAGCGCTTCCTGGACAAGACTTTCGACGTGGAGGGCCAGCCTTTCCAGCCCGTCGCGGAATTCAAGGGCGAATGCGGCCGCGACTGCGGCTGGTGCGGCGAGCACCGCCAGCACATCTGCACGGGGCTCATCGAAGTTACGGAAGACTGCAACCTGAGGTGCGCGATCTGCTATTTCGGCAAAAAAACTCCGGAAAACATTTCCCTCGAGGAATTCAAGCGGCGCCTAGACACGCTCCTGACCGTCGAGAAGGGGCATTTGGACGTTTTGCAGCTGTCCGGCGGGGAATGCCTAATCCATCCCAAATTCGATGAGCTTCTAAACGCCGCTCTGAAAGCCGACGTCGGCCGCGTTCTCATCAACACCAACGGCCTTGCGCTCCTCGATGACGAAAAGCTTTTCGCGCTTATAAAAGAGCACAGGGACAGGGTGGAAGTTTACCTGCAGTTCGACGGATTTGACGACGAGGTTTACAAGGCTCTGCGCGGACGTCCGCTCTTGAAGGAAAAACTTTCCCTGATAGAGAAGCTCAACGCCGCCGAAGTAAAGATCTGCCTGGCTGTCACGGTCTACCAGGGCAACCTGAAAGAGATCCCCAAGATCCTGGACCTTTCCGTAAAGACAAAACACATTTCCGGAATAACATTCCAGCGCCTGACGAAAGTGGGCAGCGCAAAGGATTCCTCCCTTCCTTCCGTTTTCCAGGAGGACATATTGCTCGCCATAGCCGGAAGCAATCTCATGGCCTACAAGGATCTCATCCCGCTGCCCTGCTCGCATCCAAACTGCACCAGCCTGGGCTTCCTTTTCTGCCAGGGGGATAAGGTCTATTCTTTGGGCGACTACGTTGACTTCACGAAATGCAAGGGAACCATATCCAACCGCATCGCCTTCGACAAGACGATCCTCGACTACATGAAAAAGAACGTCTGCAAGTGTTTCGTTGGAAAGGTCCTCGGCTCCTCCTTCATGCTGGAGAAGCTTCAGGAGTTCGCGGAAGGGGACGGCTCCGTTCACAAGGACATGAAGATCGTGAGGATCATCGTCAAGAACTTCATGGACGCGGAGAATTTCGACTGGGAGCGCGCCAAAAAGTGTTGCACCGGCGTCTCCGTCGGCAACGGGAAAGTCATTCCTTTCTGCGTCCACAATCTTTTAAGATCCAAAATGGAGCAATGACATTTATGAATGAAGAAGACATCAAATTTTTGGAAGAGCTTTCCCAAAAAAGGCAAAGCGAAGAAAAGAGTGAGTCCGAATCTCCCAGCTCCTCAAGAGCCGTTGTCAAGGGCCTTCTGGGCTTTTTCCTTACGGTCATAGGCATCCCGGCTGTTATGTTCGGGACTTGCATTTTGAATATGCAGATATATGACCATCTCGGAGACAACTCTATCATTCCGCTTTATA
>JAGCDY010000100.1 GCA_017650925.1 bacterium
CCTGCCCGAACATGCAAGCTCCCAGCGGCGAAAAGGGCCTCCTGTGCCTGGCCAGCGAAAATCAAAAGACGCTCTTCACTTCCCTCTTCACTGACGGCCCGGCCGTAGAGGCGCAGACAACGGCCGCGAAGAATTTCGCCGAGGCCGTCATCTGCGAGTCGGTCGAAAGCGGCCACACCTCACACTCCCGGGCGGAAAAGATCAGGGAAAGCCTCGGCGTGCAGGCCGAGCCCGTCCGCATCGACAGCCAATGCAAATACGCGGCCGTGGCGCTGGGATTGGCCGACATCTACCTGAGGCTTCCGAAGAGTCTGGAATACAAGGAAAAGATCTGGGACCACGCCGCGGGATACCTCGTCGTGACCAAAGCCGGCGGCTCCGTCACCGACACGCTCGGCAGAAATATCGACTTCACCACTCCGCCGCTTCTTATGAACGACCTGGGCGTCGTGGCCTCCGGACGCCTCGACCATCAAAAACTTATTGAGGCGGTCAAAGCCTCGGAATAAATGGAAACTTATCTTACCATCAAGGAAAGCAAAGAGGCGGAGCTGACGGAACAGCGTTCCCGCTTCCTCTCTTACGTCTCCCCCGCCGCCAATAAAGAAGAGGCGGACGCTTTCCTTGACAAAATAAGAGCCATGCATCCCCAGGCTACGCATGTGTGCTGGGCCTACCAAATTGGCGCCCCGGACAACCCGACGTCCTACTACAGCGACGACGGCGAACCCTCCGGCACCGCCGGCCAGCCAATACTTCAGAGTTTGAAACAGAAAGAGCTGCAGAACGTCGTTCTGGCGGTCGTCCGCTATTTCGGAGGAATAAAGCTCGGAGTAAGAGGCCTCATCGACACCTACCGCGCCGCCGCCCAAAACGTCCTGGAGACCTGCCAAACAGTTGAGGAGCGCGCCAAGGAAGAACTAACCTTCTCCTGCTCTTACCCGGCCTACAATACGCTCCTTTACAAGGTCGAGCAAATGGAGGGAAACATCGTCTCTCCGACCTTCGGCGAAAAGATAGAAGGAAGAATAATCATACCCCGCGTCAAACGTCAGGAACTGGAAAATATCCTCAGCGATCTGAACGGCCGCAGATGAGCCCTTTGAGGCTTGAAATCAAAGTGTCCGATAAGATATAATATTAGAATTATGACAGATAATGAAAGAATAGTAGTGACCGGTCTCGGCGCCGTCGCCCCCACGGGCTACGGAGTCGCCGAAAACTGGGACAGCGTAACGCACGGCAGATCCGGCATCGGCCCCATTACGCTTTTTGATTCCACCGACAATAAAGTGCATATCGCCGGCGAATGCCATTACGACGCGACCCCCGGCGGTTTTTCCGAAAGGGATATCGCCCGCTACGACCGCTCGGTCCTCCACGCCGTCAACGCCGGCATGGAAGCCGTCCGCGACAGCGGCATCGACTTCGCCAACAGGGGCGACAACCATG
Organism: bacterium; assembly: GCA_017650925.1. GTDB lineage: Bacteria > Auribacterota > UBA3054 > UBA3054 > UBA3054 > UBA3054. The sequence continues at coordinate 1,453 of JAGCDY010000100.1, forward strand.
ACGTCTGCATAATCATGGGCTCCGGCATCGGCGGCATCGACAACATCCAGAAGACCTGCCAGGTCATGCTGGAGAAAGGCCCCGGACGCGTCACGCCCTTCCTCGTTCCTTCCGGCACGGCGGACGTTGGAGCGCACACGATAGCCATGCGCCTTGGCATCCACGGCTTCTCCTGCGGCGTAGCCACGGCCTGCGCCTCCGGCAACGACGCCATCTCCACCGCGTTCTTAAGATTGAGGGCCGGCTTCGAGCAGATCGCCATCTGCGGCGGCTCGGAAGCCCCGGTCTGCAAGCTTTCCATCGCCACCTTCGCCAACATGAAAGCCCTGTCAAGCTGGGACGGCGAAGGCGACCCCACCAGAGTGAGCCGCCCCTTCGACCGCAACAGAAGCGGTTTCGTAATTTCCGAAGGCGCCGGCGTCATCGTTCTTGAAACGCTCGCCCACGCCAAAGCCAGAGGCGCCAGTATCTACTGCGAACTTGGCGGCGTCGGCCAATCCACGGACGCCTACCACGTCACGGCTCCGGAACCGACCGGATCCTTCGTTTCCCTGGCCATCCGTCAGGCCCTCGAAAGAGCGGAGATCTCCCCGGACACCGTCGACTACGTCAACGCCCACGGCACCTCCACCCATCACAACGACCTAATGGAGACCGCGGCCATCAAGACCGTCTTCGGCGAGAACGCCTACAAGCTCTGGGTCTCCTCCACCAAGTCCATGACCGGACACTGCGTGGCCGGCTGCGGCGGCATCGAGGCCGTCTTCTGCGTGAAAGCCATAGAGACCGGCATCGTTCCCCCGACCATCAACTACGAGGAACCGGATCCCGAGTGCGATCTGGACTACGTCCCCAACAAGGCCAGGGAAAGAAAGATCCGCGCGGCCATCTCCGACACCTTCGGCTTCGGCGGCCACAACGCCGTCCTCTGCTTCAAACGCTTTGAGTAACGGACCCGTAGAAGTATCCGCGGCGGTCATCGAAGATAAAGGCAGGATACTTCTGGCGCTGCGCCCAAATAAACCGGGGAAACCCGGCGGTTGGGAATTTCCCGGCGGCAAAAGAAAAGCTGGCGAAACGTTTTCCGCCTGCGCCCAACGCGAGATCAAAGAAGAACTCGCCGCCGACATCGTCCCTACCGGCATCGTCTACGACCATACCACCAACATCCGACTGGTCGGAGTCAGCGCCAAACTCCAAGGCAAACAGCCGACGCCCCTGGAGCACGAAAAACTCGCCTGGGTCAAAAGAAGCGAACTCCTTAACTACGCTCTCCTTCCCAACGACATTCCTCTCGCCAAAGCGCTCCAGAAAAATCCCATCACACTTCCCAGGACCGCTCCTCCCGAAAAACTGGCGCTCTACATCCATGTCCCCTTCTGCTTAAGGAAATGCCGCTACTGCGCTTTCTTCAGCCATCCTCCGAAAAAGGATGAGATAGCGAAATACACCGCTGATCTCATCGCCCAAAATAAAGCGCTTCTCCCCATGATGCCCTACCGGGAGCTGGCTTCCGTCTATTTCGGCGGCGGCACGCCCTCAATTCTCCCAGGCGATGCCCTTTTAAGCGTCTGTGAGGCCGTAAAAGCCTCCATCCGCTGGACACCCGATATCGAATGTACCCTAGAGGCGAACCCCGCCGCTTTTCGCCCTGAGGACGTAAAACTCTGGCAAGAAGCCGGCATAAACCGCGTGAGCCTCGGCGTCCAATCTCTTCAGGATAACGAACTGAAATACCTTGGCCGCCTGCACACCGCCAAAGAAGCCAAAGAAGCCTGCCAAACGCTCAGGAAAAACGGCTTCAAAAACATTTCCCTGGACCTCATGTACGGACTGCCCCATCAAACCCTCTCCTCCTGGCAGGACACCGTCGAAACGCTTCTCTCCTGGCAGCCCGAACACATCTCCTTCTACGCCCTCTCCATTGAAAAAGGCACGCCGCTCCAAAAGGAAGACCCAACGCTCCCCAGCGACGTCACGACCATGAAAGAATACTGGCTGGCCAGAAAACTACTTAAAGAAAAAGGCTACGAGATGTACGAGATCTCCAACGCCGCCAAACCCGGTTTCCATTCCCGACACAACTCCGCTTACTGGGACACCAACAACCATTACCTCGGCTTGGGTCCCGGCGCCCACAGCTTTTGCCGCTTCCCCTACAAAAACGCGCCGCTTCGCGCCCACATCGATTCCAATTGGAAAATAATAAACACAAAACCGCTTAACAAGATCCAAAAACTCGGCGAACGCATCTACCTCGGCCTTAGAAAAACTGAGGGCGTCCAATTGACGCCCCAGGATGAGGAAATTTTTAAGCGGCAAATCGAAGATCTCGCCTTCCGCAAACTGGTGACTTATAAAGGCCGCACTTTGAAACTCACCAACCGCGGCATTGAACTAGCTAACCAAGTAATGTCAGAGTTTGTCTGATCAGGCCTTTGCGCGGAGTTCGGAGATGAAGGTCTTCACCAGGAAGACGAAGCCCGTGAGGAGCACGATGGTCGCGCCGGAAGGATAGTCGAAGCGGAAGGAGATGAGAAGTCCCGCGGCGATGAGAGCGGCGCTGATAATTGATGAGCCGAGCATGACTACGTGGAGGCGGTTGGTGTGCCTCAGCATCATGGTGGGCGGGAGCGCCATCAGGGCGATGACCATAATGAGTCCCACTACGCGCATGACGCAGATGACAGTCAGCGCGATAAGGGAGAGCAGCAAAAGGTAGAAGAAATTGGTGGGCAGTCCCCTCAGGGCGGCGTATTCCTCGTCGAAGCAGACGATCCTTAGAGGCTTATAGAAGAGCGAGGTTATGATTATTATTATGGCGTCTAAGATGACGACGTTCAGAATGTCTAGGTGAGAGATGAGCAGAATATTGCCGAAGAGGTAGCTCATCAGATCGCTCTGATAGCCCGGGGAAAGGGCGGCTAGAAGAACGCCAAGCGCCATGCCGACAGACCAGAGGGCCGCGATGATGGGCTCCTCGTAGCGTTTGACTTTCCTAGAGACAATGCCGAGAATAAGCGCGGCAAGTTGCCCTGAGATAAAGATGCCCCAGACAGGCGCGATGTTGAAGAACAGGGCTACGCCGACGCCGCCCAAAACGGCATGGGCAATGCCGCCTGTTATGAAGGTCAGCCGTCTTACGACCACCAAACTGCCGACGATGCCGCAGGCCACGGAAATCAGAAGACCGGCTAAAAGCGCCTTGAGAAGGAAGGGATCAGTCAGCATCATTTTCCTCCCCGTGGCAGTGGTGGCAGTGGTTAACGAGATGAACGTGGCCGCCGTAAAGCGATTCTATGACTTCGGGAGTCAGCTTCGAGCCGTCGTGCTGATAGAGTTTCTCGTTCAGGCAGAGGATCGAGGTGACGCTCGAAGAGACGAAGCCGATGTCGTGGGAAACTATGACGATGGTGTGGTCCTTGTTGAGTTCCTGGAACAGGCCGTTTAGGCTGACGCCCACGGCGGGATCGACGTTGGCGGTCGGCTCGTCCAAAAGCAGAAGCTCAGGATCGCTCACGAGGGCGCGGGCGATTAAGACGCGCTGCAGTTCGCCGCCGGACAATTCACCCACAGCGCGCTTCTGATAGCCGTCGAGATAAACGCTCTTCAGAACGTTGGCGATCTTTTCTTTCGCTTCTTTCTTGCTGATGGGCAAAAAGCCGGAGTGATTGAGAAGGCCGGCTTCAATGAGGGCCGCCACGTTTATGGGGAACTGGCGGTCAACGTTGAAGTACTGGGGCACGTAGCCCACGCGGTATCTCGTCTCCTCGGGCTCTTTCCCGAAAAGCTTTATTTCTCCGGAATGCGGTTTCAGAATGCCCAGGACCAGCTTGAAGAGCGTGGTCTTGCCGCCGCCGTTGGGGCCGACGATGCCGACGTACTCGCCTCTTTTGACGGAGAAAGAAACGTCGTCCAGGACCTTGTGGGGCCCGTAGCCGAAGTTAACGTTCCTGAAGGTTAAGATCGTGTCAGCGCTCATTCCTCGCCCTTGATGTTTTTGGCGAGCGCTCTCAGCTCGTCGTAGTAATTGGTGGAGAGCGCGTCCCTTTTTATGATCTTAAGTTTCGCGGTGTCGGCGATGTTTTGGGCAAGCCTTTCGTTCATGCCCGGCTGGACTATCAGATTGGCGAAGTTTTCGCTCCTGGCTTTTTCCATCGCTTCACCCAGACTTTTGGGCGTGGGTTCGGAGCCTTCCTTTTCCACGGCGATCTCTGTGAGGCCGTAATCTTCGGCGAAACAGGAATAGGCGGGATGGAAGACCAGGAAGACTTTGTTGCCGTCTTTGAAAGTTTCCTTCAGCTCCTCGTCGAAAGCCTTAAGCTCTTCTTTTATTTCCTCGGCTCTCTTTTCGATCTCTTCCTTCTTTTCGGGATAGAGTTCGCTAAGCGCCGCGGCCATGTCCTGGACGCGTTCTTTCATAAGCCGCGGCGAAAGCCAGATGTGCGGATCGTGATGGTGGCCTTCCTCCTCATGATCGTGATCGGCTTCCTCGGGCGCGAGATCGAGCAGTTTCGGTCCCTTGCCGCCATTGGCGCGCTTTGCGAGCTCCTTTTCAAAGGGCAGGCCCGTCATGATGAACAGCTTGCTGTCGTAGAAGCCCGCGCCTTTCCTGGGGGAAGGCTCGTACTGGTGAGGGTTGGCGCCGGAGGGCATGAAGGATTCGCATTTGACATCCGGACCGGCCAGTCTCTGGACGAAGGGCAGAAGCGGCGGAATGGAAACGTAAACATCGACTTTCTCCTCCGCTTTCTTGGCGCAGGAGGCTATTAGAAGCGCTGCGAAGGCCAGCAAGACCGGTTTCGCCGCTTTCGCGAGTAAGTTCATTGCTTTTTCCAAATTCTTCTCCGCTTCCGCCCTCAGTCTCTCCAAATCCCAATTCAGGATCTCGTCCAGACTGAAGGCTTCCTCTATGGTCAGGAAACTGCCTTTGGTCCTTCTCAGCTCCGTTAGGGTCCCGCCGCAGCCGAGCTTTTGGCCCAGATCGTGGGCCAGCGTTCTGACGTAGGTGCCTTTCGAGCAGACGCAGCGCAGTTTCGCTTCGCTGTCTTTTATGTCTATGAGCTCAAGGTCGTAGATCGTGACCTTGCGTTTTTCCCTTTCGACCTCTTGTCCTTTCCTCGCTATGTCGTAGAGCTTTTTGCCTTTCACCTTGATCGCGGAGAACATCGGCGGAAGCTGTTCGATCTCGCCTTTGAATTCCGGCAGGGCTTTAAGCAGCATCTCTTTCCCGAAGCCTTCCGGCAAGGGGCTTTCCTTTACGACTTCGCCCGTTATGTCCTGAGTGTTTGTTGTAACGCCGAAGCGGACCGTCATCTCGTAGGTCTTCTGCGACGCCATGAGAGGATCGGAGAGCTTCGTCGATTTGCCGCAGAGCACCGCCAGAAGGCCTGTCGCCATAGGGTCCAAGGTTCCGGAGTGTCCGATCTTTTTTATCCTGAAAGCGCCCCTTAATTTGGCTATGACGTCGTGGGAAGTCCAGTCCTTCGGCTTGTCAACGGGAATTATTCCCTGTACCTCGTTCTGCTCCCGGGCCATTATTCCTCTTGGCCTTCCTGATTCTCTACCTTAACCTTCGGAGGGAACAGGGCGCGGCGGGCGGCCTGCAGAAGTCCGTAGACCAGGTAGCCTACGAAAATGAAGGGCAGGACTAGTCCGGGCCGGGCTATAAGCGCCACCAGAAGGAAAACGATGAGGACCAGGTAAACGAAGGGGTGCCTTTGCCAAACGATCTGCTTGGCGGGGGCCGGGAAGCGCACCGTGGCCACCATCAAGAGCCCCAGACCAACCATCATAAAGGGCATGAGGTAATTGTGGATGAGGCCGTGGATGTAGTTGCTGTCCGGGGTAAGGTATCCGTGGGAAAGCAGAAGAAGGTAAGAAATGACCACACCAGCAGCCTCCGGCGTCGGGATGCCGGAGAAAGTCTTGCCCTCGTCCTCTATCTGGGCGTTGAAGCGCGCAAGGCGCAGCGCGGCGCAGCAGGTGTAGACCATGCAGCACGGCAGGACAAGTTTCCTTACGGGATCGGGAACGTCCTTCAAAACGAAAACGAACATTAGCACGGACGGCGCGACGCCGAAGGTGACAAGGTCGGCGAGACTGTCGAGCTCCATGCCGAAGCGGCTGCTGGTCTTGGTAAGCCTCGCGACGAACCCGTCGAAGACGTCGAAGATCATGCCGAAGAAAACGCACATCGAGGCCTGGGTCAGGCGCTTGCTGCTGAAATCGTCGTTGGCGAAAGCGCCCAAAGAGATCATAATGGCGTTGA
>JAGCDY010000101.1 GCA_017650925.1 bacterium
ATGCCGCTTAATTCCATCTGTGTCTTGTTGCTGTGGATGATGTAGAAAGTGCCGCCGTTGCGGTAGCACCAAAGCGCGCGGCCGTTGTCGTTGGCCGAGCCGTTGCCGAACATGAAGCCGCTGATGTTGCTTATGGAGCGGTGTTTCAAACGTATCCTCATGATGCCGGTCTCGGTGAACATTTCCTCGGTGGCGCCGGTGGGGATCCAGACGCCGGAGTTGCCGGAGTTAAAACCGTCCGGGTCGTTCTTCGTCACGGTAAGGCATTTGGTATCCATGACGTCGCTTTCGACCTTATAGGCGAAATTCGTCTGGTATTTGGCCTGGTAAATGGTCGCTGTTTCGCACTGCGGCAGAAAATCGCCGGTGTTGTACTTTTCAAAATTTTCCTCGAAGAAAACGGTAGGATCCGCCTGGACCGCGAAAGCGGAAGCCAGGATCAGAGCCGTAAGCATCATTAGCTTGCTTTTCATAAATTACCTCGTGTTGGTGTGAAATCTAATCGTCAAGCTTTTATTGTAGCAAATTTGCCGTTTCTATTTTTGGTAAAATTATTTTCGTGAATCACAAGCACTACATGTCCCTCGCCATCCGCGAAGCCGAAGCGGCCGCGGAAAAAGGCGAAGTCCCCGTTGGCTGCGTCATCATTGACGCGGACGGCAGCGTCGTTTCTTCCGCTCACAATCTGGTAGAGACCGAAAACGACGCCACTCTTCACGCCGAACTAATCGCGATAAAGCTGGCCCAGGAACAGCTCGGCCGGCGGCTTACTGACTGCACCCTCTACGTGACGCTTGAGCCCTGCCCCATGTGCGCGGGCGCGATACTTCTTTCCAGGATATCGACCGTGGTTTTCGGGGCGCGCGACTGGGAAAGGGGCGCGCTTTTAAGCAACGCCAATCTCGCCAACACCTATTTTGGCGGCAAAGTGGAAGCGCTGGAAGGCTTTTGCTCCGAGGAATGCGAAAAGCTTCTGAAGGACTTTTTCGCCTCGCGCCGCTGATCATTCCCTTCGACCCAATATATTGTTTAAAAAAGGCCCTTTTAGTACAATATATTGCGTGTGTATTCGTTTTAAGAAGGGATTATGGACAACAATATAATCGAACAGTTCGATCCCGCGCCGCAGCCTGATCTTTTTCAGGCTGTGGCGCCGGAGCCTCCTTTTCTGGATCTGCTTCCAGTCAGTCACTGCGCTTTCCTAAGTTCGGAGCGCCGGTGGTATTACGCCACCATTCTGTATTTCCTCTTTTTGCGCCGCCAGGCGCATGAAGTCGAAAAATATCACAACGACATCTACGACGCCGTCCAGTCTTTGCTTGAGACCGCCGGCCCCTACAGCCAGCAGGCTTTCAGGGCCGACATGGAGCAACTGATGCTCTGGGGGAACGTCGAGCGCCGCATCGAGCCGAAGAGGCTGCAGCACATCGCTGACAGGAGAGTGCAGAAATTTCTCTACCGCCTGACCGACCATACCAGGGCGCTGTTCGAGAGCCTTTCGCTCCTGCGCTCCGTTGAGAATCTGAACGCCGTCTCCCTTGACCAGGACCACCTTCTGGACCTTCAGGAGCTCGTCGAGAAGATCGGTTTGTGCCTCTCCCGCGGCGAAAACCTTACGGAAGCGGAATTGAGAAGACTTGCCAGAAACATCTCTGACCTCGACAACCGCTGCCGCCTGGTCGCCAACGAGATCAGCGACTTCGGAGCCAGGATCGCGACTTTCAACATCGAGCCGTTCCAATTGGAGACGCTGCCCCAGATCATCGACCGTCTGGCCCGCTACGTCGACCAGTATTTGCAGCGCGTGGCGAATCTGACGCCGCCCGTTTACAGCGCCCTCTCCCGCTGGAACTCACAGCAGGGCCTCGCCATTCTGAGGAACGCGAGGGAGGCCGTGAGAGTCCACGCCGAGAACAATCCTCTGGCCGGCGCCCTGGCCGAGCAGGACGATCCCATCGAGCAGATGCTCGCGAGGCTCATCCCCTTCTTCGCCCCCGAGGGCGTCTTCCAGCTTCTGTGCCTCAGGGTCAACGAACAAGTCAGGATCCTTATCAGCCGCATCAGGCTCTACCTCGACGACATCAGGCACCGCAACATCAGGATCAGGATACTGCGCCGCCGCGCCAACGAATGCATCCAGGCGCCCGACGAAGCGCTGCCCGAGATCAAGGCTTTCATAAGGGAGCTCTTCTCCGTAGGGCAGATCATGAACGACATGGGAGGAGGCACGCCTGAGGACCGCGTTCCCCCGCCGAGGCCGACCTACTGGCGCCGCCGCACCATGAGGGCGCCCTTCGTCAACGCCGCCATAATAGCCAAGACAGGCTCGGCGCAGGCCAGCCGCGAGCTCGAGAAAGCCAAGGCCAAAAGACTCCGGGATTTCATGCTGCTCAAGGCTTACCCGAACGGCCAGCGCGGCCCCATCCATCTTTTCTCTCTGAAAAACATGGACGACATCAGGAACTACATGGACTCCGTCAAGTTCTACAAGATAGGACGCAAGCACGGGATCCGTCTGGGATACACCCTAAAGCAGCCCGACAAGAACGCGCCGCAGGCGGAGTTCAAAGGCGGAAAATGGTATTTCTCCTCACCCGACTATACGGTCGATTTTCAGGAAAACAATTAAAGAACTATGAGCGAACAATATTTTGAAAACGAAACGGAGAACTACTCCGATCAGATCGATTCTCTGAACATCCACAACGTCAGGGCGCTTCTGAACGTGCTGACCGAAAGCCCGTTTTTCTATCAGACGGACGACCCGGACCTCTTCGCCTACCTTAGGATGAACCAGGAAGCCGTCGGCCACTTCTTCATGCGCTACTTCGGCTGGGAACTCTACGTCGACCGCCAGGCCGCCAGAGTAATAAAGCCGCAGCTCTACAACAACTCCCTGAAGCCTTCGCAAAGGGACATGTTCGATCTTACGAGAAGGGACGAGTGCTCGGTCTTCATGCTGCTCTTGGAATTCTATGAGAAGCTTCTCCGGGATTTCAACTCCAATTACGACGACGACAAGAGGCTGCGCTTCCTCATTTCCGATTTCGTCCAGTACTGCTTCAATCGTTTCAACGAGGAGCTTGAGGACGGCGAGTCCAGCGAGAAAGCGATAGTCGACGCCTGCCGCACGCTCTTCCCGAAACTCATCAAGTACCGCTTCATCGAGCAGAAGGAAAAGGCGGATGTCGGGAAAGACGAGCGTCTGCCGGAAGGCCTCGAGCAGCAGGTCATGTACGAATTCCTTCCCGGGATACACTGCTACCGTCCGGACGTCCTGACCTTCAAGGAGATCGCCAGGCTGTACTCCAAATCGGACAGCCTAAAGAGCGACAGTGAAGAGACGGCGGAAGAAGAGAACGAACAGGAAAATTTTTAAATTAGGTGAATACGATGAACGGAAACCACAGTTGGGAAAACGCTTTGAACTTAAGGGCCCTGCGCCTTATCAATTTCCATAACTTCGCCGACGAGACCATAAAGATCCACGGCAGCCTCTTCCTCATGGGCAACAACGGCACAGGCAAGACGACGATCATAGACGCCGTGCAGCTGGCTCTTACCGGCGGACAGAGGCTGATGTTCAACGCCGCGACCGTAATAGGCGGCAGATCCGAATCGGGCCGCAACCTCTCCGGCGTGCTTTTACAGCACAACTTCGAGACCGGCAAAGTCGGGCGCGCCGGCGGCGCCGTAGGCTACGTCGCGTTGGAGCTTCTCGACCCCAAGAACCAGAACCCGGTGACCATAGGCGTAGGCGCCTTCGCCGAGAACCTCGACCAGCGTCCTGAGATGTGGGGCTTCATAGTCGACGCTCCCCTATCCGAAGTCCAGCTCACGATCAGGGTCAACGACGTTTCCGAGGCGCCCCAGTACCGCCCCGTCGACAAGAAGGAACTTCCCGGCCTCGTCGGCAAGACCAGAGTCTACGACATCGGCCGCTACCGCACCCAAATAGCGAACCGCTTCTTCGGCGGCCGCTCCAACTTCGAGCGCGTGGCGGATCTTCTGAAGGCCAGTAAATCCTACAAAGACCTCGTCGTGAAGGCCAGGGACTTCGAGGGACTCTTCGCCGCCCTTCTCCCCGCTCCAGACCACCAGGTCTTCCAGGACATCGAGACGACGCTTCAGAACTTGGAGACCATCGAGAGCGACATCAAAGGCTTGAAAAAGGAAGCGGAGCTTCTAGAAGAAGCGAACAAGACCGTTGCCAAGATCGCCGATTCCAAGGCCCGCATCGAGGAATGCCGCTACCTTAGGCTCAAAAACACCTTAAACAATCTCGCCGGTGAACTGAAGAGCCAGGAGAGAGCCGTCGCCGTCAACCGCCAGAACCAGGTCGACGCGAAGAACAAACTGGACGATCTTCTGCCGAAACTCGAGCAGACAAGGACTACCCTTGCCGAAGTAAGGACAGGCACGGGCGCCAAACTCTGGGAAGAAGCGGAACGCCTCGAAAAGGAACTGGGCAAACTAAAAGAAGACTCCGTCACCTTCAAGGAGGAGACGGAAAAAGAACTGCAGAAGCAGACCGCCCTTGAAAAGGACAGGGCCGGCGCCAACGCGGACGTCCTCGACGCCATCCGCTCCCAGAACGCTTTCATAAAGACCATCACACTTCCCGTCTGCCCAGAAGTGGCCAAGGAAGCCGCCGACCATCTCGCGAAATCCATAACCTCCCTTAAGAAGGCCTACAAGAACGCCGAGGAGACCCAGAACTGCGACACGGACGCCCTCTCGCGCTCCCAGAAACTGGCCGTCAGGGCCGCCGACGTTCTCCTGCAGGTCCTAAGGGACGAGAAGCAGACCTTAACTCTGCGCCTGTCCGACCTCGCGAAAGAAAGCGAAGTGAAAGCGAGCGTCCCCACGGTGGAAGTCATGCCGAGGATCTTGGGCTACCGGGATTTCCTGGACGCCCTGAAAAGGGACGGCCTCAAGGCCGAACCGCTTTACACCATGCTGGACTTCGCGCCCAACACGCCTCCCCAACTGATGAACCTCATCGAGTCCTTCCTGGGCGACGAATGGCTCGGCACGATCATTTCCGAAGAGGAAGACCTTGAGGAAGTCATTAGGCTCGCCGGCAAAGCCGATCCCGGCATCAGGATAGCCGACACCTCGAAACTCATGGCCACGAAGAGCCCCAAGCCCCTGGACAACTCCATCGCCAAATATCTCAAGACCTCAAACGGCTTCGCCCGCTGCTTCATCGACACCCAGCTCGGCAAGATCAGGATCTGCGACCTGGCCGCCACGCCGGACGGCGACTGGCTCTCCAGGGAAGGCCTCGTAAAAGAACGCGCGGTCTACCGCTACATAAGAAGAGAAGCGGAAGGCCTCTTGGGCAAAGCCCGCCGCCAGGCCGCTCAGGAAAAGCTCCTGACCGAGCAGAAAATAAAGAGCAAAGAACTGACCAACATCGCCGACGGTCTTAGAAAAAAGCAGGCCTCGCTTGCCGAGACCATAGAAGCGGTCTACAAGATCAAGATCCAGTTGGAAGAGAAAGTCTCGCCCTGGCTCATCGCCCACCGCCTCACCCAGAGAGCGGCCAGCGAAAAGCTCCTTGAAGAAATTAAGGAAAGAGTCGAGAAGGCCCAGAGCCTGCAGGCCAAGTCCCAGCGCCAGATAAACCGCATCCAAAAGCAGATAAAAGAGCTCAGGGAAGACAAGCAGTTCCAGACAACCGGCGACGTACACAAGCAGCTTGACATCCTGAAGAAACGCCTCACCGAAGAGGAGCAGGAAAGGGAGCAGCTCGTCGAGATGATCGCCCGCTACAAAGAGCGCGTCTCCATCCTTGAAGGACAGAACGCCAAGACCAGGCTCGCCTACAACGAGGCCGTTAACCAGGCCGCCGACAAGAAAAAGATCCTTGAGGACAGCCTGCCCGCGGAATACCCCGACCTGGAGAGCTACCTGAAGGAGACCTACGGCTCCGACAACGTCCAGGAAGGAAGATTGGCCGAGATCACAAAGATCCAGGAACGCGTCATCAACCGCGAGATCGGAAGCCTAATTGGCAGCGAGGACGCTCACGCCAAGGGAGGCCTCATCCACCACGAGCTCCTCTGGACCAAATACGCCTTCACCTACCGCGAGGACATCAACGACCTCATAGACCAGGACGGCCGCGACCTCAAGAGCATCACAGCGAGGCTCAACGAACAGCTGACGCAGCTTGAGAATTCCGTCAGCGACAACAGAAGGAAACTTCTGGAAAAGACGATCCTCGGCGACCTCTCCAACCAGTACACCAGGGACCTCTACCGCCTCAAGGAAAGCTTAGAAGCCGTCAACCTCATGTTGGAAGGTCTCAGCTTCGGCCGCTCCCAGTACCGCTTCACCCAGAAGATCAAGAACGAGTACCGCCAGGTCTACGGCATCGTGAGAAGAGCCGGCGACATCGACGAGGAATCCCAGCAGCAGTTGAAGGCCTTCTTCGAATCGAAGCTCACCGAACTCCGCATACAGCCCGACGGCTCTCTCCCCTCCTTCCTCGACTACCGCCACTGGTTCGACTACCAGCTGCACGTTAAGGTGACCGGCACCGAGGGCGAAGGCATCGAGCTGACCAACGACATCAGGCGCCTCGGCTCCGGCGGCGAGCAGGCCGTGCCGAACTACCTGCTCATCATGGCCATGAGCGCGCTTCTCTATAACCAGATCGGCGCCAAGCTCCGCTTCCTCCTCTTCGACGAAGCCTTCTACGG
>JAGCDY010000102.1 GCA_017650925.1 bacterium
ACTCTGGAGGAGCCGCTGCTGACCGGAGTGTCCACTCTGGAGGAGCCGCTGCCGACCGGAGTGCCGACTCTGGTGGAGCTGCTGCCGACCGGAGTGCCCACTCTGGAGGAGCCGCTGCTGGCCGGAGTGCCCACTCTGGAAGAGCTGCTGCCGACCGGAGTGCCGACTCTGGAGGAGCCGCTGCTGGCCGGAGTGCCCACTCTGGAGGAGCCGCTGCCGGCCGGAGTGCCCACTCTGGAGGAACCGGTATAAACGTTGCCGTTCCTGTCAGCTTTCAGACCGGTCTGAAGAGGACTGCCGATGTTCCGGGAACTTGCCGGAACACCTTGACGATTAGCGCTTTTGACGGGCTCGTCAACAAGGTAGCGTCCGGCAGGGGCTTTCCTAGGCGGCTGTCCGGGGCCGGGTTTGCCGCCCGGGCAATGCGGTCCGTGATGATACCTGTCGCCGCAGCCGTGGCCGTGACGGCGGTAGACGTGGTGGTGGTCCCAGGGGCCGCAGCCTCTGCCCCACCAGTGGCCGTGTCCGCCGTGCCAGCGATGGTGATGACGCCAGCCCCAATGATAGTTGCTCCAGCAGAACCCGAAGCCGACCCAGCCGATGGGCGCGCCCCAACTAATGTTGAAGCCCCATCCGAAGCCTAAGCTGTAGGAAACGCCGAAGCCGAAAGTGGCCGGCCAGGGATAATAGTAAGTGCCCACCCAGGGCGCGTAGCGGTAGCCCGTACCGTAGACGACCACGCCGCGGTCCACGAAGCATCCGACGTATCCGGGATAATAACCGACATAGACGTAATCGGGAGTGTAGTTGTACACTCTGACGTAGCGCACGTGGTATACGGGATAAGCCGGGGGAATGGAATAGATGACGCTGGGAACATTGATACAGACCTGCCAGCCGGTGACAGGGTCGACGGATTCGTACCAGATGGCGTCTTCGCAAAGATAATAGCGGTCGTTGACACGGATGATGTCGTGCGGAGTATTGATCGCGTAAGCGACCGGATAGGCTTCCGGGATCTCCTTGAACTGGGGAGTTCCGTCGTAAACGACTTCCGGGACTTCCTCGACCTTGCGGGCGACTTTCACAGTCTGGGGAACATAAGTGTCAGCCACGGCTTCCTTCGCCTCGGGAGTTCCTTTAATGTGCGGCAGGACGTTCTCCTTGCTGTTCTCGGCGTTCATCTTGTAGAAGCCGGAGGGAAGTTTGTCGGGGGGGACGTATTCCCAATTGTCTTCCTGCTGATTATGAACGTACCAGCGGCCGGACAGAAGCACGTAGAGCCTTGAATCAGCGGCGCAGTAGAAGAGGTCGTTGTCCGTGTTCTCCGCGTACATGATGTCGGTTCCCTCCACGTTCTTGTACTTGGGAACGCCTTCTATGGCTATAAGTTCCGTGGGCTCCGTGACCACGATGACTTTCGGAACTATGGTAGAGACGGAATCCTTGAAGCTTTCCTTTTCCTCGTCAGTAAGCTCGAGCGACTCGCCGTAACTCTTGACCTCATCCGGAACTTTGGCGATCAGGAAAAAGTCGCTCTGAAGATTGGGAGCAGTGAGCCAGTAGTTGGCGCCCTTCAGATAGTAGCAGCTCTTCGTGGTGTCGAAGACAAGACAGAAAGGCGTGTTGGCAACCGCTTCGTATTTTCCGGCGTCGTCCAATTTGCGCATAATTGGAGCACCGTCGATCTCGACCAGCACCGTGGAGTTGGTGACGCAGAGGATCTTGGGCGGATCGTTTTGGAGTTCCGCTTCATTCCTGGCCTGCGCGGCCTCTTCCTTCTCAAGGCGCAAAACGTAGTCGAGGTCGAAGGTCATATCGACGTCTTTCAGGGCGTTCTGCAGATCGGCGGCATAGGATATTTCCATATCCTCGGCATCCGGACATTTGAACTTGGCCACTCTCAAGCTGTCGCAGACCACTTTGCGGTTCACGGTGTCGTTACTGGAAAGGGCGGTTAACCAGATCGCGCCGTAAATGGGCTCGTTCGTCGAAGCGACGGCCTTTTGGATGGACACGGCGGAACGGATCTTAAGATTGTTTCCGGCGAAGGTTTCAACACTCGGCTCAAAGATCTGGAAGACCGATTCGGAGGTCTTCACTTCGCAGGGCCAGTCGGAAGCTCCCGCGTATTCTTTGGCCTGACAGATGAAAACGCTTAGCAAAACTGCTAGGAATAAGGTTGCTCTTTTCATCTTTGGTTCTCCTTATATTTGAGGTTCATTTCATCGTCCATATCTATTATAGAATTTTTTTGGAATCCTTGGAAAGCTCAATGTGCCCCTTCCAGCCGAAGTGTGGTTCGAAGGTCGGCGTCATATCGACGCGCTCACGAGCCTCTTCCGAAACGAAAACGACTTCCGGTTCGCCGCTTCCCTCCTGGAGAGGCCTTCCCAAAA
The DNA here is from genome assembly GCA_017650925.1 of bacterium. Lineage (GTDB taxonomy): Bacteria > Auribacterota > UBA3054 > UBA3054 > UBA3054 > UBA3054. Next base: position 2,400 of record JAGCDY010000102.1, read on the forward strand.
AGCGCAGGGCCTTTCTGTCGAAGCCCATGAATCCCGCCAGAGCGGCGTCCAGGGCCTGCGGGTCCTCGGAGAGGGCCAGCCAGCCGCATTCCTTCCTGTCAGGGTCCAGAGGGCCGTCCCCTTCCCCCGCCACGACGCCGTCCACAACGGTCAGGTAGCGGCGGGCCTTAGCGGCTGTAAGGAAGGCCTTGTTGAGGTCCCAGACCATGCGCCAGCAGGTGTCGTTGCCGTACCAGTTGCCGCTTCTCACGGTGTCTTTGGTGTCGCCGTAAAAGAGGCGCATAAAAGCCTTGAGCGGACGGAAGCACTCGTTGACGAAGGCCGGCATACGGTACATGGTTTTTTTCCAGAGAATGCCCAGGCTTTTTTCACTGCTGGATTTGAAGCCGGACCTTTCGAACTGGTCTCCGCCGCTTTCGGGATCGCCCAGGCGGTAGTGCGGTAGCCAGTTCTTGTCGCCGTTGATGCCGACCAGATTCTTCATGGCGCAGGTCAGTCCGGTCTTCTTGTGCGTTTTCAGTTTCGGGATATTTATCAGAACGTCGCAGTTCAAACAGGTGGCGGAGAGCAGATATTCGTGACGGCCGCCGCTGTGGTGTTCGGCCGTTTTTTCTATGTCGTAGTCGGCTCCGTAAAGCGGGGCTTTTTCGTCATCGGTCTCCGCGAAGGCGCTTTCCCCTTTCAGGTCCACGGCCTCGTAGCCTTCGGGGTCGCCAGAAAGCGCGGTCCTTTTTATGACGATGCCGTCCTTGGAGAGCCATTCTTCCTTCCTTAAGTCGAGGAGCGTGATTTTGACGTTGGCGTTTTTCTGATAATAGTCGACGGCCGATTTGATGCCGCAGCGCTCCATGGCCTCGGAAAAAGGCGTGTCGGTCTGGGGCGCTTCCGCGATTATGATCTCGCCCTTTCCTTCCAGAGCCTTTATGACCTCGTCGCAGACCGCTCTCACGACCGAACCGTTTGTCACGACCTGCTCCCATTCGTCAGGTTTTCTTTCGCGGCCTGCCTTGACGACGTTGGGCTTTATGACGACTTTGTCGCCCGGTCTTATGACGTCCTTTAGGCCGCCGGGATAGGCCTTATCCAGAAGAGACTTTACGCCTTCGGCGATCCCGCAGTCGTAATTGCCCTCGACGGCGTTGACGAAAACTCTGTGATCGGTGATCTTCATTTTCCCGCCGCGATCTCCTGCTTGGCCCGCTCTATGAAGTATTCGGCCGAGCGCTCCCAGGTGAAGGTCGCGGCCCAGGCTCTGGCTTCCGCTTCCATCCTTTGGAGACGCTCCCTGTCTTTCAGGAGCGAAATGATCTTATTCGCCAGGTCGGCGCTGCTGCCAGGTTCTGCCAGAAGCCCGGTCTTGCCGTCCACGATGGAGTCTCTGAGACCCTGGACGTTGGAGCCTACGACGGGAGTTCCCGCTGCGTTTGATTCGATTACGGTTATGCCCCAGCCTTCCTTTTCCGCCATAGTGGCTGTTACGGTGGCGCGGGCCATGGCTTTCGCTTTTTCCTCTTCGGAGAGGAAGCCGAGGAAGCGGACGTTCTTTTCAACATTAGCTTCCTTTACGGCCGCCTCAATGTTGGGAAGGTCGTCCCCTTTTCCGCCTATTTCAAGCATAGCGTCGGGAAATTCTTTCAGGATCATCGGCATAGCCTTCACGATAAGGTCGACCTGCTTGTAGCGCTTCAGCCTTCCGATGTAGCTTATCAGAGGATATGCGGTTTTGACTTCCGTATTGTTTCTGAAGAGCTCATGGTCGATGCCGGCAAATAAGAGCGCCGTCCTGTCCGCGGCGTGCCCCATCCTGATGAGTTCGTCTCTTGCGCTGGGA
>JAGCDY010000103.1 GCA_017650925.1 bacterium
GTAAAAACGTCCGAGGCGTAATCGGCTTCCTTGAAAGCCTCACCCGCGAATGGCGCGCAGCCCTTGAGGCCCGCGACTTTGGAAACTGCAGCTTTTCTGGCGCAACTGTTCATTTTTTTCTCCTGATGGTTGATGAAAATAGTTGTCGCCATGTATAAAGCAAAAGGTGTGCCAAACTCCAAAAAGCCCCATTTTTCCGCCTTTCAGCCCTCCGCGCCCGCCCCGCCATTACATTTTTTGTAATAAACCTCTACCCACTCATACATCAAATGTAAATAGAAACGTTTTTATCCGCCATGTAACCAACCGATATTATTACGTCAAGACTATACAACGTTAATGGACGGCCCGGAATAATATTGTGCAAAATTTGCACATTATTATTTTCGCTGCATTCTTGTTCTCGAAATACATTGTTAATATGTTTTGTTATGACGCTTCGTTCCCGCTGGAATAGTTCGCACATTTGAGTTTGGGAAAGCCAAACGGTATCTTGGTCAAGACGCACGTCCAGTTTTATCGTTTCATCTGGTTGGTAGATTATTATCTCGTTTTCCATGTTTCTTGGACCTGTAGTGAATTTTAAAGTTCATTCACATAATATGGAACAAAAGGCAAGAAAGCAAGTTTTTACGCTGTTTCTATTAATTTTTCAAGCGCATGTAAAAAAACAGCCAGGCAAATGACTCTAAAACAAAACGACCGGCCGCGGAATGCGGCCGGCCGTTTTGAAACCTTAACGCTTAACTTCTCGTTAAGGAACTAGAACCACACGGAAGCCGTATCCGCTGTTGGTGCTGTACGACGGGTCGTTGGCGCCCCGGTAGGCCGATCGGCAATCGCCTGCGCCGTAATAGCAGCTGCCGCTGCGAAGGTAGCGCTGAGTACCTTCAGCAGGTCCTACCGGATCCGTGACCGGATCGCTGGACCATTTCGAGTTGTAGTCCCACCAATCCAAGCACCACTCCCAGACATTGCCGTGCATATCGTACAATCCCCATTTATTCGGCAGATATGAACCGACTGCCGCCGTGCCTTCGTTTTCACCGCCGTTATAAGAATAGCGGCCGAGTTTGTTCATGTTGCCGTCTTCGTATCTGTTGGTAAGATTACTTCCATCGTTCAGCGCGGTAGTCGTTTTCGCTCTGCAGGCGTATTCCCACTGGGCTTCTGTGGGAAGATCGAAATCTTTGCTTGTCTTGGCACGGAGCTTGCCCAGGAAGGATTCTTCATCGACATCGCTGTCGGCCGGCCAGCCGGCGCCTTTTTCCGCTCCCCTGATCATATTGAAGGAAACGCATTCCACAGGCCGCGTATTGCCGGAATGATATGAAGGATTGCTGCCAGTGATCGTTTCATATTGCCCCTGAGTAGTCTCGAAGACGCCAATGAAAAAGTCCTTTGTTAGAGTGACCTCATGCTGAAGCTCATCAGGGTATCTTCCCAACTCGTCGATGGGAGAGCCCATGATGAATTTGCCTGACTGGATCTTTCTCAGGACCATTTTTGTGGTCTTGTACTCGTAAGTCCATCCGCCTTCCGGCACAGAATCAAGATAGCTTATGTCGCCGCTTGTGAGATCGACCACCATATAAAGATCACTAGGAGGAGGAGGCACTTCCTCGATCTCCACTCTGACCTTCATGTCGTCGGTCACAAGTCCGTAGAAGGTTTCGTTCGGCATCCAGATAGCTTTGTATTTTCCTGCCCCGGGGAGGGTACCGTCGGATCCGTCTTTGGTCAGCGTTCCCTTCTCGGTCAAATCGAAGGAAGTCTCGCCGTTGTCGGTGGAGCCGTAGAATTTCACTTCAAGGCCGTATGGGTTATCGCTATCGATAGTGAAATTGATGATGACGCTTCTGTCGAAGGGCCACATCTGCATGCATTTGACTTCCGTAACGGAACTTTCCGCCTTGACACTGAAAGAGCTCACGGAGATCAGCGCGACGACCGCAAGCAAATTCTTCGCGCGTTTGCGCAGGAAGAAAACCGCCGCCAAACCCAAAAGCATTAGGCCTGCCGGTTCGGGCAGGATCGTCACCAACCTGGAAAATAATCTGTGCTCTGTGTCGCTCACGACGGTTTCAACAAGAAGATAGGTGTCATCGGTCGGGAAATCCTTGTAATCATCAGCGGTGTAGTCCCAAACGACAGTACCTTCCACCGGCGTTGCAGAGTAGTCCGTGAAAATACTGGCCGCTATCTCCGGGTTAAGCGTGTCCTCCACAATGATCTTCAGAGACTTGGGTTCTCCTTCCGTCATGGCGCTGCTGTAGGCCAGAGGATCGGTGGGATTAAGAAGGATTGGTTCCTCCGTGATCGCGTTCCCGTCGAAATGGAAAGAGTCGGACCAGAGGGAAGTATCCGCCATGGCAAGCGACGCCAGAAACAAAACAGCGATTAGTTTTTTCATTTTATTTTTTTGTTGAATTAATAAGCTTCTCAAAACGTGAAAAATATTGAATAATTCGGATTATATTTTATCAAATGCGGTTTTCAGTCCGGCCCGGCCTCAAAAAAGGCATGCCGGTTCTCTGATTACATTTTTTGTACACGAAGGCCGCGCAGCGGTACACAATCTGTAACAAAAGCACGGAATTTCCGCTTAAAAAGGCTGTTTGCCGCCTTTGGCACGCCTTTTGCTTTATAACTACTGCTCTACAACTGTTAACTGCAACAAAAAAGGAGATGACCATGCAGGAACGAGACGACATCGGCGCAAGCCTAGCCAGATTTCACGCCGCCCTCAAGCAGTCCGGCAGCGGACTGACCGCCTTCGCCAAAAGCCAGTACATGGAAAAATGGCAAAGCGAAACGATCTTTCACGTTTTGAAGATCCGCACCACCGCGATCAACGCGATGCAGGAATATTTGGTGAATAACGGCATCCTGAATCTGGAAAGAGTCTCCCTTAGCCCTGTCACCGACCCGCTGGCCCACGACATAGAATACTCCCCCACCTTAAGCTACAAAGGCCAGCCTTACAAGACCACCCACTCCATGATCTATTCCAAGTTCCTGGCCTGCTCCAACCCCCACCTGAAAGGCGTTTACATCGACTCCCCTAACATCAGGCTGGAACTGGAAAGCCCTGTCGGCGAACAAAGGGGACGCTACCTCATCGACTTTTCGCAAATGGATATCGAAGTCAGAAGAGACAGGTTCGTTTCCCTGGACGATTATTTTAACGAAGTCGAGAAAGTCAAAAAGATCCTGAAGGAAGACCTTGACAAAGCCCTGGGTTTCTTCGAGGGCCTCATCATCCATACGGTGAAAGCCCTGAAGGAAAAGAACGAAGCGGATCTTTCCGCCCTGGGCGTCAAGCTTGAAGTCCCGACTAAGCCTTTCCCCTCGTTTTTCCTCGACGACGCGAAGAAGAAAGCCGCGGGCGGCTCCGTGGAAAAAGTTTTGGGCGAAACTTGCGGCAGCCAGTTCTTCTGGATCAAGGGCATCCTGCGCGAGAACTACGACCTGGTCTACCCCTACCTCAAAGCCGACGGCAGCAAGCGCGATCCGGATGACATTCCCTCCACCGACATCTACAACTACGACCTCTGCGCCCAGAGCTCCCTTCTCAAGGGCGGCATGGGCGGAGCCTTGGAAGTTTTGTCCGGCGCCGTCAGGGAATGGCTCTATGAGCCGATCATCGCGAGACTCATCGACAACAAGATCATCCCCGAAGCGCCGCAACTTGACCGCAGCGGAGAGATCACCAACATCGAAAAGCTGAGCGGATACGCTCCTTTCCTGGCGGTGGCCGGCATGAAGGGACCGGACGGCGCTCCCCTCTTCCCCTCGACTTTCGGCGGCGGCATCGGCGTGGAAAGATTCCTGTACGCGCTCCTGAAGGGCCCCGTCATCAAAAAGATCGACGACGTGACGCTTTTCGGCAAGAACCCCGACTCCTACCCTGTTTATATTTTCTAAGCGAAAAGAAAAATGAAAGGACTTTACGATCAAAGTTTCGAGCATGACGCCTGCGGCGTAGGCCTGGTAGCCGACCTTAACAACGTCGCTTCCCATGAGGTGATCGTTTCAGGTTTGTCCGTCCTCAAGAACCTCATCCACCGCGGCGCCACCGGCAACGACCCCGAGACCGGCGACGGCGCGGGGCTTTTGTTCAAGCTGCCGGATGCCTTCTTCAGAAAAGAGATCCCGGGCCTTCCGCCGCTCGGCCAGTACGCCGTGGCCATGGTCTTCGAAAAGAAGGACGAAAAAGCGCTGATCGAAGAAACATTGAATGAGAACGGCTACCGAGTCCTCTGCTGGCGCGACGTCCCCGTAAAGCCCGAGGCCATAGGCACCGTGGCGAGATCCGGTATGCCCGCCATAAAGCAGCTTTTCATAACTTTCGATCCCGTTGGTGACGGAAAGGAACTGGAGAGAAAACTCTTCGTTTTGAGAAGAGTGCTGGAAAAGAAATGCCAAAGCTCTTTCTTCTGCTCCCTCTCTTCCCGCACTATCGTCTACAAAGGTCTTTTCATCGCGACGCAATTGGAGAAATTCTATCCCGACCTCACGGACGAAGAGCTTAAGACTTCCTTGGTCCTGGTCCACCAGCGTTTCTCCACCAACACCTTCCCCAGTTGGGAACTCGCCCATCCTTTCCGGCTTCTGGCCCACAACGGCGAAATAAACACCATCAAGGGAAACCTGAACGCCATGAGATCCAGGCTTCCCTCTCTTAGTTCCCCGCTTCTGGGAGACGATCTTCAAAAAGTCCTGCCGCTTTTCAGTGAAGGCGCCTCGGACTCCTTCTGCCTAGACAACATCTTCGAGCTCCTCATCAATTCCGGCTACGATCCCGCCCACGCCATACTGATGCTCATGCCTCAGGCCTGGGGCGCGAAATATCATATGGGGCACGATATCAGGGCCTTCTACGAATACCACTCCGCGCTGATGGAACCCTGGGACGGCCCCTCCGCCCTGGCTTTCACCGACGGTGTTACGGCCGGCGCGGCCCTGGACAGGAACGGCCTCAGGCCCGCCCGCTGGACCTTAAGGAAAGACGGACTCTTCGTTCTGGCCTCCGAGACTGGCGTCTTGGACATCCCGCCTAAAGATGTCGCCCGCAGAGGACACCTCAACCCCGGCTCCATAATCCTCCTCGACCTCGACGAGCACCGCATACTGGAGAACGAGGAAGTCAAGACCAAGTACGCCAGGCTAAGACCATACCGCCGCTGGGTGGATGAAAACCACGTTCAGATCCAGGGCCTCTTCACGGAAGTCGCTCCCTCGAACGTTCCAAAAGACCTGGGTGAAAAGCAGGAATTTTTCGGTTACGACAAGGTGAACGTCATAAAAGCCCTGAAGTTCATGGGAGAAAACGGAAAAGAGCAGGTGGGTTCCATGGGCTGCACGAGCCCCCTGGCCGCGCTCTCCAAAAAATACCATCCCCTCTTCGACCACTTCCACCAGAGCTTCGCCCAGGTCACCAATCCTCCCATCGACTCCATAAGAGAAGAGCAGGTCATGTCGATCATGACCTACATCGGCAACAGCGGAAACATCCTCGTGGAAACTCCCGAGTGCGCCAAGCTGATCAAGCTAAAAAGACCGATCCTTACGGAAGACGAATTGGAGCGGCTCTCCGCTTACAAAGCCAAGACCTTCCCGCTTTTCTTCAAGGATGACCTTTCCGCCGCCCTTGAAAAACTCGCCAATGACTGCCTCGCCGCCGTAAAAGAGGGAGTGAAGATCCTCATCCTTTCCGACCGGCTGGAAAACAAAAAAGACGGCGAACTGCCCATCCCCTCGCTTCTGGCCGCCGCCGCCGTTGACAAAGCCCTCAACGAGGCCGGACTCAGGCCGCCAGTTGGCATCATCCTTCAGACCGCCGAGTGCTGGGACGTCCATCACTTCGCCGTTCTATTAAGCTACGGCGCCACCGCCATCGCACCGTATCTGGCTTTCGAGACCGTTGCCGACATCTTCCCGGAAGATCCTGTCAAAGCCTCCTCCAATTACGTCAAAGCGATCAGAGGAGGCCTTCTGAAGATCATGGCGAAGGTCGGCATCTCGACCTTGAGAAGCTACCGCTTCGCCAAACTTTTCGAAGCCTTAGGCCTTTCCGAAAAACTGATAAACGCTTATTTTTCCGGCACGCCTTCCAGAATAGGCGGCATCGACATAAGCGATCTTGAAAAGCAGATCAAAGCGGCCCACGAAAGCAAAACGGAAATAAAGGAACGCCCCTGCTGGACCGCCAAAGTTCAGATCGCCTTAAGGGAAGCCGCCAGAGGAAACGGCTACGATAAATTCCTGGAATTCTCGAAACTCATAAACAGCACGGAAGAAGGCTGCCACACCTTGAGGGATCTTCTGAGATTCAAGAAGACGAAAGCCATACCCGTAGAGGAAGTGACGCCCGTAGAGGAGATCTTGAAACGCTTCTACGGCGCGGCCATGTCATTGGGCTCCATCTCCCCGGAAGCCCACGAAGCCATTGCCAAGGCCTTCAACTTCATCGGCTCCATGTCCAACTGCGGCGAAGGCGGACTCGATCCCGTAAGAATAGGCAAAGACACGGACTGCGGCATCAAGCAGATCGCCTCCGGCCGTTTCGGCGTCACCACGAGCTACATAAAAAGCGCCAAGGAACTGCAGATAAAGCTCGCCCAGGGCGCGAAGCCCGGCGAAGGCGGCCAGCTCCCCGGCGAGAAAGTCAACGAGCTGATCGCGAGACTGCGCTACGCCAAACCTAACATGACGCTCATCTCGCCTCCTCCCCACCACGACATCTATTCCATCGAGGACCTGGCGGAACTTATCTACGACTTAAGGAACGTCGACCCCAAGACCACGATCTCGGTAAAACTCGTTTCGGAAGCGGGCATCGGCACGATAGCCGCCGGCGCGGCCAAGGCCAAAGCCAACAAGATCCTCGTTTCCGGCTTCGACGGCGGCACGGGCGCCGCCTCCACCTCCTCCATAAGGCACGCCGGCATCCCCTGGGAACTGGGACTTGCCGAAGTCCAGCAGACTCTCCTCAAGAACGGTCTCAGGGAAAACGTGACCTTGCAGGTGGACGGCCAGATCAGGACCGCCAAAGACATCGTAATAGGCGCCATCTTAGGCGCCGAGGAATTCTGCTTCGGCACCGTGCTCCTCATAGTCTTGGGCTGCGTTTACGATCGCCAGTGCCACTGCGGCAGCTGCCCCGTGGGCATCGCCACTCAGAACGAATGCTTGAGGCAGAAATTCAGCGGCAAGGCGGAATACCTGGTCAACTACCTTGAGCTCCTCGCCAGGGAAACTAGGGAGCTCCTAGCCTCTCTCGGCCTCAGAAGCCTCAAAGACGCCGTCGGCAGGACGGACCTGCTCATAGCGGACGAAGATCTCGCCAAAGAAAGCAAGCTGGACCTTTCCAAGATCCTCTACATTGAGGAAGCCCCGAAAACAAAAGCCGCCCCCTACGTCTTCAAGAGTTACGACAGGGAAAAACTTCTGCCCTTGCTCGACTCCGTTTTCTCCGGCAAAAGCCAGAGAAAGACAGTCAGAAAAGTCACCAACAGCGACCGCGCCATCGGCGCCGGACTTTCCGGAGAATTATTGGAACGCTACGGCGATCAGAATCTCCCCGACGATCTCATTACCATAGAATTAAAAGGCAGCGCCGGGCAGTCCTTCGGCGCCTTCCTCCTTTCCGGCCTCACCTTAGACCTTAAGGGCGCCGCCAACGACTTCCTCGGGAAAGGCCTCTCCGGCGGCATAATCACCATATCCCCCGGCGCCGCCAATTACCCCGCCGAGGAAAACTTCATCGCCGGCAACGTCATCGGCTACGGCGCCACAACTGGCAAGATCTTCATCAGGGGCCAGGTCGGCGAACGCTTCGCCATCAGGAACTCCGGAGCGCTCCTTGTAGCCGAGGGCGTGGGCGACCACGGCTGCGAATACATGACAGGCGGGAAAGTCGTCGTATTGGGCCCCACAGGCTCTAATTTCGGCGCCGGCATGACCGGCGGCGTCGCCTACGTCCTCGACCGCTCCGGCGATTTGGACCTCAAGTGCAACCTCGCCACCATCGAGCTGGCCAACGTGGAAAAAGACAGCCCCGACGAGAAGGAACTCCTGGCCATACTCTGGGAGCACTTCGCCAGAACAGGCTCAGCCAACGCGGAAAAGATCATCAAAGATTGGAGCAACTACCGCCCCAAGTTCGTCAAGATCGAACCAGCGTCCTGACCGCTCAGCCCAAACATCCCCCTTGATTTTCAAACCGAAATTTAATAACATATCCCCGAACCAGTGAAAAGGCGAATGCCTCGTAGTTGGTGGTTGGCAGTTCCCATTTTGGGAACTGCCTCTTTTTTATTCCAAACATCTAGGATATATGGCCAAGCCATATTCGTTGTCATCTCCCACACTAGTTTTCAATATCCCGCTCTCTTTGAATATTTCTAATATTTTAATTATAAATGCTTCATCAACCATATTATTAATTCTTTTGGGAAGTGATTCTTTTTTTAACACATGTCTGTAAAACAAATAAACAAAACATGATATGAAATCTGATATTTGAATGAAATAACTTTCTTTTGAATCCTTCTCTAAAATGTCTTCAATTAAATTATGTATTGGTTTATCAAAAGAAATATCTAAATCCGATGGGAAAAAATTGATTGATCTTATTTTTCTTGCAGTCATTTGCATTGTATGAATCCTTCCTTTGTCAGAAATAATTATATATTTCCAATCGCCATTACTATCATTTTCAATCCTTTTAATATTGTAAGTCAAAGCTCTCTCCAAAATCGGATAATGTTCATTTGTAATACGTTCCTTGTCAATTATTATGTTTATTGCTTTTATGTTTAAATAGGATATGGCTTGAGCATAGTAAAATAGTATTTCTTGCTTTTGCTCCCTGGTCCAACCAAAATTTCTATAAGGATCCTTATCTCTTAAAAAATGCATTGTATGAATCTCTTCCAAAACATTTAGGCCGGTCCATTTCCTCAGGTCCTTCCTAAAGCTTTTGAACTTGTCAAAGTTCTCCTGCCATTTTTCCGATGGCATGTAGATGCTGGACAAAACGAATTCGGAACTTGACTTCGTTGTGATGCCGTCGTCCCCGGTTTCGTCAAAATACGCGATGTATGTTTCCATTGGGCTCCCTTTTTGTAATAACGTTAGGCGAGATAATATTTTTATCACGTTATTACAATCCGAGCAAAAAAGCAAGGAAGCACAGTGGTTTCTACTAAAGCAACTATACTCTGTAATACAAAAACAAACCGTGGCCGTATGCCACGGTTTGTTTTGAAGGAATTACAATTTTTTAATCGAATCTCCTGTACAGGATGTCTTCTATGTCGCATCCCAAGGCCCAGGCCAAATTGAGAACTGTCTCAACTGAAGCTTTGTTAAGGTCCTTAGCTCCTGATTCGTATTGCTGAAGAGTCCTCAGATTCACTCCCGCTTTTTGGGCCAGTTTCCGCTGGGAATAGCCGACTACTTTTCTTTGGAAAGCCAGTTTCTTATAGCCTTGCTCCTTGCTCATCATCTCGTCCAGCGCGCACACGAAGTTGTCTTCTCCCGCCTCGTGGAAAGGCGTGTACATTTCCCTTATTTTGGAGGCTTTGATAAAAGAGAATATCTCTTTGAAAGAAACCCCGGTTCTCCATTGATAGTAGGCTATAACCCAGCCCACCCAGAATTCCCTTGAGTAATTGCCGTCCGATGACGGAGGCGGAAAATCTAAATTTATGCCCACGGAGAGAAGCATTTCCATAACAAGCTCCGTGCCGGAAAGGCCCGCGACGATCTTAGGTTCGCCACAAGCGAACCGTTTCGCGTACTCTCCAGTTATGAAGATATCCGCAAACTCGTCTATGTCCAGGCCGCATAAATTAACGGCGTAGTCAAAAGCCTCGCCAAGGTTGAACATGGCGCCCTCAAGATACAATTCATCGTAGTGTCTCACCATCATTTTTCATATTCCTGCTTACAATTTTCTAATTAGCGTCTATACTTCTATAGAAGTATAGCAAAAAGCATAAGAAAAAACCGGCAGTGGTCTTGCCGGTTTAAAGTGGCGGAGAGACAGGGATTCGAACCCTGGATACGGTTACCCGTATACTGCCTTTCCAAGGCAGCCCGATCGACCACTCTGGCATCTCTCCAATTATTATCGTTGGTGGGCCCAGAAGGACTTGAACCTTCGACACGCGGATTATGAGTCCGCTGCTCTAACCGACTGAGCTATGGGCCCAAGATCTTTCTAATGGTGTGGCGTATAATGTACCAAAAGGAGGCTTTTTTGTCAACGGCCAGGAGCAGCGTTTGGGCGTTCTGCGTCGGCAGCTTTGTCGAGAGCGCGGTTGCGGTAGTAGAGGATAAGGTCGATGATGACCATGGTTAGATCAGCGATGTAAAGATAGATGACGAGGTCCATGCTGTAGATGACCTTGTGCAGGATGCCTGAAATGTAGCCTATGATGACAACGTAGGAAAAGAGCGCGCTTTTGCCCTTGGCTGTCCTTGAGACATAGGAATGATAGATCTGGAAAGGCCAGGCAAAGCCGAAGCAGATCAGCATGATACTCTCGAAAAAACTCATTTTATCTATTAATCCTTATAAGTCATTGAGTCACAATCAGGGTGCAAATCGCAAGTTGAACTTTTGATTTGCGCCCTGCTTTTTAACATTAATGTATAAACTTGGTAGATTTTTCCACTAAGTCTATACATTAGCATATCAAATTAGTTATGAAAGTCCTTAGTTAAAGTTTGTTTTTAGAGAAACTTATTGCTTGTTTTTTGCCAGGCGCCAGATCATGACGCCGCTGGCGATGAGGCCGACGGAGCCGGCCAGAACATCGGAAATGAGCCTGCCCCAGAAGAGCCATAAGACAGATTCGAGCCAGAGGGCCAGGAAAGCGAGGGGAATGGTCAGAACGACGATGCGAAGGATATTGAGGAGCGCGCCGCCCAAGGGTTTGCCGCAGCCCGTCAGGAAGAAGCCGGAATAGCGGTGGATCTCCAGGAGGCCGAAGCCCCAGGAGATGATGTAAAGGCCGTGGCGCATAAGGTCGCAGACCGCCGGATCGTTGGAAAATTGATGAGCGAGAGGATCGGCGATCAAGGTTATGACGACGGCTATAAGGAGAAGGTACAGCCCGGCGAAAAGATTGGCGGTCTTGTAGATCTGCTTCAATCTGTCGTATGCTTTGGCGCCGTAATTCTGGGCCGTCATGGCGGTAAGCCCGAAGCCCACTGACATGGGGATCATGAAAGCCAGCGTCTCGAGCCGGTTCACGGCGCCCATGGCCGCCACAGCTACGTCGCCGAAATGGGCCGCGATGCGGGTGACCACGGTCTGGCCGACGGGCAGAATGATGGAGCCCAGCATGACGGGAACGCCGAAAGAGATCTCCTTTTTCCAATACTGCAACGTGGTGGCCATTGGCAGAGGCTTCCAGCGCATCAGCTCGTATTTCTTATTGATGAGCACCCAGGGAAGGATGGCGCCGAGAGCCTGGGAAATAATGGTGGCTAAGGCCGCGCCTTCGATGCCCATTTCCGGGAAACCGAAATTGCCGAAGATAAGGCAGTAGTCAAGAACGATGTTGGTCATGGTGCCGGTCAGGATGGCCGCGCTGGCCATCTTGGTGTCCCCTATCACTATAAGGATGTCGCCGCCTAAAAGTCCGACCATGCCGGTCACGCAGCCCAGAAACCAGATATCCATGTAGCCGCAGACTTTTTCCAGCGTGTCGCCCACGGCGCCCAGCTTCAAAAAGAGCAGATGGGAATAGCACTTACCGACTACGGCCAAAATGAAGGAGAGCAGCACCGCCAGATAGAAGCCGCTCCTGATGGTCTCCTGAGCCTTCTGTTTGTCCTGGGCGCCCAGAGCCTGGCCGGAGATGGTCATGATGCCCGCGAAGATGCCCCTAAAGATGCAGCCGCAGAGCATGACCACGGGAAGCGTGAAGCCCATGGCGGCCAGAGGACCGGTGCCTAATTTGCCGACGAAATAAGTGTCGACCACGTTGTAGAGGGAAATGGCGATGGTGCCGATAAGCATGGCCGAGCTGGTCTTCAGCATAATCACGCCGATGGAGCCGGTGGTGTAGAACCCCTTGCTCTCAGCCATTTATTTTTCCCTCCAGCATAAGGTCGCCGTCAAATTTTTTGACAGCTGTCCAGGCGATCTTGAGAGACTTTTCCGGAGTTTTACAGAGGGCTTCAAGCACAGGGGATCTCTTTCCGCCCAGGATCTTGGGAGCGATAAAGACGGTCAGTTTGTCCGCCAGCTTCGCTTTGAGAAAAGATGTGAGCGTTTCGCTTCCGCCTTCCACGAGAACGCCGCTGACGCCTAACTTGGCCAGCTCCTTCAAAAGCTCTGTAAGGGAGACTCTCTCCCCTTTCGTTTTTATGACGGTGAAGCCGCGCTCTCTCAGTTTTTTTATTTTGTCGGCTTTGGCCTTTTGGGAGACCGCGATAATAATTTTTTCGCTGGGAGTGTTTTTTGTGAGTTTGCCGTCGTAGCTGAGTTTAGCCTCTGAATCGAGCACGATCTTATAGGGCTGGCGCTCTTTTTTGGTCAAGCGGATGCTGAGGGAAGGATCGTCCGCGACGACGGTCTTGGAGCCGACCAGGACAGCGTTGTATTTCGCCCTGAGTTTGTGAGCCTCACGGCGGCTTTTTTCATTGGAGATCCATTTCGCGTCGCCGCTCTCCGCCGCCAGTTTTCCGTCCAGGCTCATGGCCCATTTCAGATGAATGAAGGGGCGGCCCTTTTCCATTCTGAAGTTGAAGGCCTCGTTTAATTCCCTGCAGTCAGATCTTTCGGCTGCGGTCACCTTGAGGCCTGCGCCCTTAAGGATCCTGACGGCGCGGCCGGCGTGCTTGGGATTAGGGTCGATAGTCCCTATTTTGACCGCGGCGAATTTGTTTTCTATTAGGGCTTTCGTGCAGGGGGGCGTGCGGCCGTAAGTCGAGCAGGGTTCAAGCGTGACATAGATGACAGAGCCTTTTACGTCATGGCCTTTCCTTTTGGCGTCCTTGATGGCGCGTATTTCCGCGTGGTCGCATCCGGCTGTCTTATGGTATCCCTCGCCGATTATTTTTCCGCCCTTAACGATGACCGCGCCCACCATGGGATTAGGGGCGCAGGTCAAGCAGCCTTTTTGGGCAAGGGAAACGGCGCGGCGCCAGATGAGTTCCTCAGTCATTTTTAACCTCGAAGTCCCAGGCTTTCAGAATATTTTTTTCAGAGGCGGCGGCGTTTTTGATTATCCCGTGGGAAAATTCCAGACGCTTGGGATATTTCTTCCTCAGCTCGTCGAAACGTTCGGCGCGCTTCTTGTCGCCCATATCAAGCGTCTCGCACATGGCGGTATCGTCTCTTTCCGGGTCGTAGAGGGCGCTCACGGCCTTGTAGAGGGCCTTTTCGCCAGTCAGCCCATTGAGATCTATCTCGACCTTGCCGCCCTCATGATAGGGCGCGCGCCAGGTTTTTTCTTTGCCTAAAAAATCGCAGACCGCGGAGTAGATCATTTCCGTCCCGCGGAGCTTGCCGTCCCAGGAATAGCCGGCGATGTGCGGCGTGGCGATCTGGGCGCAGCAGAGGATATCCTTGTCGGGGCAGGGCTCCCCTTCCCAAACGTCGGCGTAAAAATCCAGGTCCCTTGCTTTCATGAGCCTTTCCCTTAAGGGCGCGCTGTCGATGACGGCGCCGCGTGAGGCCTGGATGAGGACCGCGCCTTCCTTGATCTTGGAAAGTTTTTCCGCGTCGATGAGATGGTAAGTCTTGTAAGGGCCTTCGGTCGTAAGGTCGGTGTGCAGCGTGATTATGTCGCAGGAGAGTGCTTCCTCATAGGAGGCGCTTTGGAAATCTTTCTCGCGCTCCGCTCTCGGAGGATCGCAAAGCACGGGCTTCAGGCCGAGAGCTTCGGAATACTTCGCGACTCTGGAGCCTACTTCGCCGACGCCGATTATGCCGATCGATCTTCCCGAAAGGGACTGCTTGTTGCGGCAGGCGTGCAGAAGAAGAACCGCCATCACCCACTCCGTGACGGAAACGGCGTTGGAGCCTTTGGCGGCTGCCCAGGGAATGCCGTGAGCTTTCAGGGCCTCCTTGTCCAGGTGCTCGCTGCCGCTGGTCGCGGTGGCGATGAACTTCACTTTCGGCGCGGCTTTAAGGAACTCCTCGTCCACTTTCGTGACTGAGCGCACGCAGATGATGTCGGCGTCCTTTACGGCGGAAATGTCTAGCGGCCTGCCACGGAAAGTTCTGGCGACGCCAATTGAAGAGAAGGAAGCTTGCGCTTCCCTAATGTTTTCATCCAGCGCAATAAGCATGATCTTTAAGAATACTTATGGTTGCGCCACATGAAGAAGAGACCCGCTATCACGAACAGAATGTCCGGGAACCAGATGCACAGGTATGGGTAGAGGGAGTAATTCTCCTTGAAGGTCTCGACCAGGATGATGAGGGAGTAATGCAGGGCGATAAGTGCCAGGCAGATCAAAAAGCCGATGGTCTTCTCGCTTCTGTGCGCGCGGATCCCCAGCGGGATGCCCAGGAGCGCGAAAGCGATGGACGCGAAGGCGTAGGCCGCGCGCTTGTTTATTTCCGTGAGATAGCGGCTGCGGTAGTCCATATTGTTGTGGAAGGACTGCAGCCAAGTGTCGTGCCACTCCTCGAAAGGTTTCGTGACGTCGCCGTTCTGCCCGTCTATTTCTTTTAGGGCGGCGATCATCTCTTCGTAGCTCTTTTCGTTGACGGCCGCGACCCAGGCGTCGTTCATCTTCTTGATGCCAACTTTGGAGAGCATCTGGCGGAAAGGCTTTTTGACTTTCAGTTTGAGCCAGAGAATATTGCCTTTCCTGATGTCCTTTTTGGCCTGCGCTATGAGGGCCGCTTTCTTCTCCTTGGAAAGCTTCTTTACGTATTCGTCCTTTTCCGCATCGGAAAGCTGCTTGAAGCCTGGCTCGCGGCGGCAGGCGTTCCTAAGCATCAGATTCTCGCGGTCCGCGATCATTTCCCTGATGTCTTCCGTAACGAGGCCCTTGGGATCCCTGCGGATCTGCTGGGCGGTCTCCTCTTTTATCTGCTTTTTCTTGGGATCGAGATAGAAGTGGATGATGACGCGGCCGGCCTGGGACATGAGGAAGGAATTGGTGCGGCGCGTGTCCCTTTCCTCGGTCGTGACCTGGCTCAGCTCAAGCTGGAGCTTGGACTGGGCGCGCTGGTAATGCAGACGGCCTTCCTTAGCCTTGATGTTGCGGTAATGCGTGGAAAGATCCTCTATGAGCTCGATATCCTTGAGTTCCTCGTCGTGCTTTTCGCCGATCTTGATACGATAGGGTCCTATCGCCTTGAAGGTGCCCGTCTCGATGAGAGCCATCGGATCTTCGACGTCGTAGTTGGCGACGAGCTCCCTCTGCTTCTGCAAAGCCAGGGGCAGAACGTTATTGTGAGCGTAGAAGGAAAGGATCGCGATAACGGTGGCGAGAGCGATGGTCGGGAAAGCAATGCGGAAAATGGAAACGCCGGTCGCCTTCATGGCGGTGATCTCGCCGTCAGCTGAGAAGCGGCTGTAAACTAGAAGGCTCGCGCCGGCGACCGAGAACGGCAGGGCGTAGCAGAGCACCTGGGCCATCACTATGCCGATAAATTCAAGAATGGTCAGGACGTCGAACTTCTTCAGAACGAGCTCGAAGACCTGCAGAAGACTTCCCATGACCATCATGAAGGTCAAAACCACCAGGGCCATGATGAAAGTCATAAAAACCGAGTTCAGGATATAGAAATTCAGGACCCTCATGCTGAGGGTCTTGCCGAAAACGAGGCCCAAAAAGGACCATTTTTGTTCCTTTTTATCAGCCATTAAAGAGTTCCCTTAGTGCTTGGAATGCCTTTGCTCCTTGGATCGTAGGAAAGGGCCGAGCGCATCGCCCTGGCAGTGCCTTTGAAAATAGCCTCGGAAACGTGGTGGGCGTCCTTGCCGGCGCGCGCCGTTATGTGCAGGTCAAGCCCGGCCTCCACGGCCACGGCCCGCCAGAACTCCTCGACGAGGGAAGTTTGGAAAGTCTTTATCGTCTCCTGCTGCCACGCGACGTTCCAGGCGAGGAACGGACGTCCGCTGAAATCCAGAGCCACTTCCGCCAGGGCTTCGTCCATGGGAAGCAGCATGAAACCGTAACGGTAAATGCCGGCCTTGTCGCCGACAGCTTCCTTGAGGGCTTTTCCTAAGCAGATGCCGATGTCCTCGACGCTGTGGTGGTCGTCGACCTTCGTGTCGCCCTGGGCTTTCACTTTGAGGTCGAAGCAGCCGTGCTTGGCGAAAAGCTCAAGCATGTGGT
Organism: bacterium; assembly: GCA_017650925.1. Taxonomy (GTDB): domain Bacteria; phylum Auribacterota; class UBA3054; order UBA3054; family UBA3054; genus UBA3054. The sequence goes on from JAGCDY010000103.1 coordinate 16,327, forward strand.
CGAGAAAAGGCACTCCGGTATCCACTTCGTAACTGCCGCTTCCGTCGATGTTCAAAAAAAGACGGATGTCGGTCTCGGCGGTTTTCCGGACTATTTCTGAGGTGCGGGATTTCGTTTCCATGTTTATTTTATCTTGGCGGCTTCCGCCTTGAGATCGTTGAGTAATTTTTTGTAGATGTCTTTCTTGCTCGGGATAAGTTCGGAACTAATGACTTCCGTGTCCATGTTCTTCTCATCAAGGGAAACGGTCGTCACCCTCTTCCATGGGATCAGCTTCTTCTTAATGTCCACCGGAACAAGCCAGCGCACGGGCAGAATGTCGCCTGTGGGAGTCAGGGTGTTGTGCTCAATGTAGACTCCGTAGACTCCGGGCCTGATGGCTGGGTTCTTGAAGCTGAAAGCGCCGTTCTCGTCGGACATCACCTTCTCTATCTGTCCCTGGACGATGAGCTCCTCCTCTTTGGCGTTGATGGTGTTGTAGCTCTCCTTGATCTGCTCGAAGCACTGGGCGGCGGCCTTGCTGACGGCGTTGGTGTCTATGAAGGCTCCGGCGTCGAAAACGGCAGGCTTTTTAGTCTTGGGCTTCTTCTGCTTTTCAGGAGGAACTTCCAGAACGTTCATGACGGCCAGCTCTTCGGGAGTCACGCGCTGGACCTTCGTGACGATCTGCACCGGTTCGTCGCCAAGTCCGGCGTACTGCTTCTCCTCGACGGAATAGTTGAAGCTCGCCTCGTCGAAGACCAAACGGCCTTTTTCTTTCAGAGTCTCAAGCTTGGCTTCCCAGAACTCCGCACCCTTTTCGTACATGGCGCGCCCGGCCTGGGATTCCTGGGCTCTCTTGCGGCAGTAGAGAGCGTTCTCTTTGTAGTTCTTCACGCGCTTGGCGACTTCGGCCTGCTCGTCTTCGCTGGGAAGCTTGCTGGTGTCCGCTTCTTTCTTTTCGTTCGTTTCGGGCTCCTTGTTCTCGTCTTTGTACTTTTCCAGAGCCTTCTGGGCCTTTTCCGCGAATTCCGACTGCAGTATGCGGTAGATCGCGTCTTCGTTCGCTTCCGCCAGTCCGATCTTCTCCTGTTCCAAGGCCGCCAGTTTCGCATAGGCGTTGGAATTGATGAGGCAGACTTCTGCTCCCAGAACGGGCACGTTGTTGAAACTGGCCTGGCCGTTCACGTCATAATTCGAACGCACGAGAGGAAGGGCGGTGGCGACAAGGGATGTGCCGAGAACGACGCCAACCACTATTCCGACTGTTTTCGGTGTCAAAATCATGCTTTTACCTCGCTGTATGTTTTTTCAGTAGTTCTAGAAGATCGTCCATCTGTTCCTTCTTACCGATGGAGAACCTAATCTTATCTTTTAAACGCGGCGTATCGAAGTGCCTGACCAGATAGCCGTTCTTTTCCAAATAATCTGTGATTTTGCAGGCGTCGCCCGACGGCGGCGTCGCCAGGAGAAAATTTCCTGAGGAAGGCGTCACGACCCAACCGATGGCCGCGAGCCCCTTTCCGAAATCATCCCTCGTTTCGACGATCTTTTTGATCACGCCTGACGTGTATTCCCTGTCGAGCAACGCTTCCCTGGCCGCCTTCTGGCTAGCGCCGTTCAGGTTGTAGGAATCCTTCACTTTCATCAGGGCGGAGATGATCTCTTCGCTCGCCAAACCGAATCCCACCCTCAGTCCGGCCAGGGAGTGCGACTTCGACATCGTCCTCGTCACTATGAGATTCGGGCAACGCGGGAGAAGCTCTATCGCGTTGCTGCCGGCGAAAAGAGCGTAAGCCTCGTCGATGACCACTATCCCTTTCGCGCTTTCAACCAGCCTTGCGATATCCTCTTTCGGGAAGAGCGTGCCGGTCTGGGCGTTGGGATTGGGCAGGATCTTCAGCTTCGCCTCGCTCTCGAAAAAGCTTTCCGGCAAAGAATAGTCACCTTTGAGCGGATGCTTTTCCGTTTTGGCGCCCTGGATCTCGGCCAGCGTTTCATAGAGCGTATAGGTCGGATCGACGACGGCGAGCGTATCGCCCTCGTCTAAGATCGAGCGTATGATCATCGTGAAGATGTCGTCGCTGCCGTTTCCGGCCACTATGCAGCCGAAAGGCACGCCGAACACCTCCGCCGCCGTCTTTCTCAATTCGTCAGCAGTGGAGGAAGGATAAAGGCGGAAGCTGTCGGGGCCGACTGCGCCCAAAGCCTCCAGCGCCTTCGGCGAGGGAGGATAAGGGTTCTCATTGGCGTTCAGCTTCACAAAGGCGCCCGACGGCTGCCTTCCCGGAACATAGCCCTGCATCGCCTCTATGGTTCTTCTTATCTTGCTCATTCGCTTAAATCTTTACTAAATATTGATTATACCATAATCGTTCCCGATTCTTGAAGGAGAGGCGCCCTAACAAAATTTGTTATAATCGCTTCTGGTCGTACGACAGTTTTTACAACCAACATTCAAGGATGCACGATGACAAGAATTCTTCCCGTTTTTTCACTGGTTTGCTCGATTGGTTTGTTCGCGGCGGTTCTGCCCCAATCGGAGGAGCCGGTGCTTTTCAAAGACGTCAAGATCAACGATCCTTTCTGGACTCCCAGGATCGAAGCGAACAGAGTTGGCTGCATCCCGGCCAACTACAAGATGTGCAAGGAGACCGGACGCCTTGACGCTTTCAAGCCGGAATACAAGGGCGGCCGCCACATTTTCTGGGATTCCGACGTCGCCAAATGGCTGGAAGCCGGCTACTATTCCCTGCAGACCACTCCCGACCCCGAGCTAAGGAAAACGCTCGACGAAGTTGTCGCCGACATCATCGCCATGCAGGAGACCAACGGCTACCTGAACTCCTACTTCCACTACGCCGATCCCAAAGGAAAGTGGCAGTACTTAAGGCACAACCACGAGCTTTACTGCGCCGGGCACCTTATGGAAGCGGCCGTCGCCCACTACTACACGACCGGCAAAAGAGATTTCTTGGATTGCCTCTGCCGCTACGCCGACCTGATCTGCGAAACGTTCGGAACGAAGGAAGGTCAGATGCGCGGATACCCCGGCCACGAGGAGATCGAGCTGGCCCTTGTCAAGCTTTACAAGGCCACCGGCAACAAAAAGTATCTCGACCAAGCGCTCTACTTCCTCGATGAAAGAGGCAAGGAACCGCTTTATTTCGCCCTGGAAGAAGGAAAGCGCGGCGGCAACACCAACCTTTGGCAGCGCGACAAGAATTACCATCAGATCCACAAAAGGGTACGTGAACAGGACGAAGCCGTTGGCCACGCCGTCAGGGCGCTCTACCTTTACAGCGGCATGGCCGACGTCGCCAGGGAGACCGGAGACCTTGGCCTCTTCGAAGCCTGCAAAAAACTCTGGAGCAGCGTCTGCGAACGCAAGATGTACATAACTGGTGGCGCCGGACCGTACCTCGGCAACGAAGGCTTCGAGGGCGACTACGTCCTTCCCACTTCCCATATCTGCAACGAGACCTGCGCCGGCATCGCGAACGCCTTCTTCTGCCACCGCATGCTCGCTCTTACAGGCGAAGCCAAATACGCGGACATCCTCGAAAAGATCGCCTACAACAACGGCCTTTCCGGCGTTTCCCTAGACGGAAAATCTTTCTTCTACAACAACCAGCTTCTGACTTTCGACCCCGAGCCCGGCAAACCCAGGGACCACATGCGCGAAGGGCATGAGCATCCCGACCTTCACAGAAGGGAGTGGTTCGGCTGCTCCTGCTGCCCCCCGAACCAGGCCCGCTTCGTGGCCTCTATCGGCGGCTACATCTACGCCAAGAAAGAAAACTCCGTCTTCCTTAACCTCTTCATCGGAAGCGAAACGGAAGTCCCCCTGAAAGACAATAAAGTCAAGATCCAACAAAAGACCAACTACCCCTGGGACGGCAAGGTCACTGTCAGCGTTGACCCTGAAAAGCAAGGCGAATTCGAAGTAGCCCTCCGCCACCCTTACTGGTGCCGCCACTACAACCTGACCGTCAACGGACAGAAATTCAGCGCACCCATGGTGAAAGGCTACCTCGTCATAAAGAGGAACTGGAGCAAAGGCGACAAAATAGAATTCGAAATGGACATGCCGGCGGAGAGAATTTACGCCAACCAAAGATCCAAGGAACTTGTGGGCCGCGTCGCCCTTCAGAGAGGCCCCGTCGTCTACTGCCTTGAGACCTGCGACAACGCGACCAACGACCTCGACAAACTCATGCTTCCCAAAGGCAGCAAGATCGAAGCCAAGTTCGAACCCAACCTCTTGGGCGGCGTAACGACGCTTAACGGCAAAGCCATCCTGGAAGAGACCGCCAAGGATAATTCCCCTCTCTACACCACAAAGCCAATAAAAGGCAAGGAAGTCGATTTCAAAGCCGTCCCCTACTACGCCTGGGACAACCGCGAACCAGGCAGCGTGATCGTCTGGCTCAGGGAAGAATAAGAATTTGAACCCCAAATCTTGGACAGATTTGAGGTTCATATCATCTTTTTCCGCTTTTTTTCATCTCATCCCTGATCTCAGGGACGGTTGGATTCTTGCCTGCCCTTTTGCGCAGCGCTTTGATGGCGGCGGCGATGTCGACGGCTTTGCCGGTCTTTTTTTCTTTTTTCATGCTTTTCTCCTTGTTTTAGGGTAAAAAAAAACCTTTGAAAAACATGCGTTTTTCAAAGGACATATTGATCCTGAAGAAATGGTGCGCGAGGCGAGACTTGAACTCGCACGGGTTTAATCCCACTAGCCCCTCAAGCTAGCGTGTCTACCAATTCCACCACCCGCGCTCTGGTAAACTTACCTACCTTTAAAGGTAAATTCTAATCGCTACTCAGTCTTTCATGAGCAGCGTTTAGTATGGTACTATAATCGCCTCTGGAAGTCAAATAGGCAGCCCTGCGAACCACATGTTCAGAGCAAGTAGGCAGAAACCGTCGCGGCAGTTGTCGCTTTCGGCGAGCGCTTTAGCTTCTTCCATTGTGAACCATTTGAGGCCGAAAGTCTCTCCTCTGTCATAGTCTTCGCTGACTTTTTCCGGATATGTCCCTACGAAAAGGGTGAAGCAGTGGTTGCTGCGGCCAATCTGAGGATAGAAGGTCTTAACGAGCCGGCATTCCTTCATCGCGTAGCCGGTCTCCTCCAGCGTTTCCCTGCGGCAGGCCGCTTCCAGGTCTTCCTTGGGATCGGCGTTGCCGGCCGGAAGCTCCCAATCGTAGCTTTTCACCATATAGCGGTATTGTTTGGTCAAAAGCACCCTGTTTTGGTCGTCGATCAAGAGAACACCCACGACCGGCATAGGGTATTCGATGGCGTGGAACTCGATCTCCTTTTTGTCGGAGCAGATTATTTGGTCGGCGTAATGGGAGAGCCAGGGACACTCTACGAGAGGCGTCCTCTTTACAAGCTTCCAGGGCGGTTCGCCCGTCAGCTTAGTCTCCAGCAGTTCGTCATCTTTCATTTTCTTCGCTTAAAACGACCGCTTTGTAAGCGACGTCTGTGATTAGCAGTCTGGCGTCGACGTCTTCCACGAGGTTGCCGAGGTAAGTTCTCAAAAAGAGCCTCTGCTCGCAATACGAGAGCGCTGATCCGGAGGAAGCGAGAAGCCTTGCCAGATCGTCGACTCTTCCGAACCAAGAGCAGCTGTTCGTGAAGCGAGTCTTCTTGAGATCCCTGATGTACACGGCGCCGTCTTCCGAAACTGACAAGTTTTCGCAGCTGAAGCCGCCGTGGACGATCCCGCAGTTGTGCATGCGAGCCGCAAGCTTCGCGAGCTTAATCAGCAGCTGTTCCTTCTTGGCAGGATCATTTTGCGCCATCTGGAAGGCTTCCCTGAAATTGAAGACGCCGCGGACGAGATAGACGTAGGCCAAAGAATGCGCTGAGCGGCCAATTAGGAGCGGTCTTTCGCAAGGTATGTGCAGGAGAGACAGCCTGGCGGCCGCGCGCCAAATGCGCCTGTCCTTGCGTTTGAATGGCAAGAGCTTTTCAATAAACGAAAGACCCGTCTGCTCATATTCGATGGCGACTCTGCCCTGGGGATGGTCGTAAATGGCGAAGCAGAAATTCCCCTTCCTCTCGAAGCGCGTGATGTATTTTTCGTTCCGCCATTCGCGCTTATCCAGAAGAGCGCAGACGTCGTCTACGAGAAGTCTGGACTCGCCTTTGCGCATGAAGCCTTTCCCGCCCTCCCAGACGACAAGCGGCGCGAAATCGCGGTTGCTCTTGAAAGCGCGGCGGCTTCTGGATCTGGCCTGCGCAAGGTCGTAGCCTCTCAGGTTCTCGGCGACCTCGTGCCAGACGCTGTGATAGTCGCGGCGGCTATGCGTCTCGGTGGTCTCCGTTATCACGGCGAAATTCCAAATGTAGGCTTTCAGAAATTCCACGCGCGTTCTCACGGGAACTTTTTTGCCGAGGCAGTGCTGCAGCTGCGTCAGATCCTCCTCAAGCTGGACCCTGGTGCAGAATCCCCTTCTGGCGTGCTGGAAATCGGTGAGGTACCACTTCTTTTCCGTCTGCTGCCAGAGAAGGTTCCCGGCGTGGAGATCGCGGTGAACGACGAAGGCGGCGTGCATGCCGGAAATTAGCTCGGCTAATTTCACCACTTGCTCTTTGGCGCCGGGCGCTTTCCAGTCGGGGCGCATCTCGTCGTAAGTCACGCAGTCAGTTATGAAGCGGGAAACGAGCCAGACTTTTATTTTTCCGTTCTCTTCTGCAAACCCTATGGCGATCGGTTCCGGAACGCTGATGCCTTCCTTGTAGAGCACCTTCAGGATGTTCCACTCTTTCTGTGGAGCGGAGAATCCTCTCTTCCATTTCAGCTTCTCGATAAAGTTCGAGAAGGTGAAAGCCTTCACGAGCTTGTCGTCAAGACGATAGACGAAACGATGATAGCCGCTGCTCTTCAATAGCTGGGCGGAGGAATTCAAAACAGTCTCCGGATCCTCAAGAAAACCGGGCTGGAAAACGCTTTCGCCGTCTTTGTAGAACTGCCAGGAGATCTTCATTGCTTCAGCTCTCCTTCTTCCTTTTGCGGCCCGTAGAAACGTTTGCAGGCCTGCCAGACCTCGTCATAGCCGATGGCGCCAAGGCAGGCGTTCTCCCTCGGACAGACCTGCTCGCGGCAGGGGCTGCAGGGGAAAGGCTTGAAGAGGTTGAGACGCTGACTGGTGACGACGGGCGGACGCCAGCGGTAAAAATCCGCCGGGCCGTAGAGCACTACGCTTGGAAGCCCCAGAGCGGTGGCCATGAAAGCCGGGCCGGAATCGACGCCGAAAAAGAAAACGCTCTCCGCCATCACGGCGGCCGTCTGGGCGAGCGTCGTCCTTCCCGCCAGGTTAACGACGCCTTCAGCTTCTCTTGCCAAGTCGTCCAGCTCCGCTTTTTCCGCCGTTCCGCCCAAAAGGAATATCTTTACACCCCATTCCTCCTGCATGGCCCTCATAAGCCTAATTAGGCGCGTTCTCGGCCAATTCTTGGCGGAACGTTTGGATATCGGCGCCATCACGACATAGTCCTCGCCCGGTTCTTTTCCGTAAGAGCGGAGCAGCCTCCTGGCCTCCGCTATGTCGTCGGCGGTGTACCAGGAGAATTCCAGCGTCAGGGAGTAGTTCTCGGGAAGAGGGACCCCAAGATCGTCGAGCACGTTGGCGACGGGCCTCAGGCAGTTCTCTATTTCCGTCAGGCTCTGGTCGTAAACGCAGGGCAGATCGATGAAGCTAACCATCTTCTCCCTTCTGATCTCGCCGTAATTCACAAAAGCCGGATAGGCGCTTATGTGCTTTGCTCCGCAAAAGAGCGCCCAGGGGACCCTTCCGAGGTCCTGCGGGGAAATGACGAAATAATCTATCGGGCCGAATTCCCTCAGTTCCCTCCGCATCCTGAATTTGTCCAGGATCGCCCCGCGCTTGGGAGCGACGACCACTTTGTCGCAATACGGACAGTTCTTGAGAACTTCAAGGCCGCCTTTGTGCTTTGCCAAAACGATAAGCTTAGCCTCCGGGAGCGCCTGCCTCAGCGTCCTCAAAGCCGGAATGAAAGTCAGCATGTCGCCGATATTCTGCAATCTGGTCAAAACTATGTTCATCAGAATCCCAGCAGGAATTTAAGATACCGTGACCAGCATTTCACACGGAACGGCCTTTCCTTTAGAGCCATTTTGAAATATTGCTTCGCTTTCAATTTGTCTTTTTTCTCAGCGTAAGTTTGGGCGAGGTGGAAATAGATCCTGGAACGCCTGAAACTGAGCGCGCTGTCGGGAACAAGGCTTTTCAGCTTCTCCTCGTGCAACCTCAGCACTTCCTCCTGCGCCATGAATATCTTGTCCCTCTGCTTCTTGCCGGTGGAGGTCTTGTGCGAACGGAATCTTACCAGAGGTTCCTTTACGTACACACCCTTCTCATTTTCCGCAAGCTTCAAAAAGAGGTCCCAGTCGTCGCTGGGGGCGAAGGCGGGAACGAAGCCGCCGCATTCCTCAAGCAACGATCTTTCGATGAGTGAGGCGGCGGGCGGCACGAAAAGCTTTCCCTCCACTATTTTCACAAGCGTTTCCGCTCCTTCATTGGAGCCGTCGTCTTTCAATATTTTTCTTCCGTCGGCGTAGAAGCGGTAGAAGGCGGAATAACCCCAGCGCGCCTTCCCTTCTTCCAAGGCATTCGCCATCTTTTCCAAACGGTCCTTTTCCCAAAGGTCGTCCTGGTCGAGGAGCGCGACGTACTTGCCGGAACTTTCCCTTATGCCTACGTTCCTGGCCTCGGCGACGCCGCCGTTGGGCTTGCTTATCAGTTTCATTGAGCGCAGGACGGCAGAGGCGCTTTCGCGGCAGATCTTTTCCGCGAAAGCCGCGCCGTCGTCGGATGAACCGTCGTCAATGACAATCAGCTCGGCGTCCGTGAACGTCTGCGCCTCCACGGAGCGCAGGGTCTCCTCGATGAAAGGGCGCCCGTTATAGAGAGGCAGAACTATTGATATCGAGGGATAGTTCGCCATCCTTGCTTTTTCACTGATCCAGACGCTTGGGGACCCTGATTTTCTGTCCGACTTTGAGGGAAGTGGAGGTAAGGTCGGGATTGACGTTGTAAATGTCGGTGATGGAAACGCCGTAATCCTTGGCTATCATCCAAATGCTCTCCCCTGCCGCCACCACGTGCTCGTAAAGGGAATCGTAGGAGATGTTGGCGGAACTGGGCTTTCCCGTCCTCACGATATTCTGCGAGGATGAGGAGGAAGAAGTCTGCGACGGCGCGCTGGCGGCGCGCTGCGCGGCGGCCCTGGCGCGGGAATCAACTTCGGAAATGCGCGATTCAAGGCTGGCAAGTTTCGTGCGATTCTCGTTGATGTAGCTCTGCAGAGTCTTCGCGTCGCCCTGGATCACCTGGAGATTCTTGTCGATCTTGCGCTGGGACTCGAGCTGCGACTCGTTCATCGTCTTCATCTGGGCGACGATCTGATTGTAAGCCTTGTTCAGAGCGGTGATGTCCTCGGTGCGCGAGGAAGTCTTGGAGAGCTGGGCTAGGCCCTGCTGCGTTTCGGAAACTCTGGAGGAAACGTCTCTCAGGGAGCCCTGCGTCTGGCTGAGCATGCTCCTTAAGCTCGCGTTCTCACTCTCCAAAGTTTTGCAGCGCGCGTTAAGATCTTCTACCTGATTGACGAGGCCTTTGGTGTCGGAGGTCGTTCTGTTAAGCTCCGTCCTGAGCTTCGCTATCTGAATCTGTTCCGGCGTTACGGTGTCCGGAGTCGTGCATCCCAGAAGAAGCGCGGCCGAGACGGAGAGCGCGAAGATATTCTTTATGGACAGCATAATTACCTACCGTTGAATATAAAAAAGCGCCGGGCCTTTTGCGGCCCGGCCTTTTAAAGAAGAACTTTAACTTATCTGGGCATGTCGCCGATCTTGAACTCGGCGCGGCGGTTCTTGGCGTAAGCCGCTTCGTTGCTGCCGGAGACGGCCGGCTGGCTTTCGCCGTAGCTGATCATATCCATGCGCTGAAGGGGAACGCCCAGGTTGGAGAGGTATTCCCTGACGGCGCCGGCGCGGTGGGAACCGAGAGCCATGTTGTACTCGTCAGTGCCGCGTTCGTCGCAGTGACCTTCCACCCTGAGGGCCAGCTTGGGATACTTCTTCATGAAAGCCGCGACGCCCTGAAGGATGGATTCCTCGGCGGGCTGGATCTCATAGCTGTTGTACTTGAAGTACAGTGTGCGCAGAGTGGCCTGAGCCTCGGCGGCGATGGCCGGATCGGGATACTGGCCGGGAGCGTAGAAAGTCGCGCCAGAAGCGTCGCCTAACGGCATGTCGCCGGGCATGTAGTCGCTGCTTCCGCCGCTGCCAAGGATGGCGCCGTCATCGGAGAGACCCCAGGGGTTGATCTCGGTGGCGTTCGGATCATCCTTTTTTCCGCAACCGGTTAAGACCAATGAGACCAGAAGAGCCGCTAAAAGAACTCGTAACATATTTTTGCCTCCAAATATTATTGGTGTTTTGTTAAATTTTCAATTTTCATTTTATGATTCATTCTAGCAAAAGACTGGATATTTTTCAACGAGCGGAAGTTGACAGGGCGCGGCTTTATTTTTGGTAAAATAAAGGCATGACTAAATCAGGATTACTCGCGGCCCTCCTTCTTTTAGCAGCCGCCAACGTTTCGCTAGCCGTCCCCACCCCGGCGGAGGTGGCCTACCGTTATTTCATGAAGGCCACCAGCAACAACTGGAATTCCACCACAATTACGAACCTCGCGCCCTTGGAGCGCGCGGACCTTCCGCCGATGCCGCCTCAAATAGTCGCCGGCGACGAGTATTTCATCGGAACGACCAGAGTCATCTTCGCCATGCCGACCGACGGTTCGACTATCCACTATACGCTCGACTCTTCCCCTGCCGATGCCAGCTCAACCACTTACACAGGCGACCTCGTTCTGCACGATTCCGCGAAAGTCAGGGCCGTCGCGGTGAGCCCCGGCGGCAAGACCGGACCTGAGCTCATCAAGCAGTTCAATCAAGTCGGGCTGCGCAACGGCAATTTCAATTCCGGCGGCGACACCCCCGATTTCTGGGGCTCCTCCGGCAGCGCGATCTTCACCTACGAAAAGGATGCGGGCCTGGGCAGCTCGCCTTGCGTTTCCATCGCCAGCAAGGAACTCTGCAACGCCTACTGGTTCCAAGTAATTAAAGTCAAGCCTTTCACGCCCTACGTACTGAAAGGCTACATCAGGTGCAGCGGCGTAAGCGGCGAAAGCGAATACTGCATGGCGACGATCGGCGGATACATCAATGCCAAGAGCGAGACCGGCCCGGCCGTGGGCTCCGACCCGAACGCCGGCTGGCGCGAATTCAAGGTCGACGTCATGACCGGCAACACGCACGAAGTAAAGATCGTCTGCCGTCTGGGCGATCTCGACATCGAGGACAACCAGGGAGGCATGAGCAAAGGCAAAGTCTTCTTCGACGATCTCTCCTTCGAGGAGAACCACGAAGTGACGACCTTCCGCGGCAAATATGTGATATTGCCCCTCTACAAAGACATCATAGCTCGAGTCGGCGGACCGGCGGTAGTACAAGCCATGGTCCGCAACACCGAGATGGCTTTCGCCGCCATGAAAGACCTCACGGGCTGGGCTCCCGAAGGCGCCATGGAGATGTTCCCCATTTGGACGCCCATCCACTGGTCAATAAGAGCCGGCGGCTGGTCCGGCTGCCCGATCCTCGTGACGCCCGGCTTCTATTCCGACAATTGGAAGCACGCGAAGGAAAACCTCGTTTCCGGCGTTTTCGTCCACGAGGGCGCGCACAACTACAACAACGCGCTCTGGTCCCCCGCCGGACACCAGTACACGCACGCCCTGATGCAGATGTACGCCGTGGAAGCCCCCGGCCTGACTGTGGACGACCTCAAATGGTCGGGACCTACTCCCAACGGCCACCGCTGGTTTCTGAAGGCAGTCAAGGAGGAAAAGGACGACGGCTATCCGATGGGTCCGTGGCAGTACGCGCAAAAGATGTGGGACATGGGCGAGGAATTAGGCTGGGACAACGTAAAGAAGACCTTCCGCGATTTCCATCAGATGGAGCACCAGCCTCTCAATACCCAGAACGAGAAGATCAATTTCTTCATAGATAGGCTCTCCGCGCATTCCGGCCATGACGTCAGGAAAGAATTCTTCACCACCAACGAATGGGAATTCTTCATGAGTCTGCACGGCGAACGTCCGAAGCCGATCATGATAGAAGAAGTCGACATGGACGTCACGAACGTTTACCTCGCCTATATCAAATGGGACAAAGCCAAATCGAGGAGCCTTGACAAACCGGAAGCCAAGAGCGGCGCGGCCAGGGACGCGGTCTACAGCGACTGCCTGACCGCCCAGGCCCCCACTTATTACATCTACCACCTCGGCAGAGGCTGGAAGCGCTTCAAGGGGAAATTTGGCATGGAGCGCGGCAAGAAAGGCAATGTCCAGTACGAAGTCTACGGCGACGACAAAAAGATCTGGAGCGGCAAAACCAAAAATGACAACGCCCACTCTTTCGATATCGACGTCAGCAACGTGGATATCCTGCGGCTTGAGACCGTGAACCTTGATGGCGGCGAAGCCGATAAATCATTCTGGTTCGATCCGATGCTGGTAAGGGAAGATCAGATCAACAAGGACAAAAAGCCTGCTGCGAATGGGCAGCGGAGATATAAGCCGGTGCACAAGCCGGCTTCTAAAGCCGGCGATAATCACTTGCAGCACTCGAACGAAGACTGACATAAGCTTAATCAGCAAGCGAAAAAAAGCACATACCCCTCGCTCACGGACTACGCGCTCAATTTCTCTATCCCGCAATCCTCCGTGAGTTCGCTATGGGGTATGTGCTTTTTTTCGCCCGCTACTTTTGCCTCTGAGCTGAAGTCGGCGGGGGTCCCGCAGTGAACTCACGGAGGACGCAAATCAAGGCCACGCACGCGTAGTCCGTGAAACAAAAAAGCGGCTCCCCAAAAAGGGAGCCGCTTTTTTGCGGTTCGATTACCTGCGGCCGCCGCGGCCACCTCCGCCGCCCATACGGGCTCCGCCTCCGCCGCCCATACGGGCTCCGCCTCCGCCACCCATGCGGGCTCCGCCACCGCCGCCTAATCTGGCGCCTCCGCCCAAGGACGCGCCTGATCTGGCCGCGCCACTGCCAATAGAAGAACCCATGCGGGCTCCGCTGCCGATGGAAGGAGTGCTGGCTCTCAAGCCGCTTCCGATAGTGGAAGCGCTTCTGGCCGCACCGCTGGAGAAGGAAGACCTTATTCCGCTGCTGGAGCCAGAGCGAATGTTCGAACCACTGCCGGAGCGCGTTCCGCTTCCGGAACGAATGGTAGAACCGCTGCCTGAGCGCGTTCCGCTGCCCGAGCGCGTTCCGCTGCCTGTTCCGGTACGGATGACACTGGGATTGTTAACTCTTCTGGTAGTGTTGCCGCTGCCAGTTGACGTGCCGACTCTGGTGGAGCCGCTGCTGACCGGAGTGCCGACTCTGGTGGAGCTGCTGCCGACCGGAGTGCCCACTCTGGAGGAGCTGCTGCTGGCCGGAGTGGCAACTCTGGAGGAGCCGCTGCTGACCGGAGTGCCCACTCTGGAGGAGCTGCTGCCGACCGGAGTGCCCACTCTGGAGGAGCCGCTGCTGACCGGAGTGCCCACTCTGGAGGA